>DATKRB010000023.1:0-150059 GCA_035532415.1 Acidimicrobiales bacterium | reverse complement strand
GCAAGATTCCCCACTGCTGCCTCCCGTAGGAGTCTGGGCCGTGTCTCAGTCCCAGTGTGGCTGATCGTCCTCTCAGACCAGCTACCCGTCGAAGCCTTGGTGAGCCGTTACCTCACCAACTAGCTGATAGGCCGCGAGCCCCTCCCGAAGCGTCTGCATCTAACGACACAGGCATTTCCTCACCCGAACATGCGATCAGGTGGGGATATCCGGTATTAGCACCGGTTTCCCGGTGTTGTCCCGGTCTTCGGGGCAGGTTGCTCACGTGCTACTCACCCGTTCGCCACTCTCTCTTCATCGGTATTGCTACCGAATGGAGAGCGTTCGACTTGCATGTGTTAGGCACGCCGCCAGCGTTCGTCCTGAGCCAGGATCAAACTCTCCATCGAGGTCCTTGGACACCGCCCCGAAGGGAGGCGCCCGCAAACCAGAGAGCCAACCGGAAGGACTCTTCTCCCGGTTGACGACGAGCGCGACCTCACCCCGAGGGGCTCCGCGACGCTCGCCATTGCGTTACTTCATTGACGTACGACCCAGGAGTGCCGAAGCACCCATGAGCCGCCCGCACTGGCTTTTGGCTCTCGCTCTTCCGTTTTCAAGGAGCGACCGGGCACTCACCACTCGGGTGTTGGTGCCGGGTGCTCCGAGGGCGTGCTTCTGGGAGCCGAAGCTTCCAGGAGATTCCCTCGGACCTGCCGCACTGTCGCTCTCAACTTCGAGCTTTGCGGCGGGAAGGTCATGGTACCAGGTGGGCAGGGGCCCGTCAACGCCGGCGCGTCGACTCATCTCAAACCTCCGCGTAGCCCGGCTCTCCGCTCCCCGTACGCGCTCTCCTAGACTGCCACGGGGTGACGCACGCCTGCGGGGACGACGCCTCGACGAGAGCGGACGATGGCCACGGTCCCGCCGGCGGCGCGGCCCGTCGTCCTGGTGGCCCAAGGCTCAGGTTCGCGAGCCGCGGGCTGCCCATGGGCAGCGGCGCCGGTCGAGCGCGCCGTACGAGGGTCCTGTGCGCGGCCGGCCTGACGTACGCGTTTCTGGGCCTCGTCGCCTACTGGCCGATCTGGCCGGGCGACCCCCACCGGATGCCGTCGTGCGCATGCGGTGACCAGGCGCAGCAGGTGTGGTTCCTCGCCTGGACACCGTTCGCCCTCCTGCACGGCCACACCCCGTTTCTCACCAACTACATCGACTTCCCTCGCGGCGCCAACATGGCCGGCAACACGCTGATGTCGTTCCTCGGCCTGCTGGGCGCGCCCCTCGCCCAGGCCTTCGGACCGGTGTCGGCTCTCAACCTGTGGCTATGGCTGGCCTTCCCCCTGTCGGCGACGGCATGCTTCGTGCTGTTGCGCCGGTGGGTGCAGTGGACGCCTGCTGCCTTCGTTGGTGGCCTGGTCTACGGCTTCTCGCCGTACATGGTGGGCCAGGGCGTCGGTCACTTGAACCTGCTCTTCGTGCCTTGGCCACCGCTCGTCCTCCTGCTCCTCGACGAGCTCGTGGTGCGACAGCGTCGCCGTCCGGTGCTGACCGGTGTCGCGCTCGGGCTGACCGCGGCGGCCGAGTACCTCGTGGCGTCTGAGCTCTTCGCCAGTACGATCGTGGTGGCAGCGCTGGGAGTGCTCGTTCTGATGCTGTCGCACCCCGGGCTGGTGCGGGCGCGCACACGCCATGTGCTCGCTGGCGTCGGAACGGCCGCCGCCCTCTGCGCAGCAGTCATCGGCTACCCCGTGTCTGTCCAGCTGGCCGGACCGGATCGCTACGTCGGCTCTGCCCACGGCACCTACCCGTTCCCCGCCGACCTCCTCGGCATCGTGGTCCCGACAATGCACCAACTGCTGGCGCCGGCCGGCCTGGTCGCCGTGAGCAACCGGTTCATCATGGGCGACCTGACCGAGAACGGGAGCTATCTCGGCATCCCCCTCTTCGTCGTGCTCCTGGCCGTGGTCGTCTGGCGATGGCGGATGCCGTTGGTCCGGTTCGCCGCAGCCATGGCTGTCGCGGCCGAGGTGCTCGCTCTCGGCCCATCGCTCACGATCGACGCCCACAGCACCGGCATCCCGCTCCCGGTCGACCTTCTCGACCACCTGCCGCTCTTCGCGAGCTTCGTGGACTCCCGGTTCGCACTGTACGTAGACCTGTTCGCGGCCGTACTTCTGGCAGTGGCGTGTGACCAATGGCACGCCGCGTGGCGGCGGACCCGGACGGAAGGTGGGCCGCGGTACCAGCGACGCCGGGGGTTTCGCGCTCGATGGTGGCGGCCGGCAGTCCTCGTGGGCGTCCTGGTGGTGGCGCTTGCTCCCCTCGTGCCGGATTGGCCGTACCCGTCGTATCCGAGCGATGTGCCCCAGCTGTTCACGAGCGCCGCCCTGCGGCAGATCCCTGCGGGCAGCGTCGCGATGACCTATCCCTACGCCGACGTGCTGAGTGACCAGGGGATGCTGTGGCAGGCCTCGGCGAGGATGCGGTTCCGGCTGGTGGGCGGCTACGCCCTCGTCCCCGGCCCCGATCGCGCCGCCTCGTACGACGCGTTCCCGAGCGATCTGGCGTCGGTTCCGGCGACCTTCGTAGCGGACGACCAGGGAACCTCACCGGCCAACGTGATGCCCGGAACCACCGAGGCCACGGCCACCGAGGTCCGCCGGTTCCTCGAGCGCTACAAAGTCGAGACCGTGCTCGCCGATCCGGTCGGGGCCCGGCCGGCCAGCGCGCTGTCGCTGCTCGAGGAAGCCATCGGCGCGCCGACACGCGCTGGCGGGCTGGAGGTCTGGTTCGGCGTGCAGGGGCACCTGCGCTCGATGACGCCATAGCTCGTCGAAACACCACCGGAGTCCTACGAAAGGGACGTCGCCCACGTCGCCCACCACGGCGACCGGCTCGAGCGCCTGGCGGGTGCGATTCCTGGCGGTGCGCTACTTCTTGCCGGCACCCTGCGTGCATGGGCCATTCGCGGGGTGATGGCCCCCGAAAGCCTCGCCGACCGGCGACCCGAGCCGCGATCCCCGTCCCGAGACGTTCCGATCGTCGGCCACCCACCATCGCCATGGCCGGTCGACAGCCTTGGTGATCCCGACGCGCGGCCCGTTGCCCGGTCGGTGCGGCGGTGAGGTCCCGTCGTCGACCAGCCGGATCACCCGATCACCCGTGATCAGGTCTGCCCCGTCGAGCGATCCGGTCACACCCAGGGCCTGGCAAAGCTTGGCCGGGCCGTTGCACAAGTCCCGGTCTGAGCCCGCAGCCAGGCGGAGCCCGCGCATCTCGGCCAACCCCCTGATGGGTGAAAGAGCTCGGATCAGCACCGCCTCGCCCACCCCTTCGGGCCCCGCGACCACGTTGGCGCACCAGTGCATCCCGTAGGTGAAATAGACGTACAGGTGGCCCGCCTGCTCGAACATGGTCTGATTGCGCGCAGTTCGGCCTCGGTATGCGTGCGACGCCGGGTCAAAAGCCCCCCCGTAGGCCTCCACCTCGACAATCCTCCCGGCCCGGCTACCGTGAGCGAGGATCTTGCCGAGGAGCCACGGCGCCAGGTCGACGGCGCCCCCGGCCAAGTGGTCGCGGGTCACAGGTCCCCAACTCCGGCCGTTACCCGGACCATGGCTCACGCCGCCGGGGGAACCTCTCCAGGGACCGCAGAGTCGGCGGACCGGCCGGTGCCGCGTGCCACACCGGCACCGGGGAGCAAGGCCACCCGGGCCCGGTCCACGTCGAGCCGGCGGCCGAACCGCTCGAGCTGCACGGCCACCGGGATCGGACCGGCGCCACCGGGACTGGTCCGGCGGGTCACGGCGACGCCCGGCTCCAGCAGGGCCGCCCCCTCGTCGCCGAGATCGGGGTGGGCCTGCACCAGCTCCACGAGCGGCACCCGGCGCTCGAGCGAGTCGCGCACGAGCCCTCCGACCAGGGTGTGCGCCTGCCGGAACGGCATGCCCCGCTCCACCAGCATCTCGGCCAGGTCGACGGCGGCCGCTCCTTCCCCGTCGGCGGCCGCCTGCATCCTGTCGTGCGCCCATTCGACGGTTGCGAAGAGGCCGGCGAGGGCTTGCAGTCCCAACCGCATCTGGCGCGTGGCGTCAAAGAGGGGCTCCTTGTCCTCCTGCAGGTCGCGGTTGTAGGCGAGCGGCAGTCCCTTCAGAGTGACGAGGACGCCGGTGAGGTGGCCGATGAGCCTTCCCGCCTTACCCCTGACCAGCTCGGCCACGTCGGGGTTCTTCTTCTGCGGCAGCATCGAGCTACCGGTGGCGAAGCTGTCGTTCAGGATGCAGAAGCCGAACTCCTCGCTCGACCAGAGCACGATCTCCTCACCCATCCGGGACAGGTGGACCCCGAGGAGCGCCAGGTCGAACAGTGCCTCGGCCACGAAGTCCCGATCGGACACCGCATCGAGCGAGTTCTCGAAGGTCCCGAGGAAGCCCAGCTCCTCGGCGACCAGCTCGGGGTCGAGGGGCAGCGACGAACCGGCGAGCGCTCCCGCTCCGAGCGGCGAGACGTTCAGGCGTTCGATCGTGGCGACCAGCCGGTCCACGTCGCGGGCCAGTGCCCACCCGTGGGCCAGCAGGTGGTGGGCGAGAAGGACCGGCTGGGCCCGTTGCAGGTGGGTGTAGCCCGGAAGGTAGGCGTCGCCCGCCTCGCTGGCACGGCGCAGCAGCACGTCCTGGAGCGCGACGACGTCAAGGGCCAACGAGCCCAAGGTGCGGCGGCACCACAACCGGAGGTCGGTGGCCACCTGGTCGTTGCGGCTGCGGCCGGTATGCAGCTTGGCGCCGACTTCTCCGGCGATCTCGGTGACGCGGCGCTCCACCGCCGTGTGCACGTCCTCGTCGCCCGGTTCGAACGTGAAGACCTCGCCGGCCAGCTCCTCCTCCACCTGGTTCAGGGCGTCGACCAGCAACCTCGCCTCGTCGTCGGTGAGGATGCCGGCCTTCGCCAGCCCCTTCACGTGGGCGCGGGAGCCTGCCAGGTCGTCGGTGGCCAGGACCCGGTCGAACTGGAGGCTGATGGTGAACTCCGCCACCTCGTCGGCCATGCCGTCACCGAGGCGACCCTGCCACAGGGTCACGGTCCTGCGCTTCCCGCAGCCGATCCCGAGGGACCCCGCCCAGCAGCCTTGCCCTCTCCTTGCCGGGAGGCCCAGGTGGCGACGCCCAGACCCCACAGCCGGACGAAGCCCGCGGCGTCCTCGTGACGGAAGCTGTCCGTCTCGTCGTAGGTGGCCAGCCCGTGGTCGTACAGGGCGACCGGGCTGCGCCTGCCCTCCACCGTGCAGGTCCCGGGTGGGTCGAACCGCAATCGCACCTCCCCGGTGACGTGGCGCTGGGACTCGACGACGAAGGCGTCGATCGCCTGCTTCAGCGGCGAGAACCACATCCCGTCGTAAACCAGCTCGGCCCATCGGGGCTCGAGGCGGGCCTTCTCATGGTGGAGGTCACGCTCGAGGGTCAGGTCCTCGAGGTCGGCGTGCGCGACCAGCAGGGCCAGTGCGGCCGGACACTCGTAGACCTCGCGGCTCTTGATCCCCACCCGGCGGTTCTCCACCATGTCGAGCCGGCCGAAACCGGTCGAACCGGCCCGGCGGCTCACCTCGGCGATCAGCTCCTCGACCGGCATCGCCCGTCCGTCCAGCGCAGTGGGCACTCCCGCCTCAAAGGCGACGACCATCTGCACGGGGCCCGTCGCGGTCGGGCGCGTCAGGGTGTAGGCGTCATCGGGAGGAGAAGCCCAGGGGTCCTCGATGATCCCGCACTCGATGGCCTTGCCCCAGAGGTTCTCGTCGATCGAGTAGAGCTTCTCCTTGGTCACCGAGATCGGGATCTCCCACTTCGCGGCCAGCTCGACGGCCTGGGCCCGACTGAGTCCCCAGACCCGCGCCGGTGCCAGCACCTCGAGGTCGGGGGCGAGCGAGCGGGTCCCCACCTCAAAGCGCACCTGGTCGTTGCCCTTGCCCGTGCAGCCGTGCGCGACCGTGTCGGCACCATGCCGGCGGGCCTCCGCCACCAGGTGACGGACGATGACCGGCCTCGAGAGTGCGGAGACGAGGGGGTACTTCCCCTCGTACCTGGCGTTGGCCAGGATGGCCGGTACGCAGAACTCCTCGGCCATCTCGCGCCGGGCATCCACCACCACGGCCTCCACCGCACCGGCCGCGAGGGCCCGCTGCCGGATCGTCTCCCAATCCTCGCCACCCTGGCCGACGTCGACGGCGACCGCGATCACCTCGGCACCGGTCTCCTCCCTCAGCCATCGGACGGCGACCGACGTGTCGAGCCCGCCGCTGTAGGCCAGGACCACCCGCTTCGCCATGATCATCCTTCCCGCCGCCCTGTGGGGGCTGTCACCTCTGCCCCTGTGGGGCTGTCACCTCTGCCCCTGTGGGGGGCTGTCACCTCTGCCCCTGTGGGGGGCTGTCACCTCTGCCCCTGTGGGGCTGTCACCTCTGCTTCGGCGATCCCGGTCTCCGGCGCGAGGGGCGCACCTGCAACCCTGCGATGAGCGTCAGCTCGTCGGCGACCACAGCACCACCCTGGCGCTCGTCGACCACCACCAGAACGGTATCGTCACCGGCCACCGTGCCCAGCACGTCGGGCCTGCCGCTGCGGTCGAGCGCCGAGCCTACGACATGCGCCGAGCCCGGCGGCGTCCGGAGGACGACCAGATTGGCCGAGTGGGAGATCTCCACGACCCATTCCCCCAGCACCCGGCGGAGATGGTCGACCGGGGCGATCTGCTGGGTCGGCAGCTCGGGCAGGGCGTACGCCGTCTCGCCGCCGGGGAGCCTGACCTTCACCGCTCCGAGGTCCTCGAGGTCACGGGACACGGTCGTCTGGGTTGCCTCCACTCCGTCGGCCGCCAGCAGCTCGACCAGCTGGGCCTGGCTGGCCACCACGCGTGACTCGAGCAGATTGCCGATCCTGTGCTGCCGCTGGTGCTTGGTCACCCTCATGCCGGTCCACCGGCGGTACCGGCATCGACGAGCCAGGCGAACAGCCCCCGCATGGCCGTGAGCCGGTGAGCCGCCTGACGCCACACGACGCTCCTCGGACCGTCGACGACCTCGGCGGAGATCTCCTCACCCCTGTGCGCGGGAAGGCAATGGAGGACGACCGCCGACGGGGACGCCAGGCCGAGCAGGCGGGCATCGACCCCATAGCCGGCGAAGCTGCGCCGCCGGACGGCCGCCTCGTCCTCCTGGCCCATTGACGTCCACACGTCCGTGTACAGGGCGTCGGCCCCCTTCACCGCTTCGGCCGGGTCCTCGGTGAGGAGCAGGGTTCCCCCCCGTCCGGCCCTCCCGGCAAGTTCACGGATCTCCTGCGCGTCGAGGTCGGTCATCTGGTACCCCCCCGGAGCTCCCACGGAGACGGCCATGCCGGCCATCACCGCCGCCTTGGCCAGCGATCGGCACACGTTGTTGGCGTCGCCCACGTAGGCGATCGACCGGCCCGCCAGGGCCGTTGCCGACGGGTCCCCCGGAGTGAGCGTCTCGCGCAGGGTCAGCAGATCGGCCACCGACTGGCAAGGGTGTGCCCGGTCCGAAAGCAGGTTGACCACCGGGACGCCGAACCCTCCGGCATCGAGCGCGTCGGCCATGCGGGCCAGCGTCCGGTGGTCGAACACCCGGGCGCACAGCAACCGGTGGTAGCAGGCCAACGTCCGGGCGACGTCCTCGGCCGGCTCGCGCGTGTCGAGACCCACCTCGTGTCCCTGCTGGTAGAGCGGATGGCCCCCCAGGGTGAACACGGCCATCTCCGTGGCGTTCCGGGTCCGGGCCGACGGCTTCTCGAAGAGCATCGCAACTCCGTGGCCCGCCAGCAGGCGCGGGAGCTCGGGGCGTTCGGCGAGGGCCAGCACGGCATCGAGCTCGTGAGGGGCCAGGTCGTCGACGTCAAGGAGATGGCGCGTCGTCACACCAGTCCCCCGAGGACGCCGGCCAGCACGGCGAGGGCCTCGTCGATCTCGGCGTCGGACACGAGGAGCGGCGGGGCCAGCCGTATCGTGTCCGGCCGGACCGGGTTGACCACCAGCCCCGCCGCCAGCGCACCCGCGGCGACCTGGGAGGCCGGCACGCTCAGGACGGCGGCCAGCAGCAGACCTTGGCCCCGGACCGACAGGACCCCGGGAAGCCCGGCGAGGCCGGCGGCCAGCCGGGACCCCGCTCGCAGGGCACGGGCCGGGACGTCCTCGCGCTCCATGACCTCGAGCGTCGCTCGGACGGCCGCCAACGCCAGCGGCTGCCCGCCGAACGTCGACCCGTGGTCGCCGGGTCCGAACGCCGCGGCAACCTCGGCCCGGGCCCAGCAGGCGCCCACCGGCATCCCGTTCCCCAGTGCCTTGGCCATGGTGACCACATCCGGCTCGAGCCCCTGGGCCTGAAAGCCGAACCACCTCCCCGTCCGCCCGAACCCGGTCTGGACCTCGTCGACCATCAGCAGCACACCCCGTTCGGTACAGAGGTCGCGCACCCCGCTCAGATAGTCCGACGACGGCACGACGACTCCGCCCTCGCCCTGAATGGGCTCGACCAGCACGGCGGCCACCGTGGACGGATCGAGCGCCTCGTCGAGAGCCGGCAGGTCGTCGTAGGGAACGTGCACGAATCCCTCGGGCAGTGGCTCGAACGGCCCGTGCTTCTCGGGTTGGCCCGTGGCCGCCAACGTGGCCAGCGTGCGCCCGTGGAACGAGCCCAGGGTGGAGACCACCACGTGGCGACCGGGACCCGCCCATCGGCGGGCCAGCTTCAGCGCGCACTCGTTGGCCTCGGCACCCGAGTTGGTGAAGAAGATCTGCCCGCCGGCCGGGTGGGTTCCGCCGCCGATGAGCCGATCGATGGTGGCGGCCACCTCCGGGGCCAGCTCGTTGCCGTAGAGGTTGGAGACGTGGCTGAGCGTCCTGGCCTGACGGGCGATCGCCTCGGCGACCACGGGGTGGGCGTGCCCGAGGGACACCACCGCCAGGCCGGTGATGAAGTCGAGATAGCGCCGGCCCTCCGTGTCGAACAGCTGGGTGCCCTCCCCGCGGACGAAGGTGACCGGCGGCTCCGCGTAGGTGCGCATGAGCACGCGACGGGCCGGTGCCGTCACGGGCCGACCCTGCTCCCCGTCGGCCGTCACGGGCCGACCATCGTTCCGACGCCGCTGTCGGTGAAGAGCTCGAGCAGCAGGGAATGCGGGACCCGGCCGTCGAGGATGTGGGCGTGGCGCACGCCCCCCCGGACCGCCCGGGCGCAAGCCTCCACCTTCGGTACCATCCCGCCCGATGCCGCCCCCGAGACGATCATCTCGTCGAGCTGTGACGCGGTCGCCTGGTGCACGAGGGAACCCGGGTCGTCGGCCCGCGATCGGAGGCCCTCGACGTCGGTCAGGAAGACCAGCTTCTCGGCCTCGAGCGCTTCGGCGATCGCACCTGCCACGGTGTCGGCGTTGATGTTGTACGCCTGCCCCCCCTGGCCGACCCCGATGGTGGCCACCACGGGGACCAGCCCCTGCGCGAGCAGCCGCCGCAGCATGGTGGGGTCCACGCCGAGCACGTCGCCGACGTAGCCGAGATCGGCCGATCGAGGTGTCGCGGTTATGAGGTTCGCGTCCTCGCCCGAAAGGCCGACCGCCAGGGAGCCGTGGACGTTTATGGCAGAGACGATGTCCCGGTTGACCTTGCCGACGAGCACCATCCGGGCGATGTCGAGGGTCTCGGCGTCGGTCACGCGCAGGCCGTCCCGGAAGGACACCTCCTTGCCCAGCCTTCGCATGAGGTCACCGATCTGAGGACCGCCACCGTGGATCACGACCGGCAGCATTCCCACCGACCGCACCAGCACGACATCCTGGGCAAAAGCAGCCAGGGCCGCGTCGTCGCCCCCTCGGGCAACTCCTGCCGGCGGTCCCTCCCCCGTGGCGTCCGGCCCCGGGAGCGCCCCGCCGGCGGCCAGCGCGTTGCCCCCGTACTTCACCACCACCACCTTTCCCCAGAATTGCCGGATGTAGGGGATGGCCTCCACCAGCAGCGATGCGGTGGCCGAGGGGTTGCTGCTCACCGGAACGGCGCTCACGACGTCGTCCGGTTCTCGTCGATGTACCCGTGACCGAGGTCGGTGGCGAGCACCGCCGCGGAGCCGTCGCCCAGACCCAGGTCGCCGAGGATCTCGACGTGCCGCCCCGCCATATGGGTGGCCACCGCCCCCCGATCGTGCTCCATCCCCTCGCCGCCCACGCACACGGCGATCCCCCCGTAGGAGACGGCGACCCGCTCGAGGTCGAACTCGACCCCCGCGCTGCCGAGCTCGCTCACCACCCGCCCCCAGTAGGGGTCCTCCCCGTTGAGCGAGCACTTCACCAGAAGTGAATCGGCGACCTTGCGGGCGGCTCTGTGGGCCTCGCCCTCCGAGCGGGCCCCGGTGACCCGAACGCGGACCACCTTGGTCGCCCCCTCGGCGTCGGCCACCATCTGGGCGGTGAGCGACCCGCACGCCTCGGCCACCGCCTCCGCGAGGGCCTCGGTTCCGACGGGTCCGGCGCGGCCGCTGGCCAGGAGCACCACGGTGTCATTGGTGGAGGTGGCACCGTCCACCGTCATCCGGTTGAACGTCCCGGCGACCGCCTCCCGAAGGACCCGCCGGAGCAGGACGGCGTCGCAACGGGCGTCGGTGGTGAGCACGGCCAGCATCGTCGCCATGTCCGGCGCGAGCATCGCGGCGCCCTTCGCCATGCCTCCCACCGTGAACCCCCCACCGGCGACGACGACTTCCTTGCGCACCGTGTCGGTGGTCATGATGGCCGCGGCCGCGGCCGCGGCCGCCTGCTCGCCGCCGTCAAGAGCGGCCACCACGGGGCCGACCGCCGGCTCGACGACGCCGATCGGGAACGGCACCCCGATGAGGCCCGTCTGGCAGACGAGGACCTGTTGGAGCGGGACGCCGACACCGAGCCCGACCAGCTCGCAGAGCCGCCTCGCCGCCGCCATCCCGCCCCGGCCCGTGGCCGCGTTGGCGTTGCCCGAGGTCAGCACCACGGCCGAGGCGCGGCCGCCGGAGACCTCGAGATGGGCCCGGCTCACCTGAACCGGCGCCGCGGCCGCCCGGTTGGAGGTGAAGACCGCGGCGGCGGCGGCCGGGACGGCGCCCTCGGTGGCCACGACGGCGATGTCGGGCAGGCCTCCGGCCTTGATCCCGGCGCTCCCTCCCGCCGCGACGAAACCCCGGGCCGCCGTCACGCTCATCGGGCCACCCTCTCCGAAGTCGTCCGGGAGCGACGCCCCGTCCCCGCCCGCCCACTCGCCGGCAGCCGGTTCACGGGTAGAGCCCCACCAGTGGCAGGCCGGTCGTCTCGGGTAGCCCGAGCGCCAGGTTGGCGCACTGCACCGCCTGGCCCGACGCGCCCTTCACCAGGTTGTCGAGAGCGCAGAGGACCACCACCCAGCCGGTCCTCGGGTCCACCCGGGCCGTCAACTGGGCGCAGTTGGAGCCCGCGGTGGCCTTGGTCGACGGCGACTGCTCGACCACCGTCACGAAGGGCTCGCCGGCGTAGGAGTCTCCGAGGACGCCGAGCACGTCCGAGGTGGAGAGCTCCCCCGCGCCCGCCGCCGGACGCGCGTAACACGTGGCCAGGATCCCGCGGACCATCGGCGCCAGGTGCGGGGTGAACAGGACCTGGGCCCCGGCCGCCTGCTCGATCTCCGGCGTGTGCCGGTGACGGAGCAGGCCGTAGGCGAGGAAGTCGCCGTCCACCGCCGCGAAGTGCAACCGCTCGCTCGGGGCCCGACCGGCCCCGGAGACACCGCTCACCGCGTCGACGACGATGCCGGACCGTTCGACGAGTCCGGCCCGCACGAGCGGAGCCAGCGCCAGCGCCGCCGCGGTCGGGTAGCACCCGGCGGCGGCGACCCACCGGGCCCCGATCAACCCGCCCCGGAACAGCTCGGGCAACCCGTACGCGAACCGGCCCAGGAGCTCGGGAGCGGAGTGTGCCGCCCCGTACCAGGTCGGGTACAGGCCGGGATCCTTCAACCGGAAGTCCGCGGCCAGGTCGACCACCGCGCCCACCCGGCTCTCGATCGAAGGGAGGACCTTCTGGGACTCGCCGTGGGGCAGGGCGAAGAAGACCACGTCGAGCCCGTCGAGCAGATCCGGATCGAATCGCTCGTACGACATGGTCGGGTAGTACCCACCGAGGGACGGGGCGTCCGACGCGAGCCGCTCGCCCGCTTTCGTATTGGCGGTCGCCACCACCACGTCGAGGGCGGGATGGCTCGCGCAGATCCGGAGCAACTCGATCCCGGCGTACCCGGACGCACCGACGATCCCAGCCTTCATAACGCAATCTTATACAGGACATCGCATAGCCATACAAATCGCCCCCGGGGCGACGCCCAACGCTACCGGAGGGTGGCGCCCACGGCGGCCGCCGCATCGATGCAGGTCTGGCGGAGCGCGCCGACCTCGGCATCGGTCAGCGTGCGGTCGAGGGCGCAGAACCTCAGGCGGAAGGTGAGGCTCCGGCGACCGCTCCCGATCGCCTCCCCCCGGAAGACGTCAAAGAGCACGACCGACTCCAGCAGTTCGCCGCCGGCGGTGGCCAGCGCCCGAGCAACCCGTTCGGCGGGGACCTCGTCGCCCGCCACGACGGCCAGGTCGACGTCGGAGGACGGGAACCGGCTGACCGGGCGGGCGAGCTCGGATCGGCGGGGTAGGACGGCGGGGTTCAGGAGGAGGCCGAGATCCACCTCGAGCCACCCGATCCGCCCGGAGCCGGCGCCGAAGTCCGACACCACGCGGGGATCCACCTCTCCAACCGTTCCGACCACCGTCCCCTCCCCGGAGACCAGGCGGGCGGAGCGGGTCGGGTGCAGCCCCGCCGGCACGGCGGTCGGCACGCCCTGCGCGAGGGAGTCCCCGGAGGCACCGGACGGCACGCCCTGCGGGCCTGGTGCCACAACGAACACGTCGACCAGCCGGAGCGCCTCGGCCAGGACCCGCCATGCGGCGACCGCCGCCCGCCCGTCGTCGCCCGGACCGGCGAGCGCCACGGCGAGCAGCTCGCGCTCACCGGGCAGCTCGGTCGTCCCGGTACCGCCGGCGCCGCTTCGCTCCACCGTGCGATCTCCCTCGATCGGCGGGTCGAAGACGGTCCCCACCTCGAACAGGCGGATGTCCCCCTGTCGCCGGTCGACGTTGCGCGCCAGGCTCCGGAGCAGCCCGGGCAGGAGGGATCGGCGGAGGAACCCCTCTTCGCCGACCAAGGGGTTCTCCACCTCGACGCCCGGGCCGTCAAGGCCGAGACGGGTGTCGTCGGTCGCAGCGACGAGGCTCGACGTCACCGCCTCGGACGCCCCGAGCCCGGCCAGGACGTCGCGCGTGAGACGCCGCTCGCGCTGGTACACGGTGAGCGCCCCCGGCTGAGGCCACGAAGGACGGCGGCGGGGGATCCTCGAGTAGCCGTAGCAGCGCGCCACCTCCTCCACCACGTCGTGGAACCCGTACGGCTCCGGTCTCACGTCGGGCCGGTTGGTGGGCACCGTGACCACCATCGACGGGCCGGTCAGGTCGAACCCGAAGCCCAGGGGCCCGAGCAGACCACCGACGTCCTGGGCGCCGAGCTGCGTCCCGAGGAGGGCGTTCACCCGCGCCGGGTCCACGGTCACCCGGACCGGGCCGGGGACGTCTCCCCGCACCTCGAGCTGGCCAGGCGCCAGCACGAGGTCGGGCGAGCTCATGGCCACCAGCTCACAGAACCGGTCGGTGGCCCGGTCGACACCCCACGGGTCGGTCCCCCGCTCAAAGCGGGCTGACGCCTCGGTCCGCAGGGCGAGGCGGCGCGAGGTGCGGGCGATCGCCATCGGGGTGAAGTAGGCGGTCTCGACCAGCACGGTGGCCGTCCCGGGGGAGATCTCCGAGGAGGAGCCGCCCATCACCCCTCCGATCCCCACCGGGGTGCCCTCGGCGTCGCAGATGACACAATCGGCCCCGAGGTCGCCGAGCCCCCGACCAGGCACCCCGAGGGTCCGGACCACCCCGTCGAGCGTCTCGACTCTCTCGCCCCGCCGGGCAGCGCGGACCACCAGCCCCGAGCCGGGGAGCCGGGCGAGATCGTAGGGGTGCGTCGGCTGTCCGAGCTCGAGCATGACGTAGTTGGACGCGTCCACCACGTTGTTGATCGGCCGCATGCCGGCCAGGGTGAGCCGCCGGGCCAGCCAGCGGGGCGACGGGCCGACCCTCACGCCGGTCAGCACCCGTGCGGTCATCCGGGGACAGAGGAGGGTCGATTCCACCACGAGTGACGCCAGCTCGCCGACCGCAGCGCCGGCCTCGGGGGGAAGAGCCGGGTCGGGCAGCACGAAGGGGAGGTGCAGGCGGGCCGCCAGATCACGGGCCACCCCGGCCATGCACCAGGCGTCGGGCCGGTTGCCCTCCACCGCGAGGTCGAAGACCACGTCGGGGACGAGACCGAGGGCCTCGGTGAGCGGGAGTCCCGGACGCGCCCCTTCGAGCTCGCTCAGCAGGAGCAGGCCGTCCTGGTCCTCGGACAGCCCCAGCTCCCGACCCGAGCAGAGCATCCCCTCGGAGACCACGCCCTTCATCTTCCGGCGGGCGATGGCCATCCCACCCGGCAGGACCGCTCCCACCGGGGCCAGTGGGACGAGGTCGCCGGCGGCGAAGTTGGAAGCGCCGCAGACCACCTCCACCCGGCCGGTGCCGGTTTCGACGACGACTCGCCGGATCCGGTCGGCACCGGGGATGGCCGCGATCTCTTCGACCCGGGCCACCACGAGGTCCCCGAGCCCCTCGCCGACGCGCTCGATCCCCTCGACGACGAGCCCGAGATCGTCGAGCGTCGCTGCCAGCTCGGCCGCGTCGTCCCCGAACGGGGAGAAGTCCCTCAACCACGACAGTGGTGCCCGCACGCGTCCTCTCCTCCCCGATCCTCAGAACTGGTTGAGGAACCGGATGTCGTTCTCGACAAGCGCCCTCATGTCGGCGATCTGATGGCGCATCTGCGCGCAGCGGTCGATCCCGAACCCGAAGGCGAAACCCGACCAAACGGTCGCGTCGATCCCCACGGCGTCGAAGACGGACGGGTCGACCATCCCGCACCCGCCGAGCTCGATCCATCCGGTTCCCGTACAGGTCCGGCAACCGGCGCCATGGCAGATCGTGCAGGTGATCTCGAATTCCGCGGACGGCTCGGTGAAGGGGAAGTACGCCGGCCGGAGCCGCGAGTGGATGTCGGACCCGAAGTAGGCGGTGGTGAAGGTCTCGATGGTGCCGGCCAGGTCCCCGAAGCCGATCCCCCTGTCCACCACGAGGCCCTCCACCTGATGGAACACCGGCAGGTGCCGGGCGTCGGGTGTGTCCCGGCGGTAGCAACGGCCCGGCATGACCGCGTGGATCGGCAACGACCCCTGGGCGACGGCCGACTCCATGAGATGGACCTGCACGGGAGAGGTGTGCGTGCGCAGGAGGGCCGTCTCGGGCTCCCCGAGCTTCAGGTAGAAGGTGTCCCACATCCCCCGGGCCGGATGGGCCGGGGGGATGTTGAGGGCTTCGAAGTTGTACCAGTCGGTCTCGGCCTCGGGGCCCTCGGCCACCTCAAAGCCCATCCCGACGAAGACGTCCTCGAGCTCGTCTCGGGTCCGGGTCACCAGGTGGAGGTGCCCGCGTCGCATCGGGGCCACCGTCGCACCCGGCACCACCTCGGTCAGGTCGAGCCGGTCCGCGGTCAGTTCCGCGACCCGCTCGGCCGCAGCCAACACCGCCCTCCGGTCCCCTACCAGCGAACGCAGTCGGTCCCGCACCTCCTGAAGGACCCGTCCCACTTCGGGCCGGCCCTCGGGAGCGAGATCGCCCAGCCGGCGGTGGGCGAGGGCCAGCGGCGAGCGCTTGCCCAGCACCTCCGTCTCGACCGCCGACAACGCTTCCGTCGTCGACGTCGCAGCGATCTGCCTTGCCGCCGACTGCTCGATCCCGGCAAGGTCGGGCGCTCCGGCGCCGACGATCGGGCCGGTCCCGTCGACAGCGGAACCCACCGACCCCTCCACCTCTCGTACCCTGTCCTCGCTCACCGGGCACTCCCCCGCGGTGTCCCGACGAGCGATGTGCGCCACGCCCTCGGCATGGCGGGCATCGTAAGGCGCGTGGTGGCCGGAGGGACCGGGGGCGTCACGGCCGGGGCGCCGGGAGGGGGCGGTACCGGCGAAGGGCCTCGAAGCACAGCACCGCGCAAGCCACTCCCACGTTCAGCGACTCCGCCCGACCGGCCATGGGTATCCCGACGGTCGCGTCGAGGAGGCTCCGCTCGACTGCCGCCAGTCCGGTCGCCTCGTTGCCCAGGACCAGCGCGGTCGGTCCGCTCCAATCGACCTCGGTGTAGTCCTGTCCGCCGTTGACCACCGCCCCGAGCCGCCGGAAACCGAGATCCGCCAGCGAGCCCAACGTCTCCGTGCACCCGTCCGCCACGACGAAGGGGACGTGGAACAGCGAGCCTGCCGAAGCGCGCACGCACTTGGGGTTGTAGGGGTCGACGGTCCGCCCGCAGAAGACCACCGCGTCCACCCCGGAAGCGTCCGCACTGCGCAGCACGGTCCCTGCGTTGCCGGGGTCGCGCACCTCGGCGCAGACCACGACGAACCGCGCGCCGCCGACGTCACCGAGCGCCACGTCGAGCATGGGCAGGACGGCCAGCACCGGCTGGGGGGTCACCGTGTCGGCCACCCGCTCGAGCACCCCTGGCGCCAGGTCGAACACCCGGGCACCCCCGAGCAGCGCCTGAGCGGCCAGCGCCACCACCTCGGGAGCGTCGGCGCCCTCGGCTCCCACGTACACGGACTCCACCCGAACGCCGGCCTGCAAGGCCGTGCGCACCAGCTCGACCCCCTCTGCCACGAAGGCCCGCTCGGCCCAACGGGTCGAGCGCTTCTGGAGGAGACGCCGCAGCCGCCGGACCCGCTGGTGGGAGAAGGCCAGACGCTGGGTCAGGAGCCGACCTCGGCTGAGGAGGCCACCAGGGCGCCCTGCGACACCCGGACCAGGGCGGCGAACGCGTCGCCGTCGGTCACCGCCAGGTCGGCGAGGACCTTGCGGTCCACCTCGACGCCGGCCTGGTGCAGGCCGTTGATGAACCGGCTGTAGCTCACGCCGTTCTGGCGCGACGCCGCGTTGATCCGCTGGATCCAGAGCTTGCGGAAGTCGCCCTTGCGGGCACGACGGTCGCGGTACGCGTACTGCAACGAGTGCAGCAACTGCTCGTTGGCGGCGCGATACGTCCGGCTCTTGTCGCCGTAGTAGCCCTTGGCCTGCTCGAGGACCGCACGGTGGTGCTTGCGGCCGTGGACAGAACGCTTCACCCTCGCCATGGGGTGCTCCTTTCGTGTGGTGTTGTGGATCCGGGTCACCCGGGGGGCGCCCGGTGACCCGCCGGCGCCGGTAGGCGACCGGACCGCCCGAGTACAGCCTGGGCCGCCGGGGCGTTCGTGCCGGGTCGGCGCCCGGCTGACCCTGGCCGCTACAGGCCGAGCATCCTCCGGACGCTCCGCTCGTCGCCCTTGGCGATCTCCGTCTCGCGGCCCAGTCGGCGGGTACGGGTGCTCGATTTCTTCTCGAGCAGGTGCGACCGGTTCGCCTTGCGGCGGCGCAGACGCCCTGTGCCGGTCACCCGGATGCGCTTGGCGGCGCCCCGGTCGGTCTTCATCTTCGGCATGTCCTCACCCTTCTCCGTCGGCTCCGGGCGTCGCCGCCGTTGCACCCGTCGCCGCCCCACCGGCGGTCGACCCTTCGTCCGTCACTGCTGCCTGCGGTGTCGGCGGCACCTCGGCCGCCGTCACCACCGGTGCCGCTCCATCGGTGCCGGCGGGACCGCCGCCCGCATCACCGGTGTCACCGTGATCCGCCTCGCGAGAGCTCGCCCGTGAGGCGGCCGACTGCCGGGCCCGCTTGTCCGGTGCCAGGACCATCACCATGTTCCGCCCGTCGAGCCTCGGCTCCGCCTCCACCTTCGCGCTGTCGCCCATCTGCTCGGCGATCCGGTCGAGTATGCGCTTGCCCAGCTCGGGGTGGAACACCTCGCGACCACGGAACATGATCGTGATCTTCACCTTGTGGCCCTCACCGAGAAACCGCGAGACCTGCCGGGTCTTGGTGTCGAAGTCACCCGGACCGATCTTGGGCCGGTACTTCATCTCCTTGACCCCGACGTGAACGGCCTTGCGCCTCGACTCCTTGGCCCGCTGAGCCTCGTCGAACTTGAATTTCCCGTAGTCCATGATCCGACAGACCGGTGGGTTGGCCATCGGGGCCACCTCCACCAGGTCGAGATCGAGACCGCGGGCGATGGTGAGCGCCTCGGGCAGCGGCTTGATCCCAAGCTGCTGCCCGTCCGGGTCGACGAGCCGGACCTCACGTGCACGGATCCGGTCGTTGATCCGGTGCTCACCTGTTGTGGCGGTGACTATGCGGCATCACTCCTCTGGTCGGGCCCGCTGTACCTTCCGCGAACCAATCTCCGGAGCGGTGCCGCCCCTGGGCCGGCGGCCCAGCAGCAACCACGTCGACCCTGCGCACGCTGCCGGTCGCCCGAAGGAGAACCTGTGGCCGGGTGGAGGCGACCCCTTGGGCGACCCCGCTTCCTTGTCTGTTGACGACCTAAGCTACCAGCATGAGCCTGTGGACACCTTCCGGCGAGCACGAGGTGGTCCGGGAGGGCTCGGCGCCAGGCGAGCCCGGGCCGTCCGAGCGGCCGGCGACCGTCGACGACGTCCCTCGGGCGCCGGGCGGCCCGGGCGATGCCCCGGGCCCGGCCGAGATGGAGGAGCTCCGTCGCCAACTGGCCGCTGCACCCGCCGAGGTGGTGGTGGCCAACCACTGCTACGGGCTCTTCGAGCTCGCCGCCGTCTACCTGTCCCAGACGCCCCCCAAGCTCGACGGGGGTCGCTTGGCCATCGACGCCCTCGGTTGCCTGGTGGAAGGCATCGGGGACCGGCTCGGCGAGTCGGCGGCGGCGCTGAGAGAGGCCCTGGCGCAGATCCGTCTGGCCTACGTGCAGCTCGAGGCCGCCGGCGCGGACCCACCGAACACGGGACCGACCGCCGCCAACGGCGCCTCGGGCGGCACCCCGGCCTGACCCCGTTGCCCGGGCGCACCCGGTGCCCGAGCTCCGCCGGGCCGGCGCCGAGCTCCGCCGGGCCGGCGCCGGGCTCAGCCGTCGGCGGGTGCCGCGGTGGTCCGCACCAGACCCCGGGCCTCGAGGCGGCCGAGCAGCCCGGCGGCCACCAGATAGGTCACCGGGGTGCCGACGTCGATGAGCCGGGTCCCGTCGGCGATCGCCGTGCAATGGAACGGCAGGGTCCGGCCGGAGGGGTCGACCACCGACCCGAGCCCCCGGTCCGGGTCGAAGGACTCGACGATCCCGGTCTGGGCCTTGCGGTGGGAGGCAGGGGCGTCGCGTTCGCCCTCCAACGACGTCAATGGACGATCTTCGACAGGGCGAGCTCGAGGATGTCGGTCGCTCCCCGGTCCTTCAGCGCGGGGATGAGGGTGTTGATCTCGGCCTTGGGCACCACCGTCTCGACGGCGTAGCCGCCGTCCCCGGACAGCTCCGACACGGTGGGGGCCCGAAGAGACGGCAACGCGGCGATGACGGAGTCGAGACGGTCACCCGGCACGTTGAGCTTGACCAGCACCTTCTCGCGAGCCTCGAGCGTGCCCTGCAACAGGGTCAGGATCTGCCCCATGGCGTGGCGCTTGCCGGGTTCGGCGGCGGCAGCCGGGTTGGCGATCAGCTCGGTCCGCGACACCAGCAGCGTGTCGATGATCCGGAGGCCGGCCGCGCGCAGGGCCCGGCCCGTCTCGGTGATCTCCACCACGCAGTCGGCGATGTCGGGCACCTTGGCCTCGGTGGCCCCATAGGAGAGCGAGACGTCGGCAGCGACGCCGATCTCGGCCAGCGCCCGGGTGGTCAGCGCTGGATACTCGGTGCTGACCCGCAGGCGTCCCGGGTGCTTCGCCAGGTCCGCTCGCGACGTGAAGGGCGAGCTCTCCGCCACGGCGAGCACCACCCGGATCGGGCTGGCGGTGGCCTTGGAGTACGTGAGCTCCCCGAGCGACACGACGTCGCTCCCACGCTCCTCCACCCAGTCACGCCCGGTGATACCGAGGTCGAAGAGCCCGTCGGCCACGTAGACCGGGATCTCCTGGGGGCGCAGGATCCGGACCTCGGCGATCCGGGGATCCGCGATGGTGGCCCGGTACTCGACGTCGGACGACCGGCTCACGGCCAGGTCGGCGGCGCTGAACAGCTCGAGCGTGGCGCGTTCGAGCGAGCCCTTGGGCAGGACGAGGCGGAGCATGTTCAGATCATCGTCGAGGTGATCCGGCGGGCCATGCCCGCCTCGGGTCCCGGCGCCGGGCGCAACGGGGAGCTCCGCAGCAGGCGGACCATCTCCACGGCGGCCACGGCGGCCTCCCGTCCCTTGTTGTCCCGATCCGGTTCCGAACGAGCGAGTGCCTGGTCGAGCGTCTCGGTGGTGAGCACCCCGAAGACGACCGGCACCCCGGTATCGAGCTGCACCCGCTGGATGCCCGTGGCGCATTCGCCGGCCACGAGGTCGTAGTGGCCCGTCTCCCCCCGGATGACGGCCCCGAGGCAGACGACGGCATCGACGGTCCCCGCGAGGGCGAAGCTCCGGGCAACCATCGGGAGCTCGAAGGCCCCGGGGGCCCAGGCCGCGGTGACGTCGCGAGGGTCCACCCCGCATTCGGCCGACCCCTCGAGCGCTCCCTGCAGCAGCCGCCACGAGATCCCCCCGTTGAACAGCCCGCAGGCGAAGCCCAGCCGGAGACCCCTCCCGTCGTGGTCGCCCCGCAGGTTGGTCCCGACGAGGTCGGGCAGCTCGACAAGGGCGGAAGAGGGCAGCCGCGTCTGGTCAGAGGACGTCATCGAGCCCCTCGAACAGATGCCCCATCCGCTCCCGCTTGGTCCGCAGGTATTCGATGTTCTCAGGATTGGCCGTGGGCTCGAGCTGGACGCGCTCGACGATCTCGAGCCCGAATCCCTGGAGCCCGCCGTACTTGGCGGGGTTGTTCGTCATGAGCCGCATGGTCGAGATCCCGAGATCGACCAGGATCTGGGCCCCGATCCCGTACTCGCGGCTGTCGACGGGCAGACCCTGCTCGAGATTGGCGTCGACGGTATCGTGCCCCTGCTCCTGCAGCCGGTAGGCCCTGATCTTGTGTGCCAGGCCGATGCCGCGGCCCTCGTGGCCCCGCAGGTAGACGATGACGCCGCTGCCCTCCTCCTCTATCAGGTCGATGGCCTTGTGCAGCTGGGGGCCGCAGTCACAGCGCAACGAGCCGAAGACGTCGCCGGTGAGGCACTCGGAGTGCACCCGGACCAGGACGTTCTCCTGCCCGTCCACGTCGCCGAGGACGAGAGCGAGGTGCTGCTCGCCGTCGAGCACCGACTCGTACACGCAGGCCCTGTACTCCCCCGCCTCCGTGGGGATCCGTGCCTCCGAGACCTGGCGCACGAGCTTCTCGTTCCGGCGCCGGTACCGGATGAGATCGTCGATGGAGATGAGGGGCAGCCCGTGGCGTTCGGCAAAGCGCTCGAGCTCGGGGAGGCGGGCCATGGACGTCTTGTCCTCCGAGACGATCTCGCACAGGACGCCCGCGGGTGAGAGGCCCGCGGCGCGAGCCAGGTCGACCGTGGCCTCGGTGTGGCCGGCCCGCTTCAGCACCCCGCCGGGCCGGTACCGCAGCGGGAAGATGTGCCCGGGCCGGTGCAGATCGTTCGGCTTGGTCCCCGGATCGATCAGGGCGGAGATCGTCGCGGCGCGGTCGGCGGCGGAGATCCCCGTGGTCGTTCCACGGAAGTCGACGCTCACCGTGAAGGCCGTCCGCTGGGCCTCGGTGTTGGCCACCACCATCAGGGGCAGCTCGAGCTGATCGGCGCGCTCGGGCAGCAGCGGGGCGCAGATGACGCCCGAGGTGTGCCCGAGGAAGAACGCGATGTTCTCCGGGGTGGCCGCCTCGGCGGCCATCACGAGGTCGCCTTCGTTCTCGCGGTCCTCGTCGTCGACCACCACCACCATCCCGCCGCGCCCGATCGTGTCGATCGCCTCTTGCACCGTCGAGAAAGGACTCACGCCGCCACCTCCACCCGGAGATCCTCGCCGACCCGCTCCACCGACACCAAGGTGCCCCGGAACAGGTCGTCGACCGTGACCGCGCCCGCGCCCGCGAACATCGCGTGGGCGTCGTCGCCACCGGCGAAGGCCGGCGCCAGGTACAGCACGTAGCGGTCGACCAGGCCGGACCGGTGGAAGTCGCCGGCCACCCGAGCCCCCCCCTCCACCAGCACCTGCAACACCCCGCGGGCGCCGAGGTCGTCGAGCACCGTCCCGAGGTCGCCCGAGAGCTCGAGCGCGGGACGGACCCGGGCTCCCTCCGGGGCGCGCCCGAGCACCACCCGCAAGGGCTGGCGGTCGACCGGCGGTTCGAGACGCGCCGTCAGCTCGGGGTCGTCGGACCGCACGGTGCCCGCACCGACGACCACGGCGTCCGAGCCCGCCCGCAACCGGTGGGCGTCCCGGCGCGCCGCCTCGCCGGTGATCCACCGGCTGGACCCGTCCGGAGCGGCGATCCGGCCGTCGAGCGTGGAGGCCAACTTCAACACGACCCACGGGCGCCCGGTGCGGCGGTGCTTCAGGTACGGGGCCAGTTGCTCGGCCACGTCGAGCGCGCCCACACCGACCTTCACCTCCACCCCGGCCGCCTCCAACCCCGCCACCCCGGCCCCCGACACGCGGGGGTCGGGGTCGAGCATGCCCACCACCACCCGGGCCACCCCGGCCCGCACGACCGCGTCGATGCACGGAGGGGTGCGGCCGGTGTGGGAGCAGGGCTCCAGCGTGGTGTAGAGGGTCGCCCCGGCGGCAAGGCCGGCCGACGTCGCAGCGGCGATCGCCGTCACCTCGGCGTGGGGGCCGCCCGGCGGTGCCGTCGCCCCTTCGAAGGCCTGGCCCGACCCGTCGGTTCCGCCGGCCGACACCACGACGCAACCGACCCAGGGATTGGGCGCGGTGGTGCCCCGGACGGCCGAGGCAAGCGAAAGCGCCCGCGCCATGTGCTCCTCGTCGCGGTTCTCATCGGGCACGCCGCTCACCTCCAGCGGGTCTCCACAGGGCGGGACACGCAGTGCTCCTGTCCACTGGCCCCCGCGGTCCTCGGAACTGCGGTCGGCGGGGCGATCTCGGGCCACGATCCTACCCGGGTGCAGGTGGGATCGGTTCGAAACGACGGTCCGGCGGGACGGCGGCCACCGCTGCCCGCCGGATCGCCTCCACCCGCTCCCACGGCCGCTCGTGGCCGAACACCGCGCTGCCGGCCACGAGCACGTTCGCACCTGCCGCCGTCGCCAACCCGGCGGTCCGCTCGTCGATCCCGCCGTCCACCTGCACGTCCAGGGCGAGGCCCTGCCTGGTCGCCGCCCGGCGGACCTCCCCCACCTTGGCCATCACCTCCCCCATGAACTCCTGGCCCCCGAACCCCGGGAACACCGTCATGCACAGCACCAGGTCGACCTGGTGCAGGTGGGCTTCGAGCGCGCTGAACGGGGTGTCGGGGTTCACCGCAAGGCCGACCCGGAGCCCGAGGCTGCGCATCTCGGCGATCAGGTCGTCGGTACCGCCGATCTCGGCATGAACGGTGCAGCCGTCCGCACCGGCGTCGCGGAAGGACCGCAAGTAGTCACCGGGGTCCGTCATCATGAGATGGCAATCGAAGAAGAGCCCCGAATGCCGCCGCAGGGAGGCGACGACCGGCGGGCCGATCGTCAGGTTGGGCACGAAGTGGCCGTCCATCACGTCGAGGTGCAGCCAGTCGGCCACCGCGGCGACCTCCCCGACGGCCTCGGCAAGGGCACCGAAGTCGGCGGAGAGCAACGAGGGCGCCACCTTCACGGCCCCGGGCGTCCCCGCGTCCCTCGGCACCTGCCCGGTCCCGGGCCCGGGGGCTCCGGCGGGTGATCCCATCTCAGAAAGGTCGGCCGGAGGGATCGAGATAGTCCTCGGCCAGGATCTTCTCGTCGCGGTAGCGTTCGTAGTCCTCGTCGGAGACTTCGAGGATCTCCTTGTAGACGTACTCGTTGTCCTCCCCGAGGGTCGGCGAGCCCCGGCGCCAGGCCTGGGGCACGCCGCGGAAGGCGAAGCCCGGATGCAGGTGGGTGCCGACGTCGAGGCTCTCGAGAGGGCGCAGCCATCCCCGGTCCCGGAGCTGGGGGTCGTCGGCGAACAGCCCGTCGTCGAGAAGCGGGCCGGCGGTCACGCCCGCCTCCTGAAGGGTGTGGAAAGCCTCGAGCAGTTCCTGGTCCGCCGCCCACGCGCCGATGAGCGCGTCGAGCTCGTCGTGACGGGCGCGGCGTGAAGCGGCGTCGGCGAACCGCGGATCCTGCCCGAGCTCCGGGCGGCCCATGGCGCCGGCCAGGGCGCGCCAGGCACCGTCGTCACCCACCGAGATGGCGAGCCAGCGATCCTCGCCCAGGCAGCGGTACAGGCCCTGCGGGGCGAGCCACTGGTCCCGGTTCCCCATCCGTTCCGGCTCGACCCCGAGCTGGCAGTCGACGAACACGTCCCCCAGGTGGTTGAGCACGTTCTCGCTCTGGGCCAGCTCAACCACCTGCCCGCGTCCCGTCCGCTCCCGGTAGCGCAGCGCGGCAACTGTGGCGAAGGCGGCGCCGGGGCCGGAGGCGCCGTCCATGTACGTGGTCGCCGGGCTGGCCGTGAGGTCGGACCCGCGGTGCCCGCACAGGGACATCAGGCCGGTGAGCCCGTCGAACTGGGCACCGAACCCCGTGTAACCCGACCAGTCCCCCGTGGTCCCCGCGGGCGGCATCCGGACGACGACGAGGCGCGGGTTGCGGGCCTGCAGCTCGCTCAGCGCGATCCCCATGCGGGCGAGGCCGCTGGCCTTGAAGTTGTCGATGAACACGTCCGAGCGCTCGGCCAGCCGCATCAGGAGCTCGCGGCCCTCCGGGCGGCGGGTGTCGACCGTGCAGGACAGCTTGTTGCGGGCCAGCGAATTGTTCATGGCGTGGCGGTTCCACGGTCGGTCGGGTCGGCCGGCGCCGGGCGGGCCGTACAGGGATCCGAGGAACCCGAGGTTCGTGATGACCGGTCGGGCGTGGTAGCCCTTGGTCGTGGGCGGCAGCACCCAGGGGTTCTCGACCCGGATCACCTCGGCGCCCAAGTCGGCGAGGAGCATGGTGGCGTAGGGCCCCGCCCACACCGTGGTCATGTCGAGCACGCGGATCCCATCGAGCGGGAGCCGCCGAGATCCGGTCGTCGCGGCACCGGCGAGGCCCAGGGGCTCGGGGCGGGCGGCCTCCTCCGTCGTTGCCTCGAGCTCGGCGGCTATCTCGGCGTCGTGCTCCCCGAGGCCCGGTGCGAGCCGCCGCAGCTTCCATCCCCCTTCGGCGAACACACACGGCGGCCCGGGCAGGTCGATCGAACCGGCTCCGGGATCGTCGGCGTGAACCCAGAACCCCCGCTGGTGGAGATGGTCGGCCGCGAGCACCTCGTCAGGCGTGTTGATCCCGGCCAACGGCCAACCGACCCGTTGGGCGGCCGCCGTCGCCTCGGCGCGGGTGCGCTCGAGCAGCCAGGGGTACAGGGCGGCGTCGACCGCTTCCTTGGTCTCGCCCCGCTCAAAGGCGTCGGGCCTGGCGAACGCCGCCCTCAGGTCGTCGTCGTCGAGGACCTCGAGCATCTCGTCGAGCTGCTGCGGGGTCGACATCATCGCCATGTAGCCGTCGGCGCAGGGGTACACGCCCGTCGGGATGAGCGTTTCGCCGCTCGACGAGCTCAGCCCCGACGTGGCAGGCACGCAGCCGCGGTACTGGAAGGCGAGGAACGGGGCCTGACGAGCGGGCAGCGTGGCCAGCGCTTCCACCGCGGCGCAATCGACGAAGGAGCCGTCCCCACCCGATCCGGTCAGAACCACCGCCGCCAGCCCGCCGAGCGCCGCCATGCTCCCGACGAAGTACAACCCGAGGTGGGCAGGCAGGCGGAGTGGGTCCTGGTCCTTGCGCCCCTGCAGCAGCAGGGCGCCGCCGACGGCCTGGACGACGAGGTCGTCCCACCGGTACTGCGCGTAAGGTCCGGTGGCGCCGAAGCCGCTGATACTGACGACGGAGACCCCGGGCGATCGCTGCCGAATCGCATCCCAGGTGAGCCCCCAGGTGTCGAGCCGGCCGGGCCCTGTCGACTCGATGACGAGCTGCGACCGCGCGACGAGGCGTCCGAGACGATCCCGGCCGGCGGCGGTCGCCGGGTCCATGACGGTGCTGCGCTTGTTGGTGTTGAGATGGAGGAACGCACCGCCGCGGTACAGGCCATCGGACCCGACAGGGCCAGGCTCGTGGCGGAGCGGGTCCCCCGAGGGAGCCTCCACCTTCACGACATCGGCGCCCAGGTCGGCCAACAGCTTCCCGCAGTAGCTCCCTGCGATCCCCTCTGCGAGCTCCACCACCCTGATCCCGCTCAGCAGCTGTCGCAACGCGATCCCTCCATTCGGCCGTTACAACCCCCCGGTCCGGAGTCGACGGGGCCCACGGGCACCTCGGCTCGTGCCGCGCGTCGAGATCCTAGCGACGCCATGCCGGCCCGCTCCTCAGTCCCGCTCAGTACCGGCGGTAGGCGGAGATGCTCTCGGCGTCCATGTCCCAGAGCGCCTTCACGGTGGCGCCCCCGTCCACGACGAGTGTCTGTCCGGTGATCCGGGCAGCGAGCCCCGAGGACAGGAACAGGACGGCGTTCGCGATGTCGCTGCCCCGGGGCGCGGCAAGTGGGTTGATCGAGTCGACCGCGTAGTGGCCCTCGGGCTGGTCCTCGTTCCCGCCTCCGACGTTGCCGGGGGCCACCGCGTTGACCCGGATCCCGTACCGCCCCAGCTCGTAGGCGAAGGTCTTGGCCAGCGAGATCACACCGGCCTTCGCCGCCCCGTACGCGGCGTGGTACGCCGCGGCCGCGATCCCGTCCACCGAGGCGAGGGCCACCATGGAGCCACCTGCCCCTTGGCGGACCATGTGCCGGCCGGCGGCTTGGAACAAGTGGAAGACCTGGGTCAGGTTGTTCTGGATCGACCAGCCCCAGTCCTCCTCGGTGAAGTCCTCCACCTTGTCCCACGTGGCCTTGCCGATGATGTCGACGCACACGTCGATCCCACCCAGGCCGGCGACCGCTTCGTCGAGCGCCCGTTCCACCTGGCCCCGGTCGGTCATGTCCGCCACGACGGGGAACGCCTTGCCCCCCGCTGCCCCTATCTCCGTGACGATCCCGCTCGCCCTGCCCGCGTCGATGTCGATGCAGGCGACCGTGGCCCCGGCGTCCGCGAGCTTCAGCGCGCTGTGCCGTCCGTGGCCGGCCCGCTCGGGGATGTACCCCGCTCCCGACACGACCGCACGTTTCCCCCCAAGACCCAGGTCGATCATCGTCGCTCCCTTTCGCTCCCACCATCGGTCTCCACGCGACCCGAGCGACGATCGAGCAAAGCCACTCGAGGTACCGCCCCGAGCACATGGCCCCCGTGTTGCATATTCGATACCGGCAATTTCGATGGAGGCTAACGTCGGCTCGCCGGGGTGGCAACGACGTCGAGAAATCCCAGGCGGATGTTCTCGGTGATCTGCGACAGCGCGCCGATCATGAACTCTGGGGCCGGGCAATGGGAGTCGATCGACGCAAGGGCCGCAAGGGTCGTCAGCCGCCGAGCCTCTCGCCCTCGACGGGACGGGCACCGCGCAGCCAGTCCGCGGCCGTCATCGGGCGGGAGCCCTCGGGCTGTACCTGCAGGAGCTCGAGCGCACCGGTCCCCGCCGTCACCGAGGTGCCCATCAGCGTGCCCGGCTCGGCCCGGGCCGGCCCGCCGCCGTCGATCGGCACGGCGCGCAGGACGCGGAGCCGCCGTCCCCTGAAGGTCGAACGCGCCCCGCCGATCCGCACCACCCGGTCGAGCCGCTCGGCCGGGTCCTCCCAGTGCAGCTCGCGCTCGCCCGGCGTGATCTTGGCCGCGTAGGTCGTCTCGCCCGTCTGGGGCTCAGGCTCGGGGAGCGCCCCCGGGCCCCGGGTGAGGACACCTTTGAGGCCCTGCACCAGCACGTCCGCCCCCAGTCCGGCCAAGCGCTCCCGGAGCTCCTCGGCCGTCTCCTCCGGTCCGATCGGTACCTCCACCCGGGCGTGGACGGGCCCTGTGTCGAGACCTTCCTCCACCGTCATCAGGCAGACGCCCGTCGTCCGGTCGCCGGCGAGGATCGCCCGTTCGACGGGTGCCGCCCCCCGCCACCGCGGCAGCAGCGAGAAGTGGAGGTTCACCATGGGCACCCGGTGGAGCACCGCCGCCGGGATGATCCGGCCGTAGGCAACCACCACGCCGAGGTCGACCCCGACGTCCACCACGTCCTCGAGGCGGTCGGTGACCACGAGGCCCAGTCGCAGGGCAGCCTCCTTCACGGGGCTGGGCGAGATCCCCGACCCCCTGCCCCGGCGGCGGTCCGGTCGGCTCACCACCAGGGAGACGGAGTGCCCTGCCCTCACCAGCGCCTCGAGCGACGGGACGGCGGCGGCGGGCGTCCCGAGGAACGCGATGCGGGTCGACACGGCACTCCCCCGAAGCTCGCGCGCGCTACGGGCGGTTCGGCTCGGCGAGCCCATCGGGATCCGGCCCGACGGGCAGCAGGAGGGCGCGCGCCCGGAGCACCCGACGCGCCTCGCGCCGCTGGTCCTCGTCGAGGCGTTCGACGAGCAGGACGCCGTCGAGGTGGTCGATCTCGTGCTGCAAGCACCGCGCCTCGAGCGTGTCGGCTTCGATGGACACCTCGTTGCCCTCCAGATCGAGGCCGATCAGGTGCACCTCGTTCGGCCGGACCACGTCCCAGCTGAGGCCCGGGATCGAGAGGCAGCCCTCTTCGTAGGCCCATTCACCGGTGCTCTCGACGATCCGGGGGTTGATCACCGTCCGCGGGCCCTCGCCGATGTCGTACACGAAAAGGCGACGCTGGACCCCCACCTGGTTGGCCGCCAGACCTATACCCGGGGCCGCGTACATCGTCTCGATCATGTCGGCCACCAACTTGGCGACGGAGCCGTCGATCTCCGCCACCTCGCGGGTGGGCTGCCGGAGGACGGGGTCGCCGTATAGCCTTATGGGGTACGTGGCCACCGCACCATGGTAATTGGGTAATTGCCTCCGTCGGGGCGGAGGCCCCACACCGGCATCGGCATCGAACGCGGACCGGGGCGGGCACACAGGCGGATCAGCGGGCATCTCACACCGTCGTCGGGTCCACCTCCACCCGGAGGCGCCCGCGGGGACGGGGGACCCGGGCCAAGGCATCGCAGAGCTCCCGCGTCGTGGCCGACCGCAACAGCCAGCGACCGTCGCCGAGGTCCGCCGCCTCGGTGCCGCCCCCGGCGGCGGCCTGCGCAGCGAACTCCCCTGCTCCGGTCCCCGACGCGAGCGCCATGGCGCCCACCGGGGGCAGCGACAATTCCCGGCGCAGGGCAAGCTCGGGCCGGGCCAACAGTCCGGGATCCCCGCGCACGGCGGCGCCCAGCACCTCGTGGTCCGGGAGCCTCGTCTGGACGAGCACCGCGCTCGGGGTCCCCCGATCGTCGTCGGACCGGCCGCCCACCAGTCTCCCGGCACGGGCGAGCAATGTCAGCGACTCCTCGCCGGCGGTGAACCTCGGGGCCAACAGGTGCTGGTCGAAGTCGAGAAAGGCCACGAGGGAGGCCTGCCGTACCCGGTGGAGCACCGCCTCGGTGCCGACCAGGACCGCGGACCCGCCCGGGTCTCCGGCGTCCTCACCCTCCCCGGGCGCCGACCTGGCGGGGACGCCGGGACCGGAAACCTCACGCACCGGCACCCTGAGGAGGGCCTCGAGCTCCTCGCGCAGCCGGGCCACGCCCGGCCGCAGCACGCGCAATCTCGTCGATCCGCACGACGCGCACACCTGGGGTCGCTCCTCCCCGCAACCCCGGCAACGGAGGATCTGCTCGACCTGCTCGACGGAGCGGGCGCAATGCTCGCAACGGGCCAGCTCGCCGCACGACGCGCAGGCCAACAACCGGGCCCGTCCGGTCCGGTTCAGCACACAGACCACCCGACCGCCCGCGGCGACCTGCCGCTGCGCGGCGGCTACCAGCTCCTCGGACAGGAGCCCGGTCCGCGGGTCGGCCCCGCGCCGGTCGACGACCACGAACCTCGGCCACCCGCCGCGCTCGAGCGGCCGGCTCACCGTCCGAAGCCTGGTGCGGTGCAGCTGCACGACGGAAGGGCAGGGCGAGACCAGCAGGCAGGGGACGGCCTCGCGACGGGCCCGCTCCACCAGGATCTCCCACGCGGTCGATGTCGGTGCCCGCTCCTCGCGATAGGCCTCGTCGTGGGCATCGAGCACGACGACGGCGCGCAGACGCGGGACCGGCGACCAGGCGGCAGCACGCGACCCGATCACCACCGGCCAGCCCGCCGCCGCCTCGTCCCAGCCCGAGGCGACGGGTACGCCACGGCGAGCCAACCTCGTCGCCAGGCGGTCCGCCCACCCGAGGTTCGGAACCAGCACGAGAACCGCCCCGCCGGGGCTGGGTGTCGGAGCCCCGCCGGGGCTGGGTGTCGGAGCCCCGCGGCGCACCACCTCCTCCACCAGCGGCAAGAGGTCGGTGGCCGGGGGAACCCGGAGCATGGTCGGCACGTCCACCCGGGCGAACGCCTCCTCGGCCGCGGAACGGAGCTCCGCCTCTCCCGCCCGCGCCGGGCCCCCGGGGCCGGGGGCGATCGGTGCCACGTAGGGAGGGGGCACGGGAACGGACGCGACGTTGCGGTCCGGTGAGGCGGTCCGCAGGAAGGCGGCAACGGGCCCGGCCCAACGCCACGCGGCCCACCTGGCCAGGTCGATCACACCCGCGGGTGGTCCCCAACCCGACAATCCGGCCAGGGGGCGCAGGTCGACGCCGGGAGGGGGCACGCTCCGGTCCGCCACGACCCATCCACCGACCCGGCGCCCGTGGAGGGCGATCCGGACCCTCGTGCCGGTGCGGACCTCCCCGTCCCACCTGGCGGGCACGAGGTAGTCGAACGTCCGGCCCAGCGCCGGCACGTCGGGAAGGACGGGAACGACCCGGAGGCCCGCCTCGCCCCGACCCCCGGACGCCGGAGCCGGCTCCGTCAGAGCCCCAGCGCCCGCCGCAGGTCGTCGACCCGGGGGGTGGCCTCCCAGCTGAATTCCTTGTCCGACCGACCGAAGTGGCCGTAGGCGGCGGTCCGGCGGTAGATCGGGCGGCGGAGGTCGAGGTCGCGGATGATGGCCGCCGGGCGGAGGTCGAACAGCTCCCGCACGGCCGCCCCGATCTTCTCGGGGTCGACCCGCTCGGTGCCGAAGGTCTCGACGAGCAGCGAGACGGGCTGCGCGACGCCGATGGCGTAGGCGACCTGCAGCTCGCAGCGTTTGGCGGCGCCGGCCGCGACTACGTGCTTGGCCACCCAGCGGGCGGCGTAGGCGGCCGAGCGATCGACCTTCGACGGGTCCTTGCCCGAGAACGCGCCACCACCGTGCCGGGCCATCCCGCCATAGGTGTCGACGATGATCTTCCGTCCGGTCAGGCCCGTGTCGGCATGGGGGCCGCCGAGCTCGAACGTCCCGGTCGGGTTGGCGAGCACCCGCATCCCCTCGGTGTCGAGATCGGTCGGGAGCAGCGGGTGGATCACGTGCTCGCGCAGGTCCGGCAACAGCAGCGTCTCGACGTCGATCCCGGGCTGGTGCTGGGTCGAGATCAGCACGGTCTCGATGCGCACCGGGCGGCCGTCCTCGTAGGCCACGCTGACCTGGGTCTTCCCGTCGGGGCGCAGGTACGGCAGCACACCGACCCGCCTCACCTGTGACAGTCGTTGTGCCAGGCGGTGCGAGAGCCAGATGGGCAACGGCATCAGGTCGACCGTCTCGTCGCAGGCGTACCCGAACATCATCCCCTGGTCGCCGGCGCCCTGGGCGTTGAGCTGGTCCTCGCCCCCCGACCCGGTGCGGAGCTCGAACGCGGAGTCGACCCCCTGCGCGATGTCCGGCGACTGCTCGTCGAGCGCCACGAGCACGCCGCAGGTGCGTCCGTTGAACCCGTACGCATCGTTGTCGTAGCCGATGTCGCACACGGTGTCGCGCACGAGGGAGGGGATGTCGACGTAGGTCTGGGTGGAGATCTCCCCCGCCACCACGACGAGGCCCGTCGTCAACAGCGTCTCGCAGGCCACCCGGCTGAGCGGGTCCCCCTCGAGCACCGCGTCGAGCACGGCGTCGGAGATCTGGTCCGCCATCTTGTCGGGATGGCCCTCGGTGACCGACTCGGAGGTGAAGGTGGTTCGGATGCTCACGTCGCCTGCTCCCTGGGTGGTTCGCCGGTATCCCGCATCAATTGCCGGCCGATCCGGACCACTGCTGGCCGAACCGGGCCTTCACCCTATCCAAAACGGCATCGGCCACTGCGAGCTTCGACATCAGGGGCAGGTCGACCTCCTCGCCGTCGGCGCCCATGATGGTGACCACGTTCGTGTCGTGGTCGAAGCCCGCCCCCTCGGCCGTCACGTCGTTCACCACCAGCAGGTCGACCGCCTTGCGGGTGAGCTTGCGGCGAGCCCGCTCGCGAACCTGGTCGGTCTCCGCGGCGAACCCGACGAGCACCTGCCCCGGCCGGCGGCCGGCGGCCAGCGCCGCCAGGATGTCGGGGGTGGGCTCGAGCACCAGGTCCGGGATGCCCTCGTCCTTCGTCAGCTTGCGGGGCGCAGACGTCTTGGGGCGGAAGTCGGCGACGGCGGCCGCCATCACCACCACGTCGGCCTCGGCCGCCGCCTCCAGCATGGCGCTCTCCATCTCGGCGGCCGTCTCCACGTGCACCCCGGTGACCCCGGGGGGGACGGGAAGGGCCGAAGCGGTGACCAGGGTCACCGTGGCCCCTCGCCGGGCGGCCGCCTCGGCCAGTGCATGACCCTGCTTCCCCGAGGAGCGGTTCGTCAGGAAGCGGACCGGGTCGAGCGGCTCGCGGGTCCCGCCGGCGCTGACCGCCATCCGGTGGCCCGACAGGTCGCCGGAGCCGGTGGCCGCTCCCGTGCCGGCCGCGGCCACCCCGCGGAGCACCTCGAGAACCCGGGCGACGATCGATGCCGGATCGGCCAGCCGGCCGGCTCCCCGGTCCCCCCCGGCCAGACGTCCCTCCTCGGGCTCCACCACCAGGACGCCCCGGCGCCGCAACGTGGCGAGGTTCTCCTGAACCGACGCGTGCTCCCACATCTCGGTGTGCATCGCCGGGCAGACGATCACCGGCGCCCGGGTGGCCAGCAGCGTGGCCGTGAGCAGGTCGTCGGCCAGGCCGGCCGCGTAGCGGGCGAGCAGGTGGGCGGTGGCGGGCACGACCAGGACCAGGTCGGCCTGCTGGCCCAGCGCGGTGTGGGGGATCGGCGAGCCCTCGTCCCACAGGCTCCTCTGCGCGGGCTCGGAGGCGAGCGCCGAGAAGGTGACCTCACCGACGAACCTGGTCGCAGACGGCGTGAGGACCGGGACGACGTGCACCCCGGCGTCCACCAGCCGGCGACAGACCTCCACGGCCTTGTACGCGGCGATGCCCCCGCTGACCCCGAGCACGACCTTGGGTGCCGCCCCTCCGATGGCCCCGGCTGCACCCGGGCTCGACGTGTCCACGATCGAGCGGCGCCCGAGCCGGTCGGCCCGCCTAGCTGGCGGCCGGGCCCTCTTCCTCTGTGCCGGCGGTCTCCTCGGTCCCCTCCGCGCCACCGAGCACCGCGGCCAGACCGACGGTGGCGGGCTCCGCCGAGGCTTCTGCGATCCCCGCGGCCTCTCCCTCGGTCCCGGCTGCCTCCCCTTCGGGCTGGGCATCCGGATCAGGCCGCGAGTAGGTGGCCTTGCCCGCGGCGATCTCCTCGAACGCGATCGACAACGGCTTGCCCGAAACGGACGTGACCTGGGGCGGCACCACCCGACCGAGCCCCTCGCCCAGGCTGTTGTAGTACGCGTTGACCTGCCGGGCCCGCTTGGACCCGAGCGCCACCAGGGTGAACTTGGAGTCCACCTTGTCCAGCAGGCTCTCGATCGGTGGGTCCATCAGGGTATTGCGGGCCTTGGCCATCACGTGTCCTCCGAATCGTCGCCCCGGTATGGCGACGGCGCGACGGCGCGCCGCGCGGCGCGCGTCCGCTGCACTATACCTCCCAGCTCGGCCACGGCCCGGTCGATGTCGTCGTTCACGACCACGTTCCCTCCGGAGAGCTCCCGCCCGAGGCGGACCTCTTCCTCGCCCTTGGCGAGCCGGCGGCGCACGTGCTCCTCGTCGTCACCTCGGGCGATCAGTCGCTGCCGTTGCACCTCGGCCGAGGGAGGCAGGAGCAGGACCACCGTGGCCTCGGGCAACCGGTCCACCACCTGGCGGGCCCCCGCGACGTCGATCTCGAGCAGCACATCGTGCCCCGGTGGCGGGTCCGCCAGGGGCGTCCCGTACAGGTTGCCCAGGAATTCGGCCCACTCGAGGAAGCCTCCACCGTCGATCCGGTCCCGGAACGCGCCGGGGGTCACGAAGACGTAGGCGTCATCGCCCTCGGCCGGCCTCCTCGGCCGTGTCGTCCACGACCGGCTCAACCACAGCCCCAGGGGCTCCCCGATCAGCCGTTCCGCGACGGTGCCCTTCCCCGCCCCGCCCGGACCGATCAGGACGAAGACCAGGGGCTCCGAGGGCGCAGGGTCAGCGGGCAGTCTCTTTGAGCAGCTCGGCCCGTTGCTTGGCCCCGAGCCCTTGGAGGCGGCGGCTCTCACTGATGCCGACCGTCTCCATGAGCCGCCGGGCCTTCACCTTCCCGAGGCCGGGCAGGGACTCGAGCACCGAGACCACCTTCATCTTCCCGACCGTCTCGTCCCCGTCGGCCTTGGTGAGAAGCTCGTCGAGCGACAGGGTGCCCAGCTTCAGCTTCTCCTTCACCTCCGCTCTTTCGCGGCGGACCCTGGCGGCCTTCTCGAGTGCAGCCTGGCGCTGCTCGGGCGTGAGTGCAGGCGGTTGCGGCATGTGCGCGACCATAGCGCCTCGGTAGACCCAGGTCAGGCATTTGCGGCCGCGATGCCGTCGCGGGCCCGGATCGCCGCCGCCCGGAGCTCCGCGACGTCGGGCCCGTGGGAGAGCACCGAACGCGAGACGTTCGGGAGAACCGTCCCACCCGGACATCCCCCGAAGAGCCTGGCCACATCGGACGGGCCGGCTCCCTGGGCTCCCACGCCCGGTGCGAGGATGATCCCACCGAGCCCTGAGAGCTCGAAGCCCGATGGCTCGAGCGTGGCCCCGACCACCACGCCGACCGATCCCACGGCGGCGCCCTCGGCCGCGTTCAGCGCCGCGACCTCGGCCAGTAACGCGTCCTCCACCGAATCCCCCGCCGCAGTCACCGCCTCCTGCAGGAGCCGGCCCTCGGGATTGCTGCTCCGCACGACCACCACCACCCCCCGCCCGGTGGCCACGGCCATTGCCGTCATCGGCCGCAACGCTCCGAGCCCGAGGTAGGGGTTGACGGTCACCGCGTCGGCGGCCAGAGGGCTGCCGTCGCGCAACCAGGCGTCGGCGTAGGCGGCCGACGTGTTGTCGATGTCACCGCGTTTGGCGTCGGCGATGACGAGCAGACCCGCCTGGCGGGCCTCCCCGAGCAGCTTCTCGAGCACCCCGATCCCCGCGGCCCCGTGGCGCTCGAAGAACGCGACCTGGGGCTTGACCACCGGGACCACTCCGGCAAACGCGTGCAGGCAGCGCGACCCGAACTCGCCCAGCCCCGAGACGTCGTCGGGGAGGCCCCATCGGCTCAGCAACGACGCCGACGGGTCGATCCCGACGCAGAGGGGTCCGAGCGCCCCCACCGCCTCGACCACCCGTTCCCCGAAGGGGAGGGCGGGGGGGTCGCTCCCCGCCCGCTGCCCGACCGGCCCACCTCGCCCCGGCCGCTGTGGCTCAGCCACCATGTCCCGCCCCGACCAGCTCCCGGACCGTGGCCACCCCTGAACGGGCGCACCATCGCTCTATCCCGCCGAGGATCTTCCACGGCGCCCGGGGGTCGCGGAACGACGCGGTGCCGACCTGTACCGCGCTCGCGCCGGCGAGGAGCAGCTCCACCGCGTCGCGTGCGGTGAGCACTCCGCCGACACCGACGATGGCGGCCTCGGGAAACGCCTCGCGGCACTCCCACACCGCCCTGACCGCCACCGGGTGGAGCGCCGGGCCCGACAGTCCCCCGCCGACGGCCCCGAGCACCGGCCGACGCCTGTTGACGTCGATCGCCATCCCGAGGAGCGTGTTCACCAACGTCAGCCCCGCCGCCCCCGAGCCGATCGCGGCGGCGGCGATCTCGCGGACGTCGCCCACGTTCGGGCTGAGCTTCGCCCATCGGGGCAGGCCGCACCTCGAGGCGTCGACCGCCTCGGCCGTGGCGGTAGGGGAATGAGCGAACATCCGTGAGCGGTCCTCCACGTTGGGGCAGCTCACGTTGACCTCAACGGCGACGAGCGCCCGCCGCTCCCCGGTCGACAGGCCTGCCAGCATCGCGGCCGCCTTCTCGAACCCCTCCACCGTGCGACCCCAGATGCTCGCCACCACGGTGGCGCCCACGGCCGACAGCTTCGGCAGGTCGTGCTCGATCCACGCCGCCATTCCCGGCCCCTGCAGGCCGACACTGTTCAGCATGCCCGCCTCCACCTCGTGGACCCTCGGCGCGGGGTTGCCGCCCCAGGGCTCGGCGGCCAACGACTTCACGACCACGGCGCCCAGCGAGGAGAGGTCACCGTAGGCGGCGAGCTCCACACCGTGCCCTGCCGTGCCCGACGCGGTCATGACCGGAGTGCACAGGCTGACGGTGCCCACCATCGTCGACAGGTCGACGGCCAGGGCCCTGGCCCTCGTCGACAGGTCGACGGCCCGGGCCCTGGTCGACAGGTCGACGGCCCGGGCCCTGGTCGACAGGGACGCCCGGCCGGGCCGGCTCATCCCCCACCCTCGCCGTGGAGCTCCTGAAGGCTTCGGACCGTCAAGGGATGCTTCGCCCAGTCGGCGATCCCCGCTGCGGCGGCACGCGCCGCGGCGATGGTGGTCAGGCAGGGGACACCGTGGGCCATCGCCGCGGCCCGGATGTTGGCCCCGTCGGCACGAGACCCGCGTCCGCGGGGCGTGTTCACGACCATCTGCACCTTCCCGCCGGCGATCAGCTCCACCGCGTCGGCTGCCACGCCCTCCTCTCCCACCTTCGCCACGAGGATGTCGACCTCGACCCCCTGGGCGCGGAGATAGCCGGCCGTGCCCAGGGTCGCGGCCAGTGAGAACCCCAGCTCCGACAGCTGGCTCGCCACCACCTTCCCGTTCGGCTTGTCGCGGTCGGCGAGAGAGAGGAACACCGTCCCCTCCATCGGCAGCCGGGTACCGGCGGCCATCTGGCTCTTGGCGAACGCCAACCCGAACGTCTCGCCCACCCCCATGACCTCGCCGGTGGAACGCATCTCGGGGCCGAGCAGGGTGTCCACCTCGGGAAAGCGGTCGAAGGGCAGCACGGCCTCCTTCACGCTCACGTGCCCGAGCGGCTGGACCCGCCCACGAGCGTGACCCGGCAGCAGTCCCTCGGCCCGCAGCGCCTCCAGGGTGTCACCCACCATGACCCGGGCCGCCACCATGGCGAGGGGCACCCCGGTCGCCTTGGCCACGAAGGGGACGGTCCGGCTGGCACGGGGATTGGCCTCGAGCACGAACGTCTGCCCGTCCTTCACCGCGAACTGCACGTTGAGCAGGCCGCGCACGTCGAGCGCCTCGGCCAGGGCTCTCGTCTGGCGGTCGAGATCCTCCACCACGCTCGCCGCCAACGTCTGGGGTGGCAGGGCGCAGGCGGAGTCGCCCGAGTGCACGCCCGCCTCCTCCACGTGCTCCATCACCCCGGCGATCAGCACCTCCCCGGCGATGTCGCGCACGGCGTCGACGTCCACCTCGATGGCGTCCTCGAGGAAGCGGTCGACCAGCACGGGCCGGGACGCCGACACACCCCCCTCCCGGGCGAGTGCCGATGCGGCGGGCGTCCCCCGGACCGATCCGGGCCCCGCGCCCGACGCCGTGCCCGTGAGAGCGGCCATCACCCGGCCCACCCCTTCCGCGTCGTACACGATCTCCATGGCTCGGCCCCCGAGCACGTAGCTCGGCCGCAAAAGCACCGGGTAGCCGACCCGGCCGGCCACGGCGAGCGCCTCGTCCACCGTGGTGGCGGTTCCTCCCGGGGGCTGAACGATCCCCAGCCGCTCGCAGAGGGTGTTCCATCGCTCGCGGTCCTCGGCGAGGTCGATGGAGGCCGGGCTCGTCCCGAGTACCAGGTCGGGCGGCAGGGAGGCCGCGAGCTTCAACGGCGTCTGACCCCCCAGGGACACCACCACCCCGACCAGCTCGCCGCCGCCCGCGCCGGCGCGGCGCTCCGCATCGATCACGTTGGCCACGTCCTCGGGAGTCAGGGGCTCGAAGTAGAGACGATCCGACACGTCGTAGTCCGTCGAGACGGTCTCGGGGTTGCAGTTGAGCATCACGGTCTCGTAACCCGCTGCCCGGAGCGCCATGCTGGCGTGGACGCAGCAGTAGTCGAACTCGATGCCCTGGCCGATCCTGTTCGGGCCCGAACCGAGGATCACCACGCGGCGACCGGTGCTCGGGCGCACCTCCTCCTCGTCCTCGTACGTGCCGTAGTGGTAGGGCGTGAACGCCTCGAACTCGGCCCCGCAGGTGTCGACGGTCTTGTAGGTGACCCGGACCCCGGCCGCCAGCCGGGCGGCCCGGACCTCGGACTCCTCGGCCCCGAGGAGATAGCCGAGCTGCTCGTCGGAGAACCCCAGACGCTTCGCCCGACGGAACCCGGCCCTTCCCAGCGCCTCGAGCGCCTGCAGACCGCCGCCCGTCTCCGCCGCCAGCTCTCCCAGCGCCAGCCGTTCGGCGCTGATCCGCCCGATCTGGGCGAGGAACCAGGGATCGATCCCCGTGCGGCGGGCCAGCACCTCGGGGGCGATCCCGCGCCGGAGGGCCGACTCCACCGCGAAGAGCCGATCGGGCGTGGGCACTTCCGCGGCCAGCAGGACCTCGTCGTCGTCGAGCGCGTCCATCTCGTGCTCCGCGCCGTCCCCGTTCAACCCGGCGCGGCCCTGCTCGAGCGAGCGGACCGCCTTCTGCAGCGACTCGCAGAACGTCCGGCCGAGGGCCATGACCTCGCCAACCGACTGCATGCGGGTACCGAGCGTCCCCTCCGAGCCCGGCAGCTTCTCAAAGGCCCAACGCGGGATCTTGGTGACGACGTAGTCGATCGTCGGCTCGAAGCTTGCCGGCGTGGCCCTGGTGATGTCGTTGGCGATCTCGTCGAGCCGGTAACCCACGGCGAGGCGTGCAGCGATCTTGGCGATCGGGAACCCGGTCGCCTTGGACGCCAGGGCCGAGGACCTCGACACCCGGGGGTTCATCTCGATGATCATTCGGCGGCCGGTCGACGGGTCGACGGCGAACTGCACGTTCGACCCGCCCGTCTCAACCCCCACCCGCCGCATGCAGGCGAACGCGTCGTCCCGCATGGCCTGAAATTCCACATCGGACAGGGTCAGGGCCGGAGCCACCGTGATCGAGTCCCCGGTGTGCACGCCCATCGGGTCGAGGTTCTCGATGGAGCAGACGACCACGCAGTTGTCCGCGCCGTCACGCATCACCTCGAGCTCGTACTCTTTCCAGCCGGCGATCGACCGCTCGACCAGGATCTGCCCCACCGGGCTGGCCGCCAGGCCCTCGGCCGCGAGCGGTACGAAGGATGCTGCGTCACGGGCGATCCCGGTGCCGGCGCCGCCGAGGATGAAGCTCGGCCGCACCATGATGGGGTAGCCGATCTCCGCGGCGACGGCGATCGCCTCGTCGAGCGAGTGGGCGAAACCCGACCTCGGGACCTCCAGACCGATCTCCTCCATCGCGGACTTGAAGCGGTCGCGGTCCTCCGCCGTACGGATGGACTCGGGTCGGGCGCCGATCACCTCCACACCGAAACGGTCGAGCACACCCCGGTCGACGAGGCCGACGGTGAGGTTGAGCGCCGTCTGGCCACCCATGGTCGGGAGCAGCGCGTCCGGGCGCTCGCGCTCGATGATGGCGGCCAGCACGTCGACGTCGAGGGGCTCGACGTAGGTCCGGTCGGCCATGGACGGATCGGTCATGATGGTGGCCGGGTTGGAGTTGGCCAGGACGACCCGGTAGCCCTCCTCGGAGAGGACGCGGCAGGCCTGGGTGCCCGAATAGTCGAATTCGCAGGCCTGACCGATGACGATGGGGCCCGATCCGATGAGGAGGATGGACTCGATGTCGTCGCGCCGGGGCACCGCTCAGTCCCCCCGCCCGGCCGGCATCCCGGCCACCATCGACGTCCGGAACTCGTCAAAGAGATAGCGGGCGTCGTGCGGACCCGGTCCCGCCTCCGGGTGGTACTGCACGGAGAAGGCGCCCGCCGCCGGGGCCCGGAATCCCTCGAGAACCCCGTCGTTGAGGTTCACGTGGGTGGTCTCGATTCCCTTCACCGAGCCCGCGGCCACCGCGTAGTTGTGGTTCTGGCTGGTCACCTCCACCCGGCCGGTCGCGGTCCGCCGGACCGGATGGTTGCTGCCGTGGTGGCCGAAGGGCAGCTTGTACGTCGTGCCGCCGAGCGCCCGGGCCAGGAGCTGGTGACCCAGGCAGATCCCGAAGATCGGCACCCGGCCGAGCAGATCGGCCACCGCGCCCGTCGGCCCGGGGAGGGCGGCCGGGTCGCCGGGACCGTTGGAGAGGAAGACACCGTCGGGCTCGAGCGCCAGCACGTCGTCGGCCGGGGTATGGGCCGGCACGACCGTGAGGGTCGCCAGCCGGGACAGGTGTCGCAGCATCGTCTCCTTCACCCCGAAGTCGTAGGCGACCACCCGCAACGTGCCGCCCCCCCGGGTGTAGGGCGACCGCGTCGTCACCTCGGACACGAGGTCGCGGCCGTCGGTGCCCTCGGCCGAGCGCGCCGCGGCGAGCAACGCCTCCTCTCCGGCGGTACCGAACGCGCACGGCATGGCACCGGCGTCGCGCAGATGACGGGTCAGGCGCCGCGTATCGACTCCGGTCAGTCCCGGGACCCCGTGGCGGACGAGGAACGCCTCGAGCCCCTCCACCGAGCGCCAGTTGCTCGGCACCTCGCTCAGGTCACGGACCACGACGCCGCGGCACCACGGCCGGGGGCCCTCGTCGTCGGTGGGATTGGTCCCGTAGTTGCCGATGTGCGGGCACGTGAAGGCGATCACCTGCCCCGCATAGGAGGGGTCGGTCAGGATCTCCTGGTAGCCACTGAGCGCCGTGTTGAAGACCGCCTCGCCGGTGGCGACCCCACCCGGCGCCGCCGCGCCCACGGCCTCGCCTTCGAAGACCTCGCCGTCGGCCAGGACGAGCAGGGCCTGCTGCCGGCGGGAACGGGACCCTGCATCGTCGTCGCCCCACCCGAGATCCCCGCCGCCCGGGCGCGACGTCACCGCTGGGCCACCGCGTCGACGACCACCGGCTCGCCCCGGAGCACCGTGTGGCGAACCCGCCCGACGAGCTCCCTCCCCTCGTAGGGGGTATTGCGGCTCCGACTGGCCAGGTCCCGTGGATCCACCGTCCACCGGACGAGCGGGTCGAAGATGCACAGGTTCGCCGCCGCCCCCGGCTCGACCGGGCCGCCGTGCGCGCTGTGACCGCCCAGGCGCCGGTCGTCCGGCCCGAGCCGGGCGATGGCTGCCGGCTGCCGGCTGAGCAATCCGAAGATCCGCTCCGGGGAGAGCCGCCACTGCCCCTCCCCCGCCCCGTCGGGTCCCGCCCCGTCTCGCAGCATCGAGCTTCGAGGCTTCCCGCCGCCGGTGCCGGCGTGGGGGCCGGCGTGGGGGCCGGCGTGGGAGCCACCCAGCGCGGTGAAGGCCAGAGCCAGAGCCGTCTCGAGGCCGAGCATCCCCGGCGGGGCCTGGTCGAAGGGGAGGTCCTTCGTCTCCGGGGCGTGGGGCGCGTGGTCCGTCGCTATGGCATCGACGGTGCCGTCGCACAGCGCGCGCCGCACCGCTCGGACGTCGGCGAGCGGGCGCAGCGGCGGGTTCACCTTGTAGACCGGGTCGTAGGTGGCCACCTCGGCGTCGGTGAGGAAGAAGTGGTGGGGTGCGGCCTCGGCGGTGACGGCGACGCCCTCGGCCTTCGCCCGGCGGACCAGCTCGAGCGACCCGGCCGTCGACAGGTGGAGGAAGTGCATCAGGGCGCCGGTGAGCCGGACCAGGGCGATGTCCCGGGCGACCATGGCCTCTTCCGCCGCCGCCGGGATACCGGGGAGCCCGAGCCGGCTCGACCACGCTCCCTCGTGCATGGCGCCCCCCGCCGCCAGGCTCTCGTCCTCGCAGTGCTGGGCCAGCGTCACCCCGAGCCCCCGCGCATACTCGAGCGCCCGCCGCATCAGGGCGCCGTCCTGCACGCCCGCGCCGTCGTCGGTGAAGATCCCGATGCCGAGGGCCGCCAGCTCGGCCATCGGCGCCAGCCGTTCCCCGGAACGCCCCACGGTGATCGCTCCGGCCACCGCCACCTCGGCGACGGCGGACCGCCCCAGCGCGAGCACCTCGCGAGCGGTCCCGGCGCTGTCGATCGCCGGATCGGTGTTGGGCATGGCCAGCACCGCGGTGTACCCCCCCAGGGCGGCGGCCCGGGCGCCGCTCTCCACCGTCTCGGCCTCCTCGCGTCCGGGCTGGCGGAGATGGGTGTGCAGATCCACCAGCCCCGGGCCGACGAGGCACCCACCCGCGTCGAGCACCGTCGCGCCCACCGGGACGTCGAGATCCGGACCCGTCGCCACCACCACGCCGCCGGCGACGGCCACGTCGGCGCGGCGCGTCCCATCGGCACCGATGACGAGACCGCCCCGGACAACCAGCTCGATCTCAGCCACCGCCCACCCCGATCGCCGCGCCCGGGAGCACGGGATCCACCGGTACCGGCTCGGGAGACCCGGCGGTCTCGGCCTCGGGGGACACGGGCTCCGAGCGCGCCGGCCCCGACGGCCCTCCGGCACCGAGCAGGAGGAACAGGACCGCCATGCGCACCGCCACGCCGTTCGTCACCTGCCGGGTCACGACCGAATGGGGAAGCTCGGCCACGTCCGACGCGATCTCCACCCCGCGCACCATCGGCCCCGGGTGGGTCACGATGGCGTGATCGGCCAGCCGGTCGGCCCGGCGGGCCGTGAGCCCCCAGTGCGCGGTGTACTCGCGCAGTGACGGCACGAAGGCTCCGCTCCCCCGTTCGGCCTGCAGCCGGAGCAACGAGACCACGTCGGCCTCGCCCAGGGCCGCGTCGAGATCGTCGGCGACCGTCACCGGCCAGCCCTCCAGCGAGGACGGGAGGAGGCTGCCGGGCGCGGCCAGGGTGACCCGGGCTCCCAGGGCCGTGTAGGCGAGCACCTCGGACCGGGCCACCCGGCTGTGTCGGACGTCGCCGACGACGAGCACCCGCAGGCCTGCGAAACAGCCGACACCCAGGGAGGCCGCTTCCTTGCCCGCCTGCTCGGCCAGCACCTGCCGCACCGTGAAGCAGTCGAGCAGGGCCTGCGTCGGGTGCTCGTGCCACCCGTCTCCCGCGTTGACCACCCGGGCGCGGTGCGCCCAGCGCGCCACCTGGTGGGCGGCGCCGGCGGAAGGGTGGCGGACGACGAGGGCGTCGATGCCCATGGCCTCCACGGTCTCGACCGTGTCGCGCAGCGACTCGCCCTTCTTGAGCGACGACGAGGCGGCGGAGAACGACAGCACGTCGGACGACAATCGCTTGGCCGCGGTCTCGAACGACAGCCGGGTGCGGGTCGACTCCTCGAAGAACAGCGTGGCCACCACCTTTCCCCGCAGGGTGGGAACCTTGGGGATCGGACGGCGCTCCACCTCGGCGAACGCCTCGGAGACCGCGAGGACCTCCTCTATGCCGTCCCGCCCGAGGTCGGCGATGGAGAGCAGGTGGCGCATCAGCGGCCCTCGAGCTTCCCGATGCTGACGCCGTCCTCGGTGACGTCGACCATCTCCTCGCGCTGGGTGGGCAGGTTCTTCCCGACGAAGTCCGGCCGGATGGGCAGCTCGCGGTGCCCACGGTCGACCATGACGGCGAGCTGCACGGCCCTGGCCCGCCCGAAATCGCTCAACGCGTTCAGAGCGGCCCGCACGGTGCGGCCGGTGAAGAGCACGTCGTCGACCAGCACGACGATGCGACCCGTCAGGTCGACGGGGATGTCGGTTGCCGCCTCGGGCAGGACGGGTCGGAGCCCGATGTCGTCGCGGTAGAAGGCGACGTCGAGCATGCCAACGGGAATCGCCGCGTCGCCGAGCCCGTCGAGGACGTCGGCCATCCGCCGGGCCAGGGGCACCCCACCGGTCTGCAGGCCGACCAGCACGATGTCGTCGAGGCCGCTGTTCCGCTCGACGATCTCGTGCGCCATGCGGGTCAGCGCCCGCTGCATGTCGGTGGCGGAGAGCACTCGAGCATGCGCAACGAACACGCCACCCAGGGGCCGGGTATGGCTCCGTTCGCGTTCGGCCACTGCTCCTCCTGTCCGTACGGGCCTCACGGGACCCGCTTCACGGTCAGGACCCGAGGATAGCACCGAGCCTTCCGGGCGTGAACAGGCAAGGGCCGTCGCCGGCTACCCGGAGGGGCGCCGATCCTCCCGGCCGCCCGCGTCCGGACGGGCCCGGACCTCCGCCGCCACCGACGAGAGGACCCCGTTCACGAAACCCCCCGATTCGTCCGTCGAATACGTCTTCGCGAGCTCGACCGCCTCGTCGATCACCACCGCGACCGGAGGCCCTTCGGGATCGAGCAGCTCGGCCACGGCCAGCCGCAGCACCAGGCGGTCCACGACCGCCATCCGGTCGATCGGCCAGCCGACCGACGCGCGCCCGATGCGCTCGTCGACCTCGGACCGGTGTCGCTCGGCTGCACCCACCAGCGCGCCGGCGAACGGATCGGGTGCCACCGCCAGTTCCCCGATCACCTCGGCCGCGGGAACCCCTTTCATCTCGGCCTCGTACAGCAGGGACAGCGCCCGCTCGCGCGACTGGTGCCGCGTCGCCCCGTCGGCGGGATCACCACCTGGTCGGGTCCCGCTGCCCGGGACCGATCGACCTCGCCGGGTCGCGTCGGACGGGGCCACTCAGGCCCGGGTCAGGTACTCGCCGGAGCGAGTGTCCACCTTGATCGCCTCGCCCGGGTTGACGAAGAGGGGAACCTGCACCACCAGGCCGGTCTCCAAAGTGGCAGGCTTGCGAGCACCCGAGACGCGGTCTCCCTGCAACCCCGGCTCGGTCTCGGTGACGGTCAACTCCACCGCCGCAGGGAGGTCGACGCCGACGATCTCGCCGTCGAAGAGCTCCAGCACCACCTCGTCGGTCTCCTTCAGGTAGTTGGCGGCGTCACCGAGCGCCGCCGGCTCCACCTGCATCTGCTCGTAGGTGGACGTGTCCATGAACACGTACTCCGACCCGTCGCGGTAGAGGAACTGCATCTCCCTCTTGTCGATGATGGCCTGCTCGAGCTTCTCGTCGGCCCGGTACGTCCGCTCGACGACCGCCCCGCTCCGAACGTTCTTGAGCTTGGTACGGACGAACGCCCCGCCTTTCCCCGGCTTGACGTGCTGAAACTCAACGACGCTGAACAACCCCTCGGGGAGGAGCAGGGTCATGCCGTTCTTGAGGTCGTTGGTGGAGACGGCCATCAGGCGGCGACGTCCTTCGTGAAGCTCGTGAGCGGTCGGTTGCCGTGCTCGGTCACCACCAGCGTGTCCTCTATGCGGACCCCACCGACGCCGGGGATGTAGACCCCGGGCTCGACCGTCACCACGACGCCCGGCGACAAGATAGCAGTGCCCAGCGGGCTCACCGTCGGTGCCTCGTGGATGTCGAGCCCGACCCCGTGGCCGGTTCCGTGCTCGAAGGCCTCTCCCCAGCCGGCGTCGACGATCACCTTGCGGCAGACCTCGTCGACGTCCTTGGCGCCCACCCCGGGGCCGACGGCGGCCACGCCCTCGGCCTGGGAGGATCGGACGACGTCGAAGATCCGGGCCAGCTCGCCCTCGGGATCGCCCCCGACGCAGAACGTCCGGGTCATGTCCGACCGGTAGCCGTTGAACAGGGCGCCGAAGTCGACGACCACCGGGTCCCCGGCCCGGATCGGACGGCCGGTGGGGCGGTGATGGGGTTTGGCCGAGTTGGGGCCGGCGGCAACGATGGTCTCGAACGCCACGCCCTCGGCCCCCCCTCGCCGCATGGCGGTGTCGAGCGCCAGGGCGAACTGCTCCTCGGTGACCGTGCCGGTGACGGCGGACGCCAGCAACGGGAGCACCTCGGACAGCGCGGCGTCCGCGATCGCGGCGGCCCGGGCCATGAGCTCGAGCTCCGCTGCATCCTTCACCTCACGGAGGGCCTCCACCAGGCCCGAGGTCGGGAGCACGTCGTGGCCCTCGAGCGTCTCGGACCACCGTTGGCTGGCGGCCCAAGTGACGTTGTCCGCCTCGAGCCCGACCCTCGACCTCCCCGCTCCCGAGACGAGCGAGCGAACGGCGTCGCGCTGGGCCTGGGGCCCGCCGATCTCGATCCCGACCAGTCCGCCCGCTCCGGCCGCGGTGACCTGCTCGTCGGCCTGGGTCCGGTACCGGCCGTCCGTCGTGAGGAGCGCGCCGTCCCCGGTGACGACGAGCAGGCCGGCGGAACCCGAAAAGCCGGTCAGGTAGCGCAGGTTGGGAAGGGTGGTCACGACGAGGGCGTCGATGCCCGCCGGAGCGAACCGGCTCCGCAGTCCCTCGATCCGGTTGGCCACCTGCAGGGGTGGCGGCGAGTCGGTGCTCATGGGCGCTCCTTTTCCGGTGCCGGACGCTGTCTTGCGGCGAGGATACGGCTGACCGCCTCCACCGCCAGCTCGTAGCCGAGGCCCCCGAACCCGGCGATGGACCCGTCGGCGACCGGGGCGATGACCGAGGTGTGCCGGAAGGGCTCCCTCGCCGCCGGGTTCGACAGGTGCAGCTCCACGATCACCCCGTCGAACGCGGCGAGGGCGTCGTGGAGCGACCACGACCCGTGCGAGAGGGCCGCGGCGTTCACGATCAGCGCGGCGACCCGATCCCGCGCCGCGTGGACCGAGTTGATGAGGTCCCCTTCGTGCTGGGACTGCACATGCTCGAGCAGGAGCCCGTGGCGGTGGGCCGCCGCGGTCGCCGCGTGGACGTGGTCGGCAAGGGTCTCGGTGCCGTACACGGCCGGCTCGCGCTCACCGAGGAGGTTCAGGTTGGGGCCCGAAAGGAGCAGCACGATCCCCTGGCTCACGTCGACGCTCCCATCTCTGCCAGGGTAGCGAGCACGTCACCCGGGTCGACACCCCGGACCGCCTCCACGCCCCCGGGACCGTCGAGGACGAAGGTCAGATCGTGCTGGGCCTTCTTGTCCCGGGCCATCGACCGGAGCAGCTCCGAGGCCTGCGCCCCGGCGGGCAGCCCGGCCGAGAGGTCGAAGCCGGCGATCACCCGGCGGTGCAGCTCGACCCGCTCGTCGCCGATCCGGCCGAGCCGGCGGGCCAGCAACGCGGCGAAGAGAAGCCCCACCGCGACCGCCTCGCCATGGCGGATCACATCGCCCTCGCCCCGGTCGAACGCCGCCGCCTCGAGCGCGTGGGCCAAGGTGTGACCGTAATTGAGGATCACCCGCCGATCACCCTCGCGCTCGTCGGCCGCCACCACGGCGGCTTTCACCCCGACACAGCGTGCCACCTGCTCGGCAAGCGGGAGGTCGAGGATCGACGCGTCGGGCGGGCCGTCGGACAGGAACGCGTACTTCGCCATCTCCCCGCGCCCGCATGCCCACTCCCGCGGGGGCAGCGTCGACAGGGTGGCCGTGTCGCACAGGACGGCGGACGGCTGCCAGAAGGCACCCACCAGGTTCTTCCCCTCGGGAAGGTTCACCCCGGTCTTGCCCCCGACCGCGGCGTCCACCTGGGCCAGCAACGACGTGGCGATGCTGACGTAGTGCGTGCCCCGATGGTACGTGGCGGCGGCGAACCCGGCGACGTCGGTGACGATCCCGCCACCGACGGCCACCACCACGTCGGATCGGGCCAAACCGCCCCGGGCGAATCCCCGGCACAACCGCTCCACCGTCGCAAGCGACTTGGCGGTCTCCCCATCCGGCACGAGCAGGACGTCGAACGGCACGCCGGGATCGAGGCCGCGCAACCATCCGGCCTTCTCGATCTCGGACTGGGTGACGACGGTGGCCCTCCGGGCGGTACCGGGAACTCGCTCGGCCACCACTGCGGCCAGCTCGCGGCGCGCTCCGTCCCCGATCAACACCTCGTACCGCCGGTCCCCCAGCTCGACCGGGACGGTGATCACGACGCTCCCGTGGCTGCGCCCGGTCCGGTCCTCGGGCGGGCGACGGCATCGGCGCTCCACCCGGGGCCGACCGCGGCCAGCACCCGGTCGACGACCGAGTCCGGCTGGAGGTCGTCGACGTCGACCACCACGTGGGCCACCTGCTCGTACAGCGGCCGCCTCACCCGGTCGAGCCTGGTGAGCGCCTCGGACGGATCGTCGCCCAGCAGGGGACGGCCCCGCCCGTCGCCGACCCGGGCCCCGAGGGTCTCGGGTCTCGCCCGGAGCCACACCACCGTGCCCGATCGCCGCAGGAGCGCCCGGTTGGCCGGGGCGAGCACGGCGCCACCGGCCACCGACACCACCTGTGGCGAGGCGCCCCGGAGCGCCTGTCGCAGCGCCTCGGACTCCGCTGCCCGGAACGCCGCCTCTCCGTGCTGGGCGAACAGCTCGGGAACCGTGTGCCCGGTGGCCTCCTGCACCCGATCGTCCGAGTCGGCGTACGCCCACCCGAGGCGGCCGGCGAGCAGGCGCCCCACGGTCGTCTTGCCCGCACCCATCATCCCCACCAGCACGATGCGATCGACGGCCGGGCCGGGCCGGCTCACCCCGATGCGACCTGGCGGCCGTCCGGCGGGCTCTGCCGGGCCGGGCTGCCCGGAAGGACCGGAGCGCCCGGGGAGCCCGCCACCGCCGAGGGGGTCTCTCCGAGCGACGACACGAATCCGTCCCGGTTGCGCAGGATCTCGGCGACGGAATCCCCCCCGAACTTGCGGAGGGCCTCCGACGCCAGCACGAGCGCGACCATCGTCTCGGCAACCACGCCCATGGCCGGCACCGCGGTCACGTCCGTGCGCTCCCGGAAGCTGACCGTCGACTCCTTGGTCGCCACGTCCACCGTCTCGAGCACCGGCCGGTTCAGCGTGGCGAGGGGTTTCATGGCCACCCGGGCCACCACCAGGCCCCCGATCGACATGCCTCCCTCGATCCCGCCGGCCCGCGCCGTGTCGCGCCGGTACCCCCCGGCCTCGGTGGAGCCCTCGACGAAGCGGATGGCATCGTGGGCCACGGAGCCCCGCCGACCGGCCACGTCCCAGCCCTCGCCGATCTCGACGGCCTTCACCGCCTGAATGCTCATCAGCGCCTGCGCCAGCAGGCCGTCGAGCCGGCGGTCCCAGTGCACGTGGCTTCCGAGCCCCACCGGGACCCCGTAGGCCAGTACCTCCGCGACCCCCCCGAGCGAGTCGCCCTCCTTGGCCGCAGCCTTCACGGCAGCCACCATGCGGTCGGCGCTCTCCTCGTCGAAGCACCGGACCGGAGACTCGTCGACCCTGGCGCGGTCACCGGGCAGCGGGCGGGCGCCGTCGGGCGCCGTGGCGTCACCCAGCTGCACGACGTGGCTCACGACGGCGATGCCCAGCTGGGCCAGGAGCGCCTTGGCCAGAGAGCCGGCAGCCACGCGGGCCGCGGTCTCGCGGGCCGAAGCCCGCTCGAGCACGTCACGGGCGTCCGCAAAGCCGTACTTCTGCATACCGGCCAAATCGGCGTGACCGGGCCGGGGCTGGGTCAGCACCCGCGAGGGCGACCCCGGGCCTGGCGACATCTCCTCGGACCACTTCGGCCATTCGGTGTTGGCGATCTGCACCGCGACCGGCGAGCCCAGGGTCCGCCCGTGACGCACCCCGGCCACCAGCGTCACCTGGTCCTGCTCGAACCGCATCCGGGGGCCTCTCCCGAAGCCCAGCCGGCGACGGGCCAGTTCGCCCGCGACCTCTTCCGCGGTGATCGGCAGTCCGGCGGGCAGACCCTCCACCGTCGCCACGAGCGCCTGCCCGTGGGACTCCCCGGCCGTCAGGTACCGCAACATGCCCCCAACCTACCCGAGCCCTGTTGAGCCGGGTCCCGATGCTCGCCGGGCTCGAGCGGGCGGGGCGCGGACGACGGATCAGCTGTGCCCCGGGAGCCAGGCGTTGATGATCTGGCTGCCCCAGATCACCCCGACGACCGCGCCGACCGCCAGGGCCGGGGCGAACGGCATCCTGGTCTTCCGGCCGGTCCCGCGCCGAACCATGACCACCAGGCCGAACGCTGCCCCGGCGAGGAACCCGACGAGGAAGCCCACGTACAGGTGGAGCAGGCCGAGCCAGCCGAGGCCGAAGCCGATGGCCGCCGCGAGCCGTACGTCCCCGAAGCCCAACCCTCGCGGGTACAGGAACCAGATGGCGAAGAACACCGCGAAGGCGAGCGCTCCCCCGATGACCGCCTCGCCGAGCGCCCGCCAATCGCCGGCGACCGCGGAGGCCGCCACCAGGGCGACGCCGAGGAGGACGGAGACCGGGTAGATGACGGTGCGCGGCACCAGTCCCACCCGGAGATCGACGACGGACACCGCGACCAGGCCCACGAAGAGCACGCAGTACGCCGCGAGCGCGGGCACCGCTCCGAAATGGTGCGCGGCGACGGCGAGCAACCCTCCCGTGACCACCCCCGCGGCCAACCGGTCCAACGCCACGCGCCCGGAGCCGCCCGGGACGTCCGCGCCGCTGGGCAACGGAGCCACATCGGGGACCGCCGGCGGGAGCACCGGAACCCCGCCGGGGACCGCCGGTGCGGGTACCGGGACCGGCGCCCGTACCCGGGTGGCGAACGCACCCAGCACCGACCCGACGACCACTCCTCCCAGGCCGCATCCGAGAACGAGAGGGGCGTTCACGCTCGGAGCCCGTACCCCGCGTCCACCGGGCGATCATACGGGACACCCCCCGCCGAGCGGTGTCTTTTGCGGGGGTAGGGTCTCGCCGATGACCCCCGCCGGACCCACCGGTCCCCCCGACGACGCACGCGAATGGGTGAGCTTCGACGACCAGGACGAGGAACGAACCTGGGTCTTCGACGTGACGTTCCTCACGAGCTCGTGGACGTGCATTTACGGCCGCGGCTGCCAGGGGGTCCTCACGGGGCCGGCACCCGAGCTCGAGCACGGGTGCTGCTCCTACGGTGCGCACTTCGTCGACCGCGCCGACGCGCGCCGGGTGGAGCGGATCGCCGCCACCCTCTCATCCGAGCAGTGGCAATACCGGGCGCGTGGCGTCAAGAAGGGCACGGTCAAGAAGAACCAGCACGGCGAGATCGTCACCCGCGTCGTCGAAGGCGCGTGCATCTTCCTGAACCGACCGGGGTTCCCGACCGGGCCCGGCTGCGCGCTGCACCAGGTCGCCGTCACCCGCGGGCGCAATCCGATGGACCTGAAGCCCGAGGTCTGCTGGCAGCTGCCGCTCCGCCGGGAGGACGAGGTGGCCGGGGACGGGTACGTCACCTCGACGGTCCGCCAGTGGGACCGCGCTCACTGGGGGGAGGGCGGCAAGGAATTCCACTGGTGGTGCACCGAGTCGCCCGAGGCGTTCGTCGGCGAGCAGCCCGTCTACCGCGAGATGCAGGCCGAGCTCACCGCGATGGTCGGGCAGAAGGTCTACCGGCGGCTCGCCGCCTACCTCCAGGACCGCTCGGACCGGATCGAGCGCCGGGTCCCCCTTCCCCACCCGGCGCTCAGGAGGCGGACCGGCCGGCCGGCCGAGGCGCCGGACCGAACGAGCTGAGCCGGCCAGGGGGGCCGGGCCTCACCGGGCTCCGTCAGTCGTCCAACGGGTCGGGCTCGGACTCGTCGTGCGAAGGCGCCACCGACCCCAGGATGCGATCGTACTGGTCCTCCTCGGCGAGGCACCATGAAGCATGCACGTCCTCGGGCTCGGCGCCGCATTCGGCGCAGCGTTGCCCGGCCGTCGACACCGAGCGCTTGAGGCTCCGCGCTTCCTCGAATCGCCGATGGCGTCCCTTCTTCACGCATGCTCCTTGCTGCCCGCCCCCCGGGTCACCCGCGGCGGGCGCCGAATCGGACCGGCCTCGGATGTGGGCAACGGGCGGCTGCTTCCTCGTCGGCGCCGTCCCCGGTCGTGAGCCCAGTGTAGTCCGTCCGGCATGTTCCCTCGCGGCGCCGGGGGGGCGGCGATCCGGGCGGAGACGCAGGTCAACCCCCGTAGCTCATCCTGGTGTCCTCCATGCGCAGCACGTCGGCGACGGTGCGCCCGCTGCCCTCCAGACCAGCGCCCCCGACTTCGACCACCTCGCCGACGAAGAGCACATGGCTCCCCAGGTCGATCTGGTGCCGGACGGAGCAGTCGAGCCACGCCGGCGACCGGGCGAGGACCGGCGAACCCGTGCTCCCCGTGACCACCGCCTCGCCGTTCATGGTCATGACCCGCCCTTCGCCGTCGGTCACCACGTCGTCCACCGGCTTGACGAACCGGCGGACCAGAGCCCGGTCGTCGCGCCCGAGCAGGCAGACGGAGAACGCCCCGCCCGCGGCGACCAGCTCGTAGGTTCGAGCGAGGCGATCGACGGAGACCCCGACCAGCTTGGGCTCGACTGCCAGCTGCACGACGAGGCTGGCCGTCATGAGGTTCCACTGCAACGCGCCGCCGAGGAGAGCGCGGCTCCCTATGAGGTAGAGACCCGTCGGCAGCGACCACAGAGCCCGGCGGCGCATCCGGTCGTAGTCGACCGGGTCGCGCCCTTCGGGGACCGGTCCCACCACCCCGCCGGGCGCTCCCCCGCCGGGCGGTCGGGGACCCGTGGGGTCCGTCGGCCCCCCTGTCATCCGAAGGTCCCCGTCATCCGAAGGTCCCTGTCATCCGAAGGTCCCCGTCATCCGAAGATCCCCGTCATCCGAAGATCCCGCCGCCGCCGGGAGCGACGGTCGTGGTCGTCGACACCGGGTGCCCGGTGAGCAGGGCCACGCGGGCCATCGCCCGCAACAGCAGGGCCCGGGCCCTCGAACGCTCTCCTGCCGACTTGGCCTGTAGCTGCTTGCTCCCCGCCCCGGCGTCGTAGCAGTCGTTCGCCGCGTCCCCTTCGGACCCGTACGCGTCCGAGAGGAGGGTCGTGAGCCGCGAGTCGGGGGAGGGCAGGTTGGAGTTGGCCGCCTCGACGTCGTTCAGGAGGACGGCGCAGATCGTGTGCATGACCGCCGTGCTCTTGTGCTCGCGCACCGCCGTCGTCACCCGTGCCGCGTCGCCGAGCACCGTCCCCACGCTCTGCCCCAGCTGGGTCGCCTGAACCCACGTCCCCACCTGGGCCGAGGGTGGACCGATCCGGTCGGCCGGGGTGCACGCCGTGAGGGACGCAGCCAGAGCGCCGCAGACCAGAGTCGTCGTCATCCGTCGCCGCAGCCGGGGCCCGCTCATTCCACCCGGACGAGGTGGTAGTCCCTCCGGCCCTTCCGCAGGACCACGTAGCGGTCGTGGAGGAGATCGGCCGCGGTCAGCCCCCGTTCGAGCTCGGTCTCGCGCACATTGTTGACGTAGACCCCACCCTGGGAGATAGCCCTGCGGGCGTCGCTCCTCGAACGCACGAGGCCTGCGCCCACGAGAGCCTCCACGAGCGACCACCCGGTCCCCGCACCTTCGCCCCCGTCGAGCACGCTTCGGGGCACGACGCTCGACGGCGCCTCCTCCACCACGTCGAGCAGGGTCTTCTCGTCGAGGGTCGCGATCTCCTCGCCGAACAGCGCGGCAGAGGCCCGCTCGGCGCCGCTCGCCTCGTCCCTCCCGTGCACGAGTGCACAGACCTCGGTCGCAAGAGCCCGTTGGGCCGCCCGCCGGGCCGGGCTGGTGGCCGTCAGCTCGTCGAGGGACTCGATCTCGTCGCGCGGGAGGAACGTGAACAGCCGGAGGTGCTCCCCGACGACCGCATCCTCACTCTGCAGGAAGAACTGATAGAGGCGGTAGGGGCTCGTCCGGGCCGGGTCGAGCCAGACCGTGCCCGATTCGGTCTTGCCGAACTTGGTCCCGTCGGACTTCGTCACCAGCGGCGTGGTGAGCCCGTGCACCGCGTCACGGGTCACCTTGCGGACGAGCTCGACCCCCATGGTGATGTTCCCCCACTGGTCGCTCCCCCCCACCTGCAGGGTGCAGCCACGGTCCTCGTGCAGCCGGAGGAAGTCGTAGGCCTGCAGCAACATGTAGCTGAACTCGGTATAGGAGATCCCCTGGTCCTCGCGTTCGAAGCGCGACCGTACGGACTCCTTGGCCACCATCTGGTTCACCGTGAAGTGCTTGCCCACGTCGCGCAGGAAGTCGACCATCGAGATGGCACCGAGCCAGTCGCCGTTGTCGACCAGGACCGCCCGGGCCGCGCCCGCCGACGGCGAGAAGTCGAGGAAGTGCTCGAGCTGGGGACGGATCCCCTCGACGTTCGATGCCAACTCCTCGGCGCTCAGCAGCTGGCGCTCCGATACCTTCCCTCCGGGGTCCCCGATCATCCCGGTCGCCCCTCCCGAAAGGGCGATGGGCGGGTTGCCGGCCAACTGAAGCCGCCGGAGCGTGCACAGCTGCACGAGGCTGCCGACGTGCAGGCTCGGTGCAGACGGGTCGAAGCCGCTGTAGGTGACCACGCCACCCCGGTCGAGCCGTTGCAGCACGGCCCGGTCGGTGACCTGATGGACCAGCCCGCGGAACCCCAGGTCGGCGGAGAGGGAAGGCACGGCCCAACATTGCCATACCGGCGCCGCGGACCGGACCGTCAGCGGAGCCCGACGACCGCTCTCACGGCGTGCCCGACCGCGTCGAAGATCCGACCGTGGACAGCGACGTTCTCCGACCTCGAGGGGACCGACGCGCGGACGACGGCGAGGTCGCTGCGTCCGACGAACCGTTCGAGCGCTGCGGCCAGACCCGTCTCCCCGTGCACGTCGGCCACGTCGATCCCGAACCCGCCGGCCACGTCAACCACCCGCGGGAGCTGCGGCGTCCCGAACAGGAGGTCGAAATCCTGTTCGTCGAGCGCGGCGGCCTGGGGCAGGAACGAGAAGATCCCTCCCCCGCCGTTGTCGACCACCACCAGGGTGCAGCTCGATCCGGAACGGGTGCCGGGCGCCCTGGCCAGGGCGGACACGTCGTGAAGGAACGCCAGATCCCCGACGAGCCCCACGACGGGAGCGGTGCCGGTGGCCGCCAGGCCGAGGGCGGTGGAGCAGACGCCGTCGATCCCGTTGGCCCCACGGTTGGCGAAGACCCCGGGAGGGCGCTCGAGGGCAGGGGCGAACGACTCGAGGTCGCGCACGGGCATCGACGACGAGACGAGGACGCGCGCGCCGTCGGGCAGCATCGGGAGCAGGGAGCGGGCGAGGCCCGGCTCGCAAAGGCCGCCGCCCGACCGCCCCCGTTCATCCCGGAGGGCGTCGTCGATCGCCCGCTGGGCCGCCTGCTCCGCCTCTGCCCAATGCCCGAGCCACGGTCCCCCGGCCGAGCCCACCGGGCCCTCGGCGCCGGAGGTCAGGTCGGCGATCACCGATCCGAGCCACTGAGCCGGGTCGGCCCGGTACAGCGCACCCACCACGTGGTCCGGGTCCCTCCACCGCCACCACGGGTCGACCGCCACCACCTCGGCGCCCGCGGCGGCGGCGGTCCGCAGCCAACCGGCGATCGACTTGGACGCCCAGGGCGCACCGAGGACGACCACCACCTCGGGAAGCAGTGCCTCGGCGACCACGGGATCGCGCAGGAACGCGTCGGCCGCCCCGACCACCACCGGCCGGGGAACCCGACAACCCGAGCGCGGGTCCGCCAGCACCGGCCAGCCCAACCGCTCCGCGAGCCCGAGGACCGGGGACCGGGGACCGCAGCCGTCCCCGGCGACCACCACGCCGCGCCGACCCGCCCAGTGCCGGATATCGGGGGGGAGCTCGACCGGCAAGGCCCGGAGCGGGTGGACCGACCCGACGGCACCTCGTGCCGGCAGCGGGCCGGCACTCCCGACGAGCGGGTCGCGGAAGGCCAGGTTCAGGTGCACCGGACCAGGACCACCGGGTCCCTCGAGTGCTTCCGCGTAGGCCCGGGCGGCGAGAGGCCTCCATCCGGTCCGGCCGGCATCGTCGGGCACCCCGGGATCGGCGAACCACCGCACCGCCCTCCCGAACAGATGCGCCTGGTCGATCGTCTGGGGCGCCCCGACGTCCTGCAGCTCGGGGGGCCGGTCGGCCGTGCAGGCGAGGAGCGGCACTCCGGCGTGGTGCGCCTCCACCACCGCCGCGTGAAGCTCGGCTGCAGCGGTCCCGCTGGTCGTGCACACCAGTGCGGGACGGCCCGAGCCCAGGCCCAGTCCGAGCGCGAAGAACCCCGCTCCCCGCTCGTCGAGACGGACGTGCAGGCGAAGATCGTCGCGGGCGAGCAGGGCCAGGGCCAGCGGGGTCGACCGCGAGCCCGGACAGATCACCGCGTCCGTCATCCCCGAGCGCGCCCATTCGTCCACCAGCGTCGCGGTGAACGTGGCCTGAACCGACGGCTCCATCGGTACGCTCACCGTCCGTGGACCTCCTGTACGCGGAGACGAGCGGCAATCCCGACGGCACCCCGATCGTGCTGCTGCACGGCTTCACCCAGACCGGGCGACTCTGGGGGGAGTTCGGCCGGATCCTCGGTCGCACCCACCGGCTGGTGCTCGTCGACCTTCCCGGGCACGGCGGTTCCTCTGCCGTCGCCGTCGACCTGGTGGAGGGTGCCGAGCTCGTGGCGGAGACGGCCCGGGTCGCCCTCGGTGGCGATGACCTCCCGTTCGACCTGCTCGGGTACTCGCTCGGGTCGCGCTACGCGCTCCACGTCGCCCTGGGCAGCCCCGGCCAGGTGGCCCGTCTGGTGTTGATCGGGGCCACCGGGGGGATGGACGACCCAGCCGCCGCGGCCGAGCGGCGGGCCCGGGACGAGCAGCTGGCACGCGGGCTCGAGACCTCGGGCGACCTGGGCGCCTTCCTCCGCCGGTGGCTGCAGGCCCCCATGTTCGCGGGACTGGCCGACTCGGCGTCGGGCGTCGCCGAGCGGTTGCGCAACACCCCCGAGGGCCTCGCCTCGAGCCTCCGCCTCGCAGGCACCGGCACCCAGTCGCCCCTCTGGGGGCGTCTCGGGAGCGTGGAGTCGCCGTCGTTGGTCCTCGCCGGCGCGGCCGACCCGAGGTTCTCCGCCCATGCGGCCCGTCTCGCCCGTACGTTGCCCGCGGCGGTCCATTCGCTCGTGCCGGGGGCCGGGCACGCGGCGCACCTCCATCAACCGGCCGTCACCGCCCGCCTGGTCACCAGCTGGCTGGCAGCGACACAGCCTGCCTGATCGCGTGCCGCGGCACCGCGGTGCGCGGCGCCACGGAACGGGGTCGGGTCGCCGCGGGATCCCGAGACCAGGAGGTCGGGGGCGGGGGCGGGGGCGGGGGCGGGGTCACAGCAGGATCCCGAGGGCGAGGAGGAGGCCCATCGCCAGCTGGAGCCTGCCGGTCGCACCGAGGACGGGGAGGAGCCCGTGGCCCTCGGCCCCTCCGATCACGGAACGAACGGGTGCGACGGCGAGGGGGAGCGCCAGCAGGGCGATCAGCGCGAACGGGCGCACGGCGGCGGCGAGGGCCACTCCGGCAACGGCGCCGACGATCGAGCCCACGTACAGCCATCCGGCCCGCCGGCGCCCGAGCCGGACCGCGAGCGTGCGCTTCCCGGTGGCGGCGTCACCGACGATGTCGCGGAGGTTGTTGGCCTCGAGCAGGGCGGTGGCCAGCAGCCCGACCGGGATCGAGGCCCAGAGGGGGAGCAGCCGATCGAAGGCCGGACCCGCGGTCGACCGCCCCGGTACCAGGGGGAGCAGGAGGTGGCCGACCTGCACGAAGGACGAGCCGACCGTGGCCACCACGCCGAAGAAGACGAAGACGAAGACCTCGCCCAGACCCAGGTAGCCGTAAGGCCGCGGGCCGCCCGTATAGAGCCACCCGGCGGCGAAGCAGGCAGCGCCGACGGGGAGCAGCCACCACGTGGTCGCGGCCGCCAGGGCCAGTCCGGCGAACCCGGCCACGGTGAAGGCGGCCCACGAAGCGGTCTTCACCGACCGGGGGGTGGCGAGTCCCGAGGCCACCAGCCGCAACGGCCCCACCCGGACGTCGTCGGTACCCCGGACGCCGTCGGAGTAGTCGTTGGCGTAATTGGTGCCGACCTGAACGGCCAGGGCGACCACGAGCGCGCCTGCCGCCCGCCACCAGACGAACCCGTCCAAGCCGGTGACCGGTCCCGTGGGGAACCCCGACGGCCGGCCGGCCACGGACCACTGCTGGAGCACTTCGCCGAGCAGCCATCCGACCGCGGTGCCCACCAACACCGGGACCAGCGCGGCCGGGAGGGTGCGGGGCCTCGCCCCGAGCACCCAGCGGCGGACGGGACCCGGGACCGGCGTGGCCCCGACGTCGCCTCCCCCGGGGGGAACCGGGGAACCGACGGCGAAGGATCGGCCCGCCCCGGAGGGCTGGGGGATCACGGACGACGCGGGAACCGCGAGAAGTCGGGGGCCCGGTGCTCGACGAAGGCGTTCCGACCCTCTTGCCCTTCCTCGGTCATGTAGAAGAGCATCGTCGCGTCGCCGGCGAGCTGCTGCACGCCCGACAGCCCGTCGTCGGCGGCGTTGAACCCCGCCTTCAGCATCCGGAGGGCGATGGGTGACAGCGTCAGCATGCGGCGGCACCACGCCACGGTCTCCGTCTCGAGCTGGTCCAGCGGGACCACGGCGTTGACCAGTCCCCAGTCGAGCGCCTGGGCCGCGTCGTACTGGCGGCACAGGAACCAGACCTCCTTGGCCCGCTTCAGCCCGACGGTCCGGGCGAGCAGGCTCGACCCGAAACCTCCGTCGAAGCTCCCGACCTTGGGCCCGGTCTGGCCGAAGCGTGCGTTGTCGGCGGCGATCGTGAGGTCGCAGACCAGGTGCAGGACGTGACCGCCGCCGACGGCGTACCCCGCCACCATGGCGACCACGGGCTTCGGCAGGCGGCGGATCTGCACCTGCAGGTCGAGGACGTTGAGGCGACCGATCCCCTGCTGGGCGATCTCGTCGTCGCCGATGTACCCGTCCTCGCCCCGGATCCGCTGGTCGCCACCCGAGCAGAAGGCGTCCGGCCCCTCGCCGGTCAGGATGACGGCTCCGACGCCCGGGTCGTCTCGGGCCAGGTTGAAGGCCGCGGACATCTCGAAGAGCGTCTGGGGTCGGAAGGCGTTGCGGACCTCGGGACGACAGATGGTGACCTTGGCGATGCCCTCGGCCACCTCGTAACGGATGTCCCCGAACTGGCCTCGACGCTCCCAGCCGGGGGAGGGCAGCCCTCGCATCTCGTCGACGGGGTCGGTGGGGCTGCCGACCACGACCGTCGGGGGGGCAGTGGTGTCGGTCATGAGGGCCTACGCTACCGGCCGATGCCCGAGCTCGTCGCACTCGGCATCCACCCCGGACCGGGCTTCGTGGATGCCCTCCGGGCGGTGTGGGACGCGGGTGACGCGGTCGCACCGCTCGACCCGCGCCTCCCTCCGGCGGCGGCCCGAGCCCGGTTGGACGCGCTGGCGCCGACCCTGCTGATCGACGCCGACGGTGGGACCACCCGTCTCGGGACCGCCTCCGGGCTCGAGGACGGCGACGCCCTGGTGGTGGCCACGAGCGGGTCGACCGGCGCGGCGCGCGGCGTCGTGCTGACCCGACAGGCGGTCGAGGCGTCGGCCCGGGCCACCACCAAACGCCTCGGTGTCGACCCGGCACACCATCGCTGGCTGGCCTGCCTGCCGCTGGCCCACATCGGTGGCCTGTCCGTCGTGACCCGGGCCATCCTCACGGGGACCCCGCTCACCGTGCTGCCCGGGTTCGACGCCGGGTCCGTCACCCGGATCGGGCGCGCCCGCGGCGCATCCCATGTCTCGCTGGTGGCGACCGCCCTCCGACGGGTGGACGCCGGGCTCTTCACGCGGGTGCTCCTGGGAGGTTCGGCGCCGCCCGGACGGCTGCCCGCCAATGTGGTCACCACGTACGGGATGACGGAAACGGGGTCCGGCGTCGTGTACGACGGCTCCCCGCTCGACGGGGTGGAGATCGCGATCGGCACGGGGGAACCGGGTGGGGGAGCCGAAGGCGAGGTCCTGATCCGGGGCCCGATGCTGCTCCGGGCCTACCGAGACGGCACCGACCCACGCATCGCGGGGCCGGACGGGACAGGTGGATGGCTCCCGACCGGCGATGGTGGGCAGGTCGCCCCGGACGGGCGCCTGAGCGTGTCGGGACGCCTGGCCGAGGTCATCGTCACGGGTGCGGAGAAGGTCTGGCCGGCGGCTGTCGAACGGGTGCTCTCGGCGCTCCCGGCCGTTGCGGAGGTTGCGGTCTGGAAACGCCCCGACCCCGAATGGGGCGAGCGGGTGGTGGCGTGGATCGTCCCCGCGGACCCCGCCGAACCGCCCGGGCTCGAGGCCCTGCGCGACGCGGTGGCAGCCTCGGAGCTGGCGCCGTGGGCGGCGCCGAAGGAGCTCGAGATCGTCGGGTCGCTCCCCCGGACCGGGTCCGGCAAGGTCCGGCGGCGCGAGCTGCACTGAGCCGGCCCGGCCGGCGCGAGCTGCACTGAGCCGGCCCGGTCAGCCGATCGCCCCGTTGGGCTGGGCCATGGCGCCCCCGTCGACCACCAGCACCTGCCCGGTGATCCACGAAGCGGCCTCGGAGGCCAGGAAGAGGGCCGCCTTGGCGATGTCGTCGGGCTCCCCGATCCTCCCCAACGGGGTGTGGGAGACGACCCTTCCCTCGTCCGGCTCCCAGAGGGCTCGGGCGAACTCCGTTCTCACCAGGCCCGGGGCCAGGGCGTTCACCCGGACGCCGGGGGCGAGCTCATAGGCCAGCTGGCGCGTGATGTGGATGACCGCCGCCTTGGTCACGTTGTACCAACCGATTCCCGGCTCGGGGGCCATCCCACCGACGGACGAGAGGTTGATGATCGACCCCCCGTGCTCGGCCATCCACCGGTTCCACGCGATCTGTGACCAGACCAGGGTGCCCAGCTGGTTCACCGACACCGTCTTCTCCGCCTGCGAACGATCGATGCCGATCATGGGACCCAGGTACGGGTTGGTGGCAGCGTTGTTGACGAGAACGTCGAGACGCCCGAACCGCTCGATCGTGGCGGCCACACAAGCCTCGGCCTGATCGGGGTCGCCGGCGTTGGCGGCGAACCAGCCGGCCCGACCACCCGACCCCTCCATCGAGGCGGCCGCCGCCTCGAGCGCCTCGGGCTTTCGCGAAGAGAGCATGACGTCGGCACCTGCCTCGACGAACCGCCGGGCGATCGCCAGGCCGATGCCGCGGCTCGCTCCGGTCACCAGCGCCGTCTTCCCCTCGAGCTCCAATCTCACGGCGATCACGGTAGGCGATGGGCCGGCCGGCTGCGGCGACCCGGTGAGATCACGGGGCACCGGCCCCTTGCCGAGAGCCCGTAGCATCGACCCGGTGAACCGCCTCGCGTCCGAGACGAGCCCGTACCTCCGCCAGCACGCCGCCAACCCGGTCGACTGGTACCCGTGGGGCGCCGAGGCCTTGGAGAAGGCCAGGCTCGAGGACAAGCCCCTCTTCGTGTCCATCGGGTACGCCTCGTGCCACTGGTGCCACGTCATGGCCCACGAGAGCTTTGAGGATGCCTCCACCGCCGAGGACCTGGCCAGGTCCTTCGTGTCGGTGAAGGTGGACCGAGAGGAACGCCCCGACGTCGACTCGGTCTACATGGGAGCGGTGCTCGCCCTGACCGGGTCCGGGGGATGGCCCATGTCCGTCTTCTGCACCCCCGATGGCCGCCCCTTTCACGCGGGCACCTACTTCCCCCCGGTCGACCGGGGGGGCATGCCGTCGTTTCGAACCGTGCTGGCCGCGATTGGCGAGGCCTGGGCCGATCGGCGCTCCGAGGTCGAGCAGCAGGCCGACGCCCTCGTGAAAGCGGTTGCCGACGAGGTGCACCTCGTCGACGAGCTGGCCCTCCGGGCTCGTGCCGAGGGCGGGACCACCACCTTGCCGGCCTCGGCCGACGTGGTCGACCGCACCGTTGCAGAGCTCTCCGACCGGTTCGACCCCCACTGGGGCGGCTTCGGCGCCGCCCCGAAGTTCCCCCGGCCCGACATGGTGGAGCTCTGCCTCCGCCATCACCGGCGGACGGGCGACCGGCGCTCGCTCACCATGGCCACCACCACCCTCGGGGCCATGGCCGCCGGAGGGATCTACGACCACCTGGTCGGGGGCTTCTGCCGCTATTCGACGGACGAGCGGTGGCTGGTCCCCCATTTCGAGAAGATGCTCACGGACCAGGCCCTCCTGGCCCGGGCCTACCTCCACGCCTGGCAGGTGACCGGCGACCCCGAGCACCTGCAGGTCGCCTCCGAGACCATCGAGTACGTCCTCCGGGACCTGGCCGGACCCGACGGCGGGCTCTTCTCGTCGGAGGACGCCGACGCGGCCGGGGTGGAGGGCGGCCACGCCACCTTCACCCCCCAGCAGGTTCGCGGGGCGCTGGTCGGTGCGGGGCGGCCCGAGCTGGTGGACGTCGCGCTCGAGTGGTACGGGATCACCGCCCCGGGGAACTGGGAGGGGGTCTCGGTGCTGCACCGGCCGGCCGGGGGCGCACCGTTGCAGCGCCCCCCCGAGGTGGAGGAGGCCCGGCGCCTGCTCGCCGCCAGCCGCCGGGGACGACCCCAGCCGGCGATCGACGACAAGGTGCTGACCGAGTGGAACGCCATGTTCGCCGCGACCCTGGCCGAAGCGGCGGCGGCCACCGGCAACGACCTCTGGGCCGGTCGGGCCGAGGCGGTCATGGAGTTCCTGTTCGACCGGCTCCGTCAGCCGGGGGACGGGCGGTGGCTCAGGAGCTGGCAGGGGGGCCGGGCGCGGCACCTGGCCCTGGCCGCGGATCTCAGCTGGGTGGTCGACGCGTGTACCCGGGTGGCCGAGCTGACCGGGCGGGCCCGGTGGACCGAACGGGCGGCCGAGGTCGCCGACCGGCTCCTGGCCGACTTCTGGGACGGCTCGGCGGATGGGACGGGCGGGCTCTTCACCACCGCGCACGACGCCGAGGAGCTGATCGTCCGGGGCAAGGACCTCGTCGACGGGGCGACGCCCTCGGCGAACTCTTGTGCCGCGGGGGCCCTCCTCCGCCTGGGCGCCCTCACCGGTGTGGACCGGTACCGGACCGCCGGGGTGAGGATCATCGAGCTCGCGGCGCCGTACCTCTCGAGCCGGCCCGGCGCGGTGGCCTACCTCGCGGCGACCGTCGGGCTGGTCGACGACGGGGCGGAGCTGGTCGTCGCCGGGGACCGGCCCGACCTCTTGGCCGTCATCCGCCGGCGGTGGCTGCCGTCGGCGGTGCTGGCGTGGGGCGACCGAACGGCATCGCCCCTGTGGACCGGGCGGCTCGACGGTCTCGCCTATCTGTGCCGGGGTTTCTCCTGCCGCCTCCCGACCGACGACCCCGACACGCTGGCGGGCCAGCTCGACGAGCTTCACGGCGCCTTCCCGGCACCGGGACGGGAAGTGGGTCGGCCGTGAGGCAGCAGGCGCGGCACCGGCGCCCGCAGGACCGGGAGCACCGGTCGGACCGCTCGGGCGATCCCGCGAAGGACCGCTATCTCCTGAAGGACCCGGGACATCGTGACCGGTCCATCCTGGCGGGAGGGGCGCAGCTCCACCTGTTGGTCCTGGCGGCCACCAAGGACGACACCACGTCGGTGGACCTGGCCTCGGGAGCGGTCGTTCGTCTCCGGGTGCCGTGGCCCGACGGCCACGAACCGGACCTGGCGGCCTTTGACGTCGTGGAGGCGACGCTGGCCGACGACCCCGAGCTCGACGATCTGGCCCAGCCCGAGGCAGCGACCAGCAGCGGGCTCCCGCGCCAGGTGGGGACGCTCCGTGGTCGAAAGGTCCGCAAGATGCTCGAGCGCCTCTCCGCGCCGGCCGACGGGAGGCTGCTCGGCTTTCCGGGCCCGGCCGCCCCTTACTGGGAGTTCCGGGGCGCCCGCCCGTCGGTCGCCCTCGTACAGGCCACCCGGGGCCCTCAGCTGATCCGCCGGCGGGTCGACGGCACGACCTGGGTCAGGTTCGGATGGAACCGGGACGACGTCTGGCTGCCTGTTGAGGACCGCCATGCTGCTCGGGCTCTCGATGCGGCCCGCCGGGACCGCCTGTCGGGGAAGGACCTGTCGAACGCGCTGGGGTTCCGCCCCCAGTACCTGCTGGCCGTGCTGAGCCGCCCCCGTGAAGGCCACTGCTACAAGGTCTGCTCCGCCATCCTGCCGCGGGGCTGACGCTCAGCGCCCGAGCTTGCCCCCGGCCAGGTCCTCGGCCATGGCCCACCCGAACGCCACCAGGCGGTCGCCCCCGTCCGAGTCGAGCTCCCCGAAGAGCTGCTCGACCCCTTCGGGGAGCTTGACCTTGGCCGCGAGGAAGTCGAGCCCCCCGGCCGGCGAGCGGTCGCCCTTGAGGACGAACGCCCGGTCGTCGAGCCGTCCCTCGCAACCGAAGCGCTTGGCCAGCCGCCGGGCCCAGGCCCGCTCCTCCCCCGTCGGCTTGTGCCCGGGGCTCGGCACCACGTCCACCAGGCCCGCAAAGGCCCGGAAGCCCTCCGGTGCCAACAGCCGGGTGCCCAGGAGCACGTCCTCGTCGGGAAAGGCCAGGAGGGCCCGCCGGTACTGGTCCGCCATGATCGTCCGCAGAACCGAGTCGGCCTTCGCCGTCCTGTCCACCGAGGCCAGCCCTACCAACAGCGAAGGGGTCCCGCCGATCCGCTCGAGCGTGCAGAAGGAGTACCCGCGGAGCTTGCTGCCCTCACGGGCGTGGGTCACCAGCACCCACTCCTCACGCTGCTTTGAGAGGAACCCGATGTCGAATCCCGGTGGGCGCTCCGCGCACAGGTCGGCCATCTCGGCGAGCTCCGCGTCGCTGAGCGCGGTGCAGTCCTTCGTCGTCACTACCGTCGGCATGCACCAATTCTACCGGGCGGTCGCAGTGGTGTCCCACGCGGAGCGCCGGCCCGGCCCTCAGGCCACCACCGTCTTGGCACCGAGCAGCCTTTTGAGCTCCCCGATCAGCCCGTTCCGGCTCTCGACGTTGAACTCGGGCGGGAGCCGCAACAGCTTCGTACCCACCTCGAGCAGCACGGGTGACTCCCCGGGATGCTCGACCAGGATGTCCTTCAGCCGCCCGACCGTGTCGTCGGTCAGGGCCACGATCGGGAGGGCGAGCCGAAGCTCGGTCGCGTTGTCGGCCTGCAGCACGGGCCGCCGGACCTCCATGCAGACGAGCTTCGGCTGGTCGTCGCGGAGATCCACCCGGCCCCGCACCACCACCACCGCGTCGTTCTCGAGGAGGGCGCCGTGCTCGGCCATGACCCGGGGGAACACGAAGACCTCCATCGAGGCCTGCAGGTCCTCGAGCACGAACCGGGCCATGAGGTCGCCCTTCTTCGTGGTGGTCCGCCGGAGCTCGGTCACGACCCCGCCCACCGACCGCACGGCCCCCTCGGCCCCGTAGCCGCCTTCGGGGCCGCCGGAGGCGGCGTCCCGGAGATCGGCGAGCGTGCAGTCGGTGTACCGGGACAGGGCGGGCTGCAGGCCCATGAGGGGGTGGTCGCTGACGTACAGGCCCAGCATCTCCTTCTCGAAGGCCAGGCGCTGGGACTTTGCGAACTCCGACTCGGGGATCCGGACGTCGGTGCCTTCCCACCGGCCCGAGCCGTCGCCGCCGTCGGCGGGCTCCACCGAGGAGAAGAGGGTGGCGATGCCGAAGTCGTGCTCCCGCCTGCGCTCGAGCGTCCGGTCGATGACGTCCTCGAGCACGAGGCACAACCCCTGACGGGGATGTCCCAGGGAGTCGAAGGCGCCGGCCTTCACCAGGGACTCCATGGTCCGCTTGTTCAGCACGACGGGATCGACCCGCCGGCAGAAGTCGTACACGTCGGTGAACGGGCCGTTGGCCTCCCGCTCGGTCACGATGCGCTCGACCAGGCTCTCCCCGACGTTCCGGATGGCAGCCAGCCCGAAGACGATGCCCGGGCCGTCCCCCCCGCCGCCGGAGGCCGCCGCCGGGCGGGGCCCGGGCGCCGGGCCGGGCCCGGGCGCTTCGCCGGGACCGTTACCGGCCCCTTCGGCCCCGCCGGCCTCGGCCGGCGCGGGCCTCGGCGGGCGCGGGGCGAACTCGGCGACCGACCGGTTCACGTCGGGAACCAGCACCTCGATGCCCAATGATCGGCATTCTCCCAGGTAGACAGCCGTTTTGTCCTTGTTGTCCTTCACCGAGGTGAGCAGGGCCGCCATGTACTCCACCGGGAAGTGGGCCTTCAGCCACGCTGTCTGGTAGGCCACCAGCCCGTAGCCGTAGGAGTGGGACTTGTTGAACGCATAGTCGGCGAAGGGCTCGATGATGTCGAAGAGCTGGGTCCCCAACGCCTCGCCGTAGCCCTGGGTGACACAACCGGCCACGAACTTCTCCCGCTCGGCCGCGATCAGGGCCCGGATCTTCTTCCCGCAGGCCTTGCGGAGGTTGTCGGCCTCCTCCAACGTGTAGCCGGCGAACTTCTGGGCCACCCGCATGACCGACTCCTGGTAGATCATGAGGCCCTGCGTGTCGGCCAGGATCGGCTCGAGGTCGGCGTGCTCGTAGCGGATCGGTTTCCGACCGTTCTTCCGGTCGGCGTAGTCGTTGTGCATGTTCGCCGCCATCGGGCCCGGGCGGTACAGCGCCACCAGGGCGGCCACGTCGTCGAAGCTGGTGGGGGCGAGCGAGCGCATGAGGGACCGCATGGGTCCACCCTCGAGCTGGAACACCCCGACCGAGTCGCCCCGGCGCAGCATGGCCAGGGTGGCCTCGTCGTCGAGGGCCACGCCGTCGATGTCCGGCCGAACCCCGCTCGACCGCTCGATCAGGTCGAGCGAACGCTCGATGACCGAGAGGTTCCGCAGGCCGAGGAAGTCCATCTTGAGGAGGCCCAGCTCCTCGACGCCGTGCATCTCGTACTGGGTGACGATCGGCGCCTCCTCGGGCTTGCCGCCGGCGTCGGGCTTGCGCTGGACCGGGAGGTACTCGGTGAGCGGGTCCCTGGTGATGACGACGGCCGCCGCGTGGATGCCGTCCTGGCGGCGCAGTCCCTCGAGTCCCTTGGCGACGTCGATGACCTGCTTGGCCTCCGCCTCCTGCTCGTACATGCCGCGCAGCTCGGCCGCCGCGGCGAAACCGTCCTCGTAGCCCTCGGTCTTCTGCAGGCAGGCCCACAACGGCGTGTCCCGCCCCATCACCAGGGGGGGCATGGCCTTGGCGATCTTGTCCCCCACCAGGTAGGGGAACCCGAGGACGCGGGCGGCGTCGCGAACGGCAGCCCGCGCCTTGATGGTCGAGAAGGTCACGATCTGGGCCACCCGGTCGCTGCCGTACCGATCCGCCGCGTAGCGGATCATGTCCCCCCGGAACCGCTCGTCGAAGTCCATGTCGATGTCCGGCATCTGCTTGCGGCCGGGGTTGAGGAACCGCTCGAAGAGCAGGTCGTAGCGGATCGGGTCGAGGTCGACGATCCGCAGGCAGTAGGCGACGCAGCACCCGGCGGCCGATCCCCGCCCGGGCCCGACCCGGATCCCCGATTCGCGCGCGTAGCGGATCAGGTCCCACACCACCAGGAAGTACGCGGCGAAGCCCATGTCCCCGATCACCCCGAGCTCGTAGTCGAGCCGCGACCGGACTTCGTCGGGGAGCGGGTCGCCGTACCGCTCGCGCGCCCCCTGCATGGTCAGCTCCCGCAGGTAGGCGGTCGCCCGCTCCTCGTAGTCGGCCCCCACGAACCGGTCGGGGACCGGGAACTCCGGGAGGCTGGGCTTCCCGAGCTCGAGGTCGACGGAGGCCCGCTCGGCGATCAAGAGGGTGTTGTCGCACGCCTCGGGGATCTCGGCGAAGAGATGGCGCATCTCGGCGGCCGACTTCAGATAGTGCTCGGTCCCCTCGAACTTGAACCGCTTCGGGTCGTCGATCGTGGCGCCGGTCTGCACGCAGAGGAGCGCGTCGTGGGACACCGCGTCCTCACGGTGGGTGTAATGGCTGTCGTTGGTGGCCAGCAGGGGTGCGCCGATCCGCCGGGCGATCTCCACCAGCTGGGGGTTCGTCCGGGTCTGGGCTGCGATGCCGTGGTCCTGCAGCTCGACGAACAGGCCCTCGCGCCCGAAGATGTCCTGCAGCCGCGCCGCCCGCCGGGTCGCCGCCTCCGGGTCGCCGGCCAGCAACGCCTGCGCCACCACCCCCCCGAGGCAGCCGGTGGTGGCGACGATCCCTTCGTGGTACCGCTCGAGCAGCTCCCAGTCGACCCTCGGCTTGTAGTAGTAGCCCTCGAGGTACGCTGCCGAGGAGAGCTTGAGCAGGTTGCGGTAGCCCTGGGTCGTCTCGGCCAACAGGGTCAGGTGGTAATAGAGCTTCTGCCCGCCCTCGACGTCCCCGCCCGTGTCGTCGACCCGGCCGCGCCGGACCGGGCGCTCGTGCCGGGAATCGGCCGCCATGTAGGCCTCGGTGCCGATGACCGGGTTGATCCCGGCCCCCTTGCACGCCTTGTAGAAATCGAGGACCCCGTACATGTTGCCGTGGTCGGTGATGCCCAGACCGGGTTGGCCGTCCTCGGCCGCCGCCTGCACCAGGTCCTTCACCCGGGCGGCCCCGTCGAGCATGGAGAACTCGGTGTGGGTGTGCAGATGCGTGAACGACCGAGCTGCCAACGCCACCCTCCTCCGGACGTCCGCCACGGATCTCCACACCCTGTGGACGAGTTACAGCGGTGTCGTTCCGAACATAGCGCAGCCGGGCCGGGATCGCCGCCGCCGTGGGATGGGCGCGCCCGGAGGTGGTCGACGTGTCACCATCGGGACGTGCGCGTCCAACGATCCTTCGCCTTCACCGACCTGTCGGGTTTCACCGCGCTCACGGAAGTGGAAGGGGACGAGCGGGCCGTCAGCGTGATCAGTGCCTTCCGGACCCTCCTGCGGGAGATCTGCTCCCGCCGCGGCGTCCGCATCGCCAAGTGGCTCGGCGACGGGGCGATGCTCGTCGGCGTGGAGTGCAAGCCCCTGCTGGCGGCCATGCTCGAGCTGCACTACGCGGCCGATCGCGTCTGGACCGCCGGCGATTCACTCGCCATCTGCACCGGGGTCGCAGGCGGAGAGGTCATCCTGCTCGAAGGGGACGACTACATCGGCCATCCCGTGAACGTGGCCGCCCGCCTCTCCGACCAGGCGGTCGGGGGCGAGCTGCTCGCCCAGTGGACCCTCGTCGGCGACCTCCCCAACTGGGGCGCCGCCCTCGACCGCTCCGACGTGGCGCTGCGCGGCCTCGAGCACCCCATGACGGTGGCCCGGCTCGGGATGCGGCCGCTTCAGGGGACGGCGGTCCCCGATCCGGTTTGCCGCATCCCCCTCACGAGGGAGGTCGCCGAGGTGATCGCCGTCGACGGGCTCGGCAACGAGATCTGGTTCTGCTCCGACAGCTGCAAGGACACCTGGGAGCGCCGCCCTCCGCCGCCCTCCGACGAGCTCGGGAGCCTCCGCACGCCGTTGCTCGAGCTCTGACCCCGGCGCGAACCGATCAGAGGTACGTGCCCGGACGGGCCACGGGCGCGTCCGGGCCCTGGGGGAGGCCGCGCTGCCGCATCTCCTCGAGCTGGGCCCGGGCCGCCATCTGCTGAGCCATCAGGGTCGCCTGGATCCCGTGGAACAACCCTTCCAACCAGCCCACGAGCTGCGCCTGGGCGATCCGCAGCTCGGACTCGGACGGCGCCGGCTCGTCGAAGGGCATCGCCATCCGGTCGAGCTCCTCGACCAGGTCCGGCGAGAGGCCGGTGGACAGCTCCCGGACCGACTGCTCGTAAATCTCGCGCAACCTGACCCTTCCGGCCTCGTCGAGGGGGGCGTGGCGGACCTCCTCGAGGAGCTGCTTGACCATGGAGCCGATGCGCATGACCTTTCCCGGCTCCTCGATCGACTCCTCCCGGACCCTGGCGTTGCCCGGATCGGTGGACTCCGCGTCGGGCCCGCGGCCGTCGCTGCCGACCAGGGCGGGCCGGCCCGTCCTGGCGGGAAGCACCTCGTCGGGCGCCACCGCACCCTCGGCCGCGGGCCGGCCGGGATCGCTGCGCGGGACGTCGGTGCCGGACTGGTCGGTTGCCATGCCCCGATGATGCCACCCATCGCCGGTGACCGGTACCGGTCGCGTCGGGCGACGGGACTTCCGGGCCGGCCCCTCCCCGATCAGCCCGGGGACGGCCAGCTCAGCAGGGGGATGAGCATCTCGGCGGCCGTGACCGACCCGTGCCTCCCCACCAGTCGCTGCTCACCGGTGTCCGCGGGATCGAGGAACGCGGTGGGCTCGAACGGCGCCAGCAGCACGTCCCCCAGCCGGTCGGCGACCGCGGGGACCGGCTCGCCGCCGAGCCAACCTTCCTCGATCACCTCCTCCCGGGTCCTCACCCAGGCCACGTGGCCATGAAGCGACCGGGCCGCCGCCTTTACGTCCTCGGTGGCGCCCGGCCGGACGTGGAGCCAGCGGAACCTCCCCTCCCCCGAGACCAGGTCCACGCCGGCCATCAGGTCGCCGCCGAGCACCTCCACCTGTGGTCCGACCTCCACCTGCCCGTGGTCGGCGGTGACGACGAGGACCGCGCCGGGGGGCAGTACCTCGAGCACGTCGGCGACGATCCGGTCCGCGGCCCGCAGCTCGGCCTCGTAATGGTCGCCGAGGCCCCGGGCATGGGACACGCGGTCGATCCCGTCGTAGTATGCGTACACGAACGGCTCCCCCGCCCGCAGGAGATCGCGCACCTCCACGGCGATGCTCGAGGCGACGTGCCACCCGTGGAGCCGGGAGTCCCCCAGGTGGGCCGCGGTGAACCCGGTGGTCGCGTAATCCGAGCGCGAGACCACCGGGACGCTCCCGCGCCCGGGGAACGCCGCGAACGGCTGGAACCGCCGGGCCGGGACCCGCCGGCGGGCGTCGCTCCCGCCGAGCTGCCAGCGCAGCACGTTCAGGATCTCGCCCTCGAGCCTGACCCGGTACCCGACGACCCCGTGGACCGCCGGGGGCAGCCCCGTCACCAGGCTGGTGAGCGCGCTCGCCGTGGTGCTCGGCGCGACCGACGTGATCGTGCCCGGCACGGCGGACGCCAGCGTGGGAGCAGAGGCGGCCCTCGAGGCCAGCTGCTCGGACCCGAGGCCGTCGAGGACCAGCAGCACGATCTGGCTCGCCCCCGGCACCGTGGCGGGGAGCCAGTCCGGCGGATCCGCGGCGCCCTCCCTCGGCGAACGGTCGAGCCGGGCCACCAGCGCGGGAACGACGCTCGACAGGCAGGCCCCGCCGTAGTCGGGCAGCAGGGGCTCCGGGCCGGTGCTCACCCGGGCCACCCTACGGCGCGGGTGGCGGAGACTGCAGGATGCCCGGTCGGGGGGGGTAGCATCGGGCTACGTGAAGGTCTCGACGCGGGGTGACTACGCGAGCAGGGCACTCCTGTCCCTCGCGTTGAGAGGTCCGCAGTCGGTGCCGACCTCGGTGCGAGACATCGCCGAGCGAACCGGGCTCCCGCAGCCCTACCTCGAACAGATCCTCCTCGCCCTCAAGGGCGCCGGCCTCGTCCGGTCGAAGCGGGGGGTGGGGGGCGGGTACATCCTCGCCCGGGACCCCGAGGACATCACGCTGGCGCAGATCATCTCCGCCGTCGACGGCCCGATCGTGGCCGGCGACTTCGGCGAGCCGCACACCGGCGGCGCCTGTGACCACGAGGGTCAATGCGTCCTGCTGGCGCTGTGGGCCGAGGTCGGCGAGACCATCCGATCCCACCTGCAGTCCTTCACGCTGGCGGACATGGTGACCCGGTCCCGTGGCGGTGTCGCCGGACCGAGCGTGGTCACCGGACCTCCCGAGCCGGTTCGTTCCACCGCTGGATGACCGGCGCCTCGCGCTCCCAGCCCAGCACGCCCGACGATCCGGTCCCCAGCAGGAACAGTCGGCCCCCGATCGCCGGGAGCCCCACCCATCGGGCGGCCAGGACCCGCAGGATGTGCCCGTGGGCGAAGCACAGGGTGTCGCCCCCTGCCGCCCGGGCCCGTTCGACGACGCGATCGGCACGCCGCCCCACGTCCGCCGCGGTCTCGCCGTTGGGCACGCCGTCCGCCCAGAGGGTCCACCCGGGCCGGAGCTCGCGGATCTCGCTCGTCGTCCGCCCCTCGTCATCGCCGTAGTCCCACTCGAGCAGGTCGTCGGTAGGCACCGCTCGCTCGCCGAAACCCGCCAGCCGGCAGGTCTCCACCGCCCGGGTCGACGGGCTGGTCAGCACCATCTCGAACGACAGCCCGGCCAGGCGCTCCCCGACGGCCGCCGCCTGGAGCCGCCCGGAGGGAACCAGCTCGACGTCGGTCCGCCCGGTATGGCGGCCCTCGCGGCTCCATCCGGTCTCGCCGTGGCGGACGAGGACGAGTCGGGGACGGGGCTCGGTCATGGGTGCCAGATGAGCACCGTCGGTCGACGGACCGCAACCGCGGGGCACCGGAAGCCCCCGGAGAGGAATGAGCCGGCACGGTCGGGTGTTGTAGCAGCCACGGACCGTTGCCGAGGGACCGTTATGGATGGTGAAGCGCAGGTATGGGTAGCGCGGGTATGGGTAGTGAAGGGCATCGAGGAGGCGGGGTAGGGCGATGAGGACGAACAGAGCGACGACGACGGCCGACAGCCTCGGGCTGATGCTCCGGGATCTCGACCGCTACCCGATGCCCGATCACGAGCAGCAGATCGAGTTGGCCAAGCGGGTCGCCAAGGGCGACCTCGAGGCACGCAATCAGATGGTGGCGGCGAACCTCCGGCTCGTCGTGCACTGGGCCCGTCGCTATCAGGACCGCGGCGTGGACCTCACCGATCTCGTTCAGGAGGGCACCTTCGGGCTCCTGCGGGCGGTGGAGAAATTCGACTGGGAACGTGGCTTCCGCTTCTCGACGTACGCCACCTGGTGGATCCGTCAAGCTCTGCAGCGCGCTGTGCAACAGCACGGCAGGACGATCCGGATCCCCCTCGAGGTGGGCGAGCAGCTCCAGCGGTTGGACGCCACCACCGCCGAGCTGGCCGGCCAGCTCGGACGGCCGCCGACGGAGGCGGAGCTCGACGAGGCGAGCGGCATGACCGCCGCCGAGCGGCTCTCCCTCGAGGGCCTGGCCCGGGTCGCTGCCAGCCTCGACCAGCCTGCCGCCTCCGATTCGGCCACCTCGCTCGGCGACCTCATCGCTCCCGACGGGCGCGACTGGGTGGCGGAGGTCGACGATCACCTGCTCCTCGACCGGGTCCGCGGCGCGGTGGACCGGCTGCCGGGGCTGCAACGTGACGTGCTCCGCCTGCGCTTCGGGTTCGGCGGTGACTCCCCGGCGTCGCTCCAGGCGACGGCCGAGCGCCTCGGGGTCGGGGTCCGGAGGGTGCGCCGGGCCGAAGAGGAGGCGCTCGCCGCCCTCTCGGCCGATGTCGACGTCGTCGGGGCCCACCGGGCGGCCTGAGGATCCCCCGAGGGACTCCTCGAGGGATCCTGGGAGCGAGACGCCGTCGGGCGTTGCAGGACCCTACGGCTCGCCGGCCCCACCGAGGTCGGTCGGGGAGCCGGGTCCGTCCGGGATGAGGTCCGCCAGGTCCGGGGGCAGGGCCGAGTCCCACGTCATACGCTCGCCGGTGGACGGATGGTCCAAGCCCAGCCGTCCGGCGTGCAGGAACAGCCGTCCTTCGGGGAGCCCCGCCTCGAGCTGGTCGCCCCGGCGTCTCCCGTAGCGGTCGTCGCCCACCACGGGGTGCCCGATCGCAGCCAGGTGCACGCGGATCTGGTGGGTCCGGCCGGTCTCGAGCGCCAGCGCCAACAGGGCCGACCGAACCGGTTCGTCGTACCGGGCAAGCACGCGGAACCGGGTTCGGGCGCTCCGTCCCTGGGCCGACACCGCCATTCGGGTCGGGGTCCGGGCCGAGCGGCCGATCGGCGCGTCCACCACCCCCCGGTCCTCTTCGGGCTGACCCCGGACCAGGGCCAGGTAGCGGCGCTCGACGGAGCGCTCGGACAGCTGGGAGACCAAGGACCTGTACGCCGGCTCGGTCCGGGCGACGGCGAGCAGCCCCGATGTCCCGCGATCGAGCCGGTGGACGATCCCGGGGCGTCGGGGATCGCAGACGCCCGCGGCCGACAGCTCCGCCAGGTCGGGGAACCGGGCCAGCAGACCGCCGACCAGGGTACGGTCGTGGCGCCCGGCGCCGGGATGGACGACGAGACCGGCCGGCTTGTCGACGACGACGAGATCGGGGTCCGCGTGAACCACGTCGACCGGCACGTCGGGCTCGGGCATCACCGGGCCGACGGCACGGTCACCGACCGAGATCTCGAGGACCTCCCCCTCGTTCAACAGGCGGTTCCGCTCTCCGATCTGCCGCCCGTCGACGGACACGTGCCCGTCGGCCACCAGCGACGCAGCGACAGCGCGGGACACTCCCGTGAGGAGAGCCACCGCCCGGTCGACCCTGACCCCGCGGAGCAACGCCGGCACCTGAACCCGGACCTCCTGCCCCGACCCCGTCCCGAACCCTCCGACGACGGGCGGCGGCTCACCGTCCATCGTCGGCTCCTCGGCTTCGGGACCCGGACCCGGGCTGGCGGAGCAACAGCACGGCCAACAGCACCGCTCCCACGGTGATGGAGGCGTCCGCGACATTGAACGTGGGCCAGTGGGTCAGGGTGATGAAGTCGACCACGGCCCCGTGGTGGCTCCGCAGGGCCCGGTCGGCGACGTTGCCCAACGCTCCGCCCAGGATCAGCCCCAGCGCGACCGCGAGCATCGTGCCCGAAGCCCGCCAGGCCAGCCAGAGCAGCACCGCGACGATCGCCACCGCCACCGGTGCGAGCACGGACGCCCGGCCGGTGAAGAGGCTGAACGCCGATCCGGAATTGTAACCCAGGCCGAGACCGAGCGGACCAACCAGGTGCACCGGTCCATGCAGGTTCGCCTCGGCCAGCGACTTGGTCACCTGGTCGACCACCACGACGGACCCGCCCACCATGAGAGCGGTCAGCAGCCGCCGGACCCGTGGCGGCCGGGTCGCCACGGGGGGCCGGTCCCCGGGTGCGCCGGGAAGCGGTCCCGGCTCCGATGGCCGCGACCCCGGCACCCCCCTCAGCGCCGCGACAGGCCCCCGCTCTTGCACGCGACGCACAGGCGGGCGTAGGGAAGCGCCCGGAGCCGAGGCTTGGGGATCGGCTGGTGGCACCGCTCGCAGGCCCCGTAGGTCCGTGCGGCGATCCGCAGGATGGAGGCGTCGATCTCCTCAACGGCGGCCAACGCCTGCGCCGACAGCGCAAGGTCGCGTTCGCGGTCCACGGCTACGGTCCCTCCCTCGCCCGACTCCTCGTCGAACTGGACGTCACCGGGCTCACGCTCCTGCGCGAGCGAATCGGCCTCGGCCTTCAGGTCCGTCGCCTGCCCCTGGTAGACGGCCCGCTCGTGCTCGAGGAGGGCCTGCTGCTCCTGCAGGAACTTGGTATCCGTGGCGTACGGGCCGATCTTGGGCTTCGCCGCCGGCTTCGGCTGGGGTCCGGACCCGCTCGGCTCCGCCGACGGGGTCACCCTGGGCTTGGCGGCCTTTGCGTGGCCGGAGTCGGCCTCGGCGCGATCGGCTCCCGCGACCGTCTTCTTGACCGCCTTGACCGCCTTGGCCGCTTTGGCGGTCGGGACGGTGGCCGCGCCGTTCGTGCCCGCCGGTGAGCGTCGGTCAGCGCTCTCCCGCGGCGTCGACCCCTTGGCCGGCGTCTTCGCCGAGGGCGCCTTCTTGCCTGGGGTCATCAGGTCCTCCTCTTCGGCCATACAGCGGCCGATGCGGCCCGACGCCGGCTCGAAGCCAAGGTCAGGGTCGGGTGACGTTAGCGGAATGCACCGGAGTGGGCAATACCGGGGATCTCCCCTCCCGCTCGAGTGCGGGAAGGGGGGCTTGCTGCCCGAGATCGTATGCGGACGGGCGGCGGATCGGTGCGGTCAGCCGCGGTCAGCCGGAGGCGACCCGCTCGCTGCACCCCGCAAGTCGAGCACCTGGGCGACGGTCTCCCCGTCGCCGTTCGGACGATCCTCGGGTCCGCTCCGCACCTGCGCCGGTGCCGTCCTCGGTGCCGCCGGCCGCGCCTGGCCCTCGGGATCTGCGGCCTGCACGGCCGGTGCCGGGGCAACGGCGGCAGGGGCCGGGGCGGCCGCGACCGCAGGCCGCGGTGCTTCGATCCCCCCCGGTCGTGGACGAGGGGACACGGCCGCCGTTGCCGATGGCTGCACGTTCTCGTCGAGCCACTTGAGGACTTCGGTGAGCGTCCCCCGGATCCGGTTGCGCTCGGACTCGAGGTGACGACCCATGGCCTCCACCTCGCCGGCGAGCTGCCCGCGGATTGCCTCGAGCCGGGCCACGTCCTCGCGCAGTCTCTGCTCGGCGTCAGTGGTCCGGCGGCGGGCCTCCTCTTCGGCCCGGGCCACCGTCCCCCGGGCGTGCTCTTCCGCCTGCGAGACGATCTTGGACGCCTCGGCCTCGCTCTCGCGCTTGGTCTGGTCGACGAAACGCTGAGCCAGCAACAGGGTCCGCTGCAGCGCGTCGTCGGGGACGACCTCGGTCGACGCGACGGGCTCCGGGGGCGGCGGCGGCTCCCGACGCTCGCTCTCGAGCTGCCCGATCCGCTCGGTGGCCTGCCGCAGCCGTTCGGCCATCTGCCGGAGCTGCTCGTGCACCGCCTCCGCCTCCACCGCGGCCTTCTCGAGGTACTCGTCGACCTCGTCGACGTTGTACCCCTTCAGGCCGAGCCGGAACTCGACCGTTCGGAGGGTGTCGAGAATCGATTGGGCCGGCGGGGAGCTCTCCATGCGGGTCGAGTCTACCCGCCGGCCCTCCGCGATTCGGGCATGCCGCAGAGCGGTCGGAACTGGCGCGTCAGCGTCTCAGGAGCGGGATCACCACCACCTCGGCCACGAGCACGACGACGATGATCGACAGGTCGATCCCCATGCCGCCGGCCCGGATGGGTGGCAGGATGCGCCGGATCGGGCGCAGCACGGGCTCGGTGATGGCGTCCATGGCTCGCACCAGCTTCTCGAACGCCGAGCCCGGCCGGACCGGGAACCAGCTCAGAAGGGCCCGGAGGATGAGGATGACGACGTAAAGCTCGACGAGCGCAGCGACGAACAACACGCTCGGCTCAGGTACGGCCGAAGCCGCGCGCCTGCAGCCGCTGGCGTTCCTCGTCCGACACCTTCACGTTCGTGGGTGCCAGCAGGAAGACCTCGTCGGCGACCTTCTCCATCTCGCCGCTCAGCGCGTACGTGACCCCACTGCAGAAGTCGATCATCCGGCGCTGGAGATCCCGCTCGGCGACCTGAAGGTTCACGATCACCGGCCGGTTGGACTTGAGGCAGTCGGCGATGTCCTTGGCATCGCCGAATCGGGACGGGGCCACCACCTGCACCTTCGCCGAGTCCGCCGACAGTGGACGCACGCTGGCGGAACGCGGGGTGATCACCGTCTGGTCCTGTCGCGGGCTGATCGTGGGGGCATCCGCCGGAAGGGTCCGGATCCGTCGCACCGGCGGCGGCGGCGGCCGGCTCTCGGGCCCGGGTTCCTCGACCGGGCGAGGCTCCACCCGGTTCGGAACACCCGAGAACCCCCTCGGGGCGCGGTCGTCGTACTCGTCGTACTCGTCGTACTCGTCGTCGAGCAGCCCGAGGTAGACCATCGTCTTCTTGAGGAACGAGGGGGCCATCACATCTCTCCTGGCCGACAGCGTAGTGCGTCCCCGGGCCCCGGTGATGCCCAGGTCCGGGTGGATGGCGTCGGCGAGCCGGTCCGCCCCGGCCCGCCGGGCGGCCCGACCCTCACGATGATCGTGGCCCGGCGTCGTCGGCGTCGAACCCCGCCCGCCCGCCCGGGGCGGGCCGGTCCCCGAAGAGCGCTCGACCGACCCGGACCATCGTCGAGCCCTCGGCAACCGCCAGCTCGAGGTCGTCGGTCATGCCCATCGAGCGAACGGGCAGCCCGAGACGGTCGGCCAGGGCTCGAACCGTGCGGAACGACTCTCTTGCGGCCGCCGGGTCGAGCGGAGCGACGGTCATGAGCCCGAGCACCCGGAGCCCGTCGCCCGAGAGCGACGCGACCAGACCGGGCACGTCCTCGGCCTGCGCGCCGTGGCGTCGGGGAAGCTGCGTCGTCTCCACCTGAACCATCACGCAGGCACCGGGCCTTCGCCGAGCGATGGCCTCCCCCTCGACGGCACGCGCCACCCCCTGCCAGCAATCGACCACCGGGGCCAGTCTCGGCACCTTCCGACGCTGTACCGCCCCGAGGTAGTGCCAGACCGGCCTCCCCGGACCCTCGCTCCCGGCACCTCGAGCCCCCGCCTTCGCCAGCAGCTCGTCCGCGTAGTTCTCGCCCACGTCGGTCAGGCCGACCGCCAGGGCGGCGTCCACCGCATCAGGACCGAACCCCTTCGTCACGGCCAGCACGCGGACCCCCCCGGGATCACCTCCGGCCCGTTCGATCCGGGCACGGACCAGCGCCAACCGGTCGGCGACCGTTCCGGGCGCAGCCACCCGAAAGCTCGGCCCGTCGCTATCGCAGGAACGAGGGGACGTCGAACTCGTCGTCCCCGAGGTCGAGCGCGTCGCCGGCGTCGTCGGCGAAGATGTCGACGGGGGTTGCGGGCTCGAGGGTCCGGGAGCGCTCGCCGGCCGCCGGGGCCGATCCGGACGTCGACCTTCCGGCGGCCTCCTCCCACCGCTCGAAGCCCGCCGCGATGACCGTGACCCGGACCTCGTCGCCCATGTTGTCGTCGATGACCGCCCCGAAGATGATGTTGGCGTCGGGATGGGCCACCGAGTGGATGATCTCGGCGGCCTCGTTCACCTCGAAGAGCCCGAGGTCGGTTCCTCCGGCGATATTGAGGAGAATTCCCCTCGCCCCCTCGATCGAAGCCTCGAGCAGAGGGCTGGTGATCGCCGCCCGTGCCGCGTTGACGGCTCGGCCGTCGCCATGAGCGCCCCCGATGCCCATGATCGCGGTGCCCGCGTTGGTCATCACCATCTTCACGTCGGCGAAGTCGGTGTTGATCAGCCCCGGCACGGTGATGAGGTCGGTGATGCCCCGAACCCCCTGGAGCAGGACCTCGTCGGCCATCTTGAACGCGTTGAGCATCGAGGTCTTGTCGTTGGACACGGTCAGCAGGCGATCGTTGGGGATCACGATCAGGGTGTCGACCTTCTCCTTCAGGATCTGGATCCCCTTTTCGGCCTGCATGGCACGGCGTCGGCCCTCGAACGTGAACGGTCGGGTCACCACGCCGATGGTCAGTGCGCCCATCCCCTTGGCGATCTCGGCGATGACCGGCGCCGCCCCGGTGCCGGTTCCCCCACCCTTGCCCGCCGTGATGAAGACCATGTCGGCACCCTGGAGCGCCTCTTCGATCTCGGTCCGGTGCTCCTCGGCAGCCTGGCGCCCCACGTCGGGATCGCTCCCCGCTCCGAGTCCACGGGTCAGCTGGCGCCCGATGTCGAGCTTCAGATCGGCATCGCTCATCAACAACGCCTGGGCGTCGGTGTTGGACGCGATGAACTCGACGTTGCGCAGTCCCGCGTCGATCATCCGGTTCACGGCGTTCACGCCCCCGCCGCCCACGCCGACGACCTTGATGACGGCGAGGTAGTTGCTCTGCGGCGGGACGGTCATGTACTCCCTCGGTGCTGAAATGGTGGTCGTCGGCAGGTCAATGCTCCTGTCGCCCCCTCCTACTGCCGACGGAATGGGCTCCGCCTCGAACGCGGGGCCCCTCAACCTCAGATGGAGGTTGAAGCCGCACGTGCGACGGGCCACACGATACGAGGGGCGCCGCACGTGGTCAAGCAAGGACTCCCAGTCGTGTCGGTGCCGGGACGGCCCCTCCCTCGGCCCTCCGCAGGTCCGGCATCCGGCCGGGCCCCGACCAGGGCCCCCTCAAGGTCCCGCGACGACCGGGGAGCCCGGCACGGTCACGTCGATGACATCGCCAGGATGCAGGACGGCATGAGCCAGGATCGACGCCACATCCGAGTACTTGGCCGGGAGCTGCACCGGGCCGCCGAGGAGGACCGAGATCGGCGTCGTCAGCTGAAGGCGCAGCTGGTCGCCGGTCTTCGCGTCGACGGAGACCACCTGGGCGACGAACGCCGGAGGCAGGCTGGCAACCACCGCCAGCCCGGGGCGGGCCGACTGCCCGAGCTCGCTCCCGGACACTCCGGGGGTGCCGGAGATTGCCAGCCGGGGCAGACCCGTCGGCGGCGTGGAGACGATCTCGAGCACCCGGCCGGACCGATCGACCTCGGCCCACCTCGACGTCCCGGAGGCCACGACGGCCACCGGCGTCCGCTCGGTGACGGCGATCCGGACACCGTCGGGCCATTGGCGGGACACCGTGGCCCGGAGGACCCAGGGGAGCTGTTCGATGCGGGTCTCGGCCGCTCCCGGAACGACGTCGAGGAGGGGAGGCCGCCCGTCGAGGCCTGCGGCGGTGACGACCTCTCCCCTGGGCGTGTGCGACGCGCCGACGACCGTGACCACCCGCGCCGACATCAGGCTGGAGTGCAGGAGGAACCACCCGCCGACGACGAGGCACCCCAGTGCCGCGAGGGAGGTCACCGCTGCCAACCGGCGGCGGCTACGCCGCCTGGTGACGTCCATCCGACGCCGCTCGATCCGCGGATCGATGGCTCCGGGGCGGACGGCTCGCTCACCTCCGGGCCGCCCGGGCAGGCGGAGCCACGCGGGCCACGCGGGCCACGCGGGCAGGCGGAGCCACGCGGGCCACGCGGGCCGGATCGCCCGGGCAGGCGTTCTCGGCCACCGCCGGAGCCGCCGGTCCAGGTCGGAGACGAACGAGCGAACGCGCCCCGGAACTCCTCCGAGGCGCGAGGGGGGGCTTCGCTGGTCGATGGTGCCCGAGGGGTCCTTGCCCCGAGGCGGCCGGACCGGGGTCGGGGTGGTGGTCATGACGTCGCGCCTCCGGGCTCCCGAGCGGTTCCGCCTCCGCCGTAGCCGACCAGGCGGACCTCGCTGCGCAACACCACTCCGGTTCGGCGTGCCACCTCGTCGCGCACGATGTCCATGAGCTCGCGGACGTCGTCGGCGGACCCGGCGTCGTCCGCGATGATGAAGTTCGCATGCTTCTCCGACACGCGGGCCGAGCCGTTCCGCAGGCCCCTCAGGCCGGCCAGCTCCACCAGGCGACCGGCCGAGTCCCCGGGCGGGTTGGCGAAGACCGACCCCGCGTTGCTCCCGCCAGGCTGGTGAGCGCGCCGCCACCGGACGATCTCGGCGATCACCGCCTTCCCCTCCTCCCGAGAGCCGGGGCGCACGGCGAACTCCGCCCAGACGACGACTTCGGACGGCGACAGCGACGACGAGCGATAGCCGAGCCGAAGCCGTTCCGGGCCCTCGTCACCACCGGCTTCGCTCGCCAGGTCGAGCCACCGGTACCGGATCAGCGAGGCGGCCACGTCCGAACCGTGACCTCCGGCGTTCATCCGTACCGCACCGCCCACCGACCCCGGCACGCCGACCGCCCACTCGAGTCCGGACAGCCCGGCGTCGACCGTCTTCCGGGCCAGGACGGGGAGCCCGAGGGCGGCGCCGGCCCGTACCCGGAGGGCTCTCTCGCCGGGCCCACCGGGGCCGGGGATCATCGCGTCGCCGGGCCCACCGGGGCCGGGGATCATTGCGTCGCCGGGCCCACCGGGGCCGGGGGTCATCGCGTCGCCGAGCCCGGGGCCGAGTCGCACGGCGAGCCCGGGAAATCCCGCGTCGGCCACCAGGATGTTCGACCCCTTCCCGACCACCAGGATGGCCACCTGCCGGCCCAGCACCGACCGGCGGACCGCCAGCAGGTCCTCCTCGGAGTTGGCCTCGACGAGAAGCGCCGCCCGTCCTCCCACCCGGTAGGTCGTCAACGCGCCGAGCGGGCGGGCCCGTTGGGCACGCTCCCCCAGGGCGGCCGCCACCTCGTTGAGGTCGCCATCGGTGTCGGGGGGCCGCGTCCTCACCACTTCGGCTCGGCGATCAGCTGGTCGGGAAGGGTGGTGAGATCGCCCGCGCCCAACGTGCAGCAGAGGTCGCCCGGTCGGAGAAGGGTCCCCACGCGGTTCAGGAGCTCGTCGCGGCCGGCCGCGTACGACACGGGAACCCCGGGATCCCGAGCGGTCACCGCGTCGACCACGAGGCGGCCCGACACCCCGGGGATCGGCGCCTCGCCAGCGCTGTAGACGTCCGTCACGACCACCGCGTCGGCGTCGTGAAATGCGGTCCCGAATTCCTCGTGCAGCGCGGCGGTCCGGGTGTAACGGTGAGGTTGGAAGACGGCGATCACCCGCTCCCAGCCGCCGGCTCGGGCCGCGGCCAGCGCGGCCCGGACCTCGGTCGGCAGATGCGCGTAGTCGTCCACGAACGTCACCCCGTTCACCTCCCCCCGGAACTCAAATCGCCTCGGGACCCCGGCGAACCTGGCCATCGCGGCGGCCACCGTCGCCATCGGAACCCCGAGCCCGAGCGCCGCCACGGCCGCCAGAGCGGCGTTCCGGGCGTTGTGGATCCCGGGAACGGAAACCTCGAGGTGCCCGCCAGAACCGGCCGGACCGACGAGGTCGAAGCCGACCGCGCTCCGTGCCAACGACAGGTTGGCCAGGCGGTAGTCCGCCGCTTCGGAGATCCCCACGCTCGTCGCCCCGACGGCGCGCCCGATGTCGGCGGCGACCGGGTCGTCCGCACAGACCACGGTGCCTCCCGCCCCCGCCAGAAACTCCGCGAACGCGCTCCGCAGCGAGTCGAACGTGCCGTAGTGGTCGAGATGGTCAGGCTCGACGTTGGTCACCACGGCGACCTCGGGACGGAGCTCGGTGAACGTCCCGTAGCTCTCGTCGGCCTCGAGCACCAGCCACGCTCCTGTGTCCCAGACGGCGTTCGTCCCGATCTCATTGACGTCGGCACCGATGAGGAACGACGGGCGGAGCCCGGCCTCCACCAGGACGAGCGAGAGCATCGACGACGTGGTCGTCTTGCCATGGGTGCCGGCCACGGCCACGGTACGGCGCGTGGCGGCGATCGCTGCCAGCGTGGCCGAGCGGCGTACCACGGGGATCCCCCGGCTCCGGGCCTCCTCGAGCTCGGGGTTGTCGTCGGCCACCGCCGGTGAGTACGTCAGGGCGTCGACGTCGCCCACGTTCGACGAGCGATGACCGACGGCCACCGGGATCCCCTGCTGGACCAGACGCTGGGTGACCGGTGAGACCTTCAGGTCGCTCCCGGTGACCCGATGCCCCATGGCGGCCAACGCCGTGGCGATGGCGCTCATCCCCGCCCCTCCGGCTCCCACGACGTGGAGCCTTCGGGGAACGGACAGGTCGAGACCGGGGGGGCCCTGCTCAGCCACCGGACCCGGCCTTCGCGCACGTGTCCACCAGCTCTGCCGCCCGGGCCGCGGCGTCCGGCCTGGCCAAACGGAGAGCCGAGGCGCCCATCCTCCTCAGGCGGGCGGTGTCGACGAGGAGCCGCTCGGCGGCCTCGGCGAGCCGCTCCGGACCGCATTCGCCGTCGGGGAGCAGCTCCGCGGCCCCCGCTTGCACGAGCACGCGGGCGTTCGCCGTCTGGTGGTCGCCCGGAGCGCCGGGCAACGGCACGAGCACAGCCGGCACGCCGGTGGCGGCCACTTCGGCGACCGTCATCGCTCCGGCCCGGCAGACGAGGAGGTCGGCCGCTGCATAAACGAGCCCCATCCGCTCTTCGTAGGGGACCATCCGGTAATGCAGCCGGTCCCCCGGTTCGGCCCCCGCCAAACGACCGCTCCGGCCGGCGAAGCGTTCCCAATCACGACGCCCGACGACGTGGTAGATGGCGAGGTCGTCACGATCGCGCCAGCGCTCCGCCAGGCCGGAGACGGCCTCGTTGATCCGTCGGGCGCCGAGGGATCCCCCGAAGGCCACGAGCGTCCGGCGGCCCGCCGGCAGCCCCAGGGCCGCCCGGGCTCGCCGTCTCGCTTCGTCGGATCGGTCGATCGCCAGCAGCTCCGGGCGAACCGGGGTGCCGGTCACCACCGCTCTCGGGAGCGGCGTCCCCGCAAAGGCGACCGCACTTGCCGCGGCGAACCGGCCGACCATCCGGTGCACGAGCCCGGGGACCGCATCGATGTTCACCAGTACCAGGGGGATCCGCAGCACCACTGCGGCGACAGCGGGCGGGAAGCTGGCGTACCCTCCCACCGAGACCACCACCCGAGGTCGCCAACGGGCGAGCAGGGCCAGAGCGACCACCAACGCCCAGGCCAGGGCGACCACTGCCCCGATGTTGTCGAGCAGCGAGCGGGTGTCGAAGCGCCGGGCGAGCCCGCGGCCCGGCAACAGGGTCACCGGAAACCCTTCGCCGAGGAGGAGGGCGGTCTCCTGGCCGCGGCGCGACCCGACCATCTCGATCGACTCGGGCGAGTGCCCCCGCTCGACGAGCGCCCGGGAGATGGCCAGGGCAGGGAGCAAGTGGCCGCCCGTGCCGCCTCCGGCCACCACGGCATGACGCCGGCGGGGCTCGGGGGTACCGCCCCGGCGGGGCTCGGGGGCGCGGGGCAGGGAACCTTGGCTCACCGGGAAGCCGCGCCGACCCGGGCGGACGGGTGCTCGAGCGTCCGCCGTCCCCCGCCCACCCCGTGTCCGGGCCCCGATCGCTCGTGCCGGGCGATGTTCACCAGGATCCCGACCGCCAACATGGTGATCACCAGGGATGACCCCCCGAAGGAGATGAAGGGCAAGGGGATGCCGGTAACCGGGAGCACTCCGATGACCGCGCCCACGTTGATCAGGGTCTCGGCGGTGATCCAGGAGACGACAGCCACGGCCAGCAGACCGCCGAACCGGTCGGGGGCACGTGCCGCGGCGCGGAGCCCGAACCAGGCCAAGCACCCCAAAAGGGCGAGAACGGCCACCGCCCCCACCAATCCCAGCTCCTCGCCGATCACCGAGAAGATGAAGTCGGTGTGGGCATTGGGGAGGTAGCCCCATTTCTCGCGCCCCGATCCGAGCCCCAGCCCGAAGAGATGCCCCGAGCCGAGCCCGATCAGGGATTGCACGACCTGGTAGCCCGAACCGGAGGAATGGGCGCTCGGATCGAGGAAGGAGAAGATCCTCGCCCGTCGATAAGGGGAGAACAGGGCGACCATCAGCGTCAGGAAGACCAGCGTCCCGAGCACCTTCACCACGGGCTTGAGGGGAACGCCCGACGCGAAGAGGAGACCCAGGGCGATGCAGGCGAGGACCAGGGCCGTGCCCATGTCCGGTTGAAGCAGGACCAGCACCGACGCTGCCCCGGCAACCAGCAGCAGGGGTCCGGTCATGGTCCGGTGGCCGCCTCCCCGATCGGCCCGCCGCACGAGCAGGTCGGCGCCGAAGAGCGCCAGCGCCAGCTTCATCATCTCGGAGGGCTGGATACGGAACTGCCCGAACCCGATCCACCGGCTCGATCCCATTGCGTGCACGCCCAGACCCGGCACGAGCACCACGAGGAGCAGCCCGAAGACTCCGACGAGCATGACGGGGCTGAGCCGGCGCCACCGCCGGTAGTCGAAACGGCAGGCCAGCACCATCGCGATCGCCCCGACAGCCATCCAGATGATCTCGCGGATCAGGATCCCCCAGGGGGAGCCGTAAATGCTCATCGATATGACGGTCGAAGCGGATCCGACCATGACGACGCCGAGCACGCAAAGGCAACCGATCAGGGCGAGCAGGATCGTGGCAGTCGGGATGTCCCGGACGGCGACCACCCAGGCGGCAACCTCGCGCGGGGTCCGGTTCCGGTGGACCGCCGCAGATCCCCGTGCTCCCAGGCGGTGCCGGCCCCTCGGACCGCCCGCGTCCTCGTGCCGGTTCGGCGATCGCCCTCCACCTTGGCCGCGGTGCGGCCGCGTGGTCGAGCCGGGGCGGCTGCCACCGAGCTGCGGGCCCGAACGACCGGTTGCAGGGGTCCGACCCGTACCGGGCCCGGGGCGTTGGCTCATCGCCGTCCTCGCCGACACCCGAGGCTGCTCCTTCCCGACGCGAGGGCACATCCCTTCAGCCTCGCCCACCGCAGCGCCGAAGTGGGGGAACCCGTCACGTGAATTTCGCCACGGTCAGGTACTCCCCGTAAAAGATCCCCAGGCCGAGCGCGGCGAAGAGACCCGCGACGATCCAGAACCGGAAGATGACCGTCGTCTCGGGCCAGCCGATCAGCTCGAAATGGTGGTGGATCGGCGCCATCCGGAACACCCGCCGGTGGAACATCCGGAAGCTCACGATCTGAATGATCACCGAGAACGTCTCCAGAACGAAGAGCGCCCCGACGATCGGGAGGAGGAGATCGAGGTTCAGGAGCAGGCACAACGCGGCAATTCCCGCCCCGATCGCCAACGACCCGGTGTCGCCCATGATGATCTGCGCGGGCGCCGCGTTCCACCACAGGAACCCGACGCAGGCACCCGCGAGGGCGACCGAGCACAGGGCCAGGTCGATCGCCGATGCCGGGAGCACGTGATAGATGCTCTCGTGCCGGAAGATCCAGTAACCCATGATCGAGAGCACGGCGAAACACAGGGTCGCCGAGCCTGCGGCGAGGCCGTCGAGCCCGTCGGTCAGATTGACGGCGTTCGAGGAGCCGACCAGCACGAAGACGGCGAACGCCACCCAGCCGAGCTCCCCGAGCTCGAACCCGGGCGAGTCCAGCCGGGTGAAGGAGAGCGCGGTGGACGTGTGGGCCCAGTGCACGGCTGCCTCGGCGAAGACCGCGGAGACAGCGATCTGGGCTGCCAGCTTCGCCCGCTTGTTGAGTCCGAGGCTGCGCCGGTTGCGCACTTTGAGCCAGTCGTCGAGAAAGCCGATGACCCCGAACAGCCCGACCACCCCCACGACGAGGATGCCGGTGCGCGAGAACCGGACCGCCGGGCCGACGTGCCCCATGAAGTACCCCGCGACCACGGCGGCAACGATCGCCAGCCCGCCCATGGTCGGGGTGCCCGCCTTCACCGAGTGGGTGGCCGGCCCGTCCTCGCGGATGTGCTGGCCGATCCGACGACGCAACAGCCACCGCATGAGGACCGGGGTGGCCAGGATGGCCACCCACAGCGCGACGCCGCCCGACTCCATCAGGGAGAGCACCCCTCAGGCTCCCCACCGGGCGGCGAGGACCTCGGATGCGACGAGCCGGTCGTCGAAGGGGATCCGCTCGTCGCCGAACTGCTGATAGGTCTCATGCCCCTTGCCGGCCACGACGACCACATCGCCCGCTCCGGCCATGCCGACGGCCCGCTCGATCGCCCGGCGGCGATCCGGCTCCACCACGAGCCGGCCGTCGCTCACCGCGGTGTCCGGGAACCCGGAACGGACCTGTTCGATGATGGAGGCGGGATCCTCGTGGCGGGGGTTGTCGGAGGTCACGAAGGTCACCGCGGCGGCGGCATGGGCGGCCGAGCCCATCAGCGGACGCTTCGCCCGGTCCCGATCGCCGCCGCAGCCGAAGACCAGCACCACCCGGCCGCCCTCGGCGACGAGCCGGGCAGCTTCGTCGAGCACCGTCCGAAGGGCGGCAGGGGTGTGGGCGTAGTCGACCAGCACCGCCGGTCCGGCGCCTTCCACACCGGGCACCGGCACCGGCTCCAGGCGACCGGGGACGACCGCAGCGCCGGCCAGGCCCTCGGCAACGGTCGCCGGGTCGATCCCGAGGGCAACCCCTGCCTCCGCCGCGAGGAGGGCGTTGTCGACGTTGATCAATCCGGTCAACGAGAGGGCCACCCGTCTTCCCCGCCACGTGAACGTGGTCCGCCCGGGCTCGAGCCGGATATCGGAAGCATCCGCCCGAGTCACCGGGAGCAGCGGGACGTCGGCGACCTCGAGAAGCAGACGACCCCAGGGATCGTCTGCGTTCACGACCCCTCGTCCCGCCCTCCCCGGGGAGAACAGGGAGGCCTTGGCCTGCCAGTAGGACTCCATCGTCTTGTGGAAGTCGAGATGGTCGTGGCTGAGGTTCGTGAAGACCGCGACGTCGAATTCGACGCAGTCCACCCTCGCCTGGACGAGAGCGTGCGAGGAGACCTCCATCACCACCGCCCGTCCCACTCCGTCGGCCCGCTGATCGTCGCGGACCGAGGCCAGGAGCTCCTGGAGGTCGGCGGCCTCGGGGGTCGTTCGCTCCCCCGAGAGCGTCCCGACCAACGTGGCGGGGCGTCCGGCGTGCACGAGGACGGCCGCCAGCAGGTGGGTCACCGTCGTCTTCCCGTTGGTGCCGGTCACCCCCGCCACCATCAGGTCACGCGAGGGATGGCCGTGGAACGCGGCCGCCGCTCGGGCCATCGCCGGGCGGGCCCCGCCGACCCGGACCCTCGCCTGGACGACCGGGGCTCCCACCGCGACCAGGTGCTCGCAGACCAGCCCGACCGCCCCGCCGGCCACCGCCTCCGGCGCATGGCTGTGGCCGTCCGTCGAGACCCCGGGGATGCAGAAGAAGAGGTCCCCGGGGTCGACCTTGCGACTGTCGTAGGCGACGCCGACGACGTCGACCGCCCGAGGGTCGCCCGCCGTCTCGAGCACGTCGATTTCGTCGAGCAACAGGTTCATCTGCACAGGGAGAGGCGGGGCCGCCGGCGAGCATCGGTCCCGGTCCTTCCGGGGCGGGCCGCCTGGGCCTGCCGATGGTACCGGCCAGACCGGTGCCTCATGTGACGTCCTGCACCTGACTGGTCCCGATGCGCCCCCCGCTCGACGGGGCACCCGGCGAGGAGGGGATGTCGTAGCGGTGGAGCGCATAGCTCATGATCTGGGAGAAGACCGGTGCGGCCACCGTCCCGCCGTATATCGGGGTCGGGCGGTTCAGGACGACGATGGCCGAGAACACCGGGTGGTCGGCGGGTGCGAACCCGACGAAGGTGGCCATGAAGGCATTGGGCACGTAGCTGTCCTTCCCCGGGGTCGGGATCTGAGCCGTACCGGTCTTGCCCGCCACCGAGTATCCCGGTACCACGGCACTGGTGCCGGTTCCTCCCGCCACCACCCCCTGGAGCATCGTCGTCAGCTCGGCGTTCGTGGCCGCCGAGATGACCCGACGGGACGGCGACGGCCGGGTGGCCGTCGCCGTCCCGTCGGGTGCGACGGTGCCGCGTACCAGCCTGGGCTGGACGAAGACCCCTCCGTTGGCGACCGCGTTGTAGGCGTCGAGCACTTGCTGAGCGTTGACCGCGTCGACCTGCCCGATGGGCAACGACACGAGGTCGGTGGGCTCCCATTGGGCCGGGGTGGCCAGGATCCCCGCCGACTCGCCGGGGAAGTGGAGACCGGTGGGGACCCCGAACCCCAGCTTCTTCACCTGGGCCAGCAGCCGGCTCTCCCCGAGGGCCTGGGTGATCTGATAGGTGCCGAGGTTGGAGGACTGGGCGAGGATCTGGGAGGCCGTCAGCTGCTCGGTCGGGTGCGACTCGGCATCGTGGAAGATCGAGCCGTCCAGCGTGATCTGGCCCGGCACCGAAAAGGTGGTACCCGGATTGATGACCCCGGCCTGCAGCGCCCCGGAGAAGGTGACCAGCTTGAACACCGAGCCGGGCTCGAAGAGCTGCGTGAGGGCGAGGTTGGACGGCGCCTGGTCCACACCGTCGCCCGCACCGATCGGGATCGGCGAGGTGGCGGGCACCCGCGGGCCCGGGCCCTGGGAGGCGACCAGGTTCGCCATCGAGAGGATGTCCCCGGTCTTGACGTCCATGACGATGGCGCTGCCGCTGACGGCGTGGGACGAGAGGATCTCGGCGGCCAGGGCCTGCTCGGTCTGGTATTGAAGCGCCTCGTCGAGCGTCAGCTCGAGCCCGGTCCCCGGCTCGGTGGAGGTCTGCCTGACCGGGTTCTGCGGCAAGGCGATCCCGGCAGGCGACTCGAGAAGGGTCTCGGACCCGGCCTTGCCGGCCAGGGCGGTGTCGTACTGGTACTCGAGTCCGGCAGCCCCGTTGCCCGACCCGTTCACGATGCCGAGGACCGGTGCCGCGAGGTTCCCGTTCGGGACGACCCGCCTCGAGTCGGCGACGACGGTGATGCCGGGGAACGCAGCCGCCGCGATCTTCTTCCCGACCTGGTTCGACAGCTGCTTGGCCAGGGGCACGTACCCCGACCGCTGGTGAAGCTCGCTCGCCAACTTGGTCGCAGGCACGTGAAGGAGGGGCGCCAACGCCGCCGCCTCGGCGACGGGGCGGACGATGAGGAAGTCGTCGGCATACACGTCGGACGTCGGGACCGACATGGCGAGCACCTGGCCGTCCCGGCTGTAGAGGCCGCCGCGGACGGCAGGCACGATCACCGGCACCGCGAGCTGTCGGCTGGCCTGGGACTGGTAGTGGGCCGACTCGAGCACCTGCACGTCGACCAGGCGGACGACCAACGCCAGCAATGCCAGGACCAGGACCAGCCGCAGGAACCGGACCCGCTTGGCGACGATCACCTGGCCATGACCTTCGGCGAGCGACCGGCGGGGGGCGGCCGGGCGGCGAGGGGCCCGGGGGCCGGGTTGCCGGATGGGCAGTTCCCTCGCCCCGTGCGACCAGTCGGGGTACCGCTGCCGGGACCCGGGGCGGGTCCCCGGCCGGGTTGCCGTTCGAGCTCCCCCTCGCGTCGCGGATCGGGTCCGCGATCGAGGTGCTCCCGACCGGTCGGACTCCGCCCGCCCGCCGTCTGGGCTTCGCCGGATCGGCGGTCCGGTGCTCGACGGGCTCACCGGATCAGTGACCGGCCCCGGCGGCGGTGGGGGTGGGGGTGGGGGTGGGGGCTGTCGTCGTGGGGGTCGTGGTCGTGGGGGTCGTGGTCGTGGGGGTCGCCGGAACCGCGTACATCCTCGGAGCCGGTACCGGAACGTCGAGGGGAACCGAAGGGAGCTGGGTCACCCGGCTCGGCTGTTGCATGTGCAGCTGCTGCTCTGCCCGGGCGACGATGCGCGACGGGGTCTGGAGCTCTGCCGTCGCCAGCTCCATCCTGCGGTGCTGCGCCTGCGCGGCTGCGACCTTCACCTGTTGCTCGGAGAGGCGGACCTGACCACTCGCAAGGACGGCATGGCCGACCACCACCGCCAGGAGGGCGACCACCAGCGACGATACCGAGAGCATCGCGGCGATCGAGTGCTTGCGGGCCCGCCGGCGCCGCCGTAGGCCGGTGTCGACGACCTTGAGCGGCGGCCTGCGATCTCCGGCAGGCGCCCTCCCCGGCACCGGCCGGACAGCACCCCCGGCGATCGCGCTCGAGCGTCGGGCCGTCGCCGTGGCGGTCGGCGTCATCTGGGCCCGGCGACACGTTCGACGGCCCGGAGCCGCGCGCTCTCGGCCCGGCGGTTCCGGACGATCTCCTGGGCGGAGGCCTTCCGGGAGCCCCGGTACACCAACCGGTGCTCGGGACGGGCACCGCAGACGCACGGCAGGCCGGGCGGGCACGTGCAGCCTCCGGTGACCGCCTCGGCGAACGCCCGCTTCACCAGGCGGTCTTCCCCCGAGTGATAGGCGATGGTCACGCAGCGACCCCCCACCGACAAGCCCGACAACGCCGCCGGGATGGCCGCTGCCAGCTCACCGAGCTCGTCGTTGACGGCAATGCGGATGGCCTGAAAGACCCTCCGGGCCGGATGCCCCCGGCGACGGGCGGGGGCCGGTACCGCTCCGCTCACCACGTCCGCCAGATCGGCGGTGGTCGAGAGAGGCCGGGCCGCGACGATGGCGCGGGCGATCCGGCGCGCCAATCGCCCCTCGCCGTTGGCGACGAACAGGACCACCAGCTCGTCCTCGGACGCGCCATTGACGATGTCGAGCGCGCTCTCTCCGGTCGTCTGGTCCATCCGCATGTCGAGCGGACCCGAGGCGCGGTAGGAGAAGCCCCGGTCGGCCCGGTCGAGCTGGGGTGAGCTCACCCCGAGGTCGAAGAGCACCCCCGACAGGCCCGAGGGACCGCCCGCGTCGGCGGCGACCCTGGCGAGCTCGCCGAAGCGGGCGTGCATCACGACGGCGCGGTCCCCGAAAGCCTCGAGCGATCGTGATGCGGCGGCTAGAGCATCGGGATCACGGTCGAGCCCGAGCACGGTGAGGTGCGGGTGAGCAGTCAGGAGCGCGACCGAATGACCCCCGCCCCCGAGCGTCGCATCGACGACGACCCCGGGGGGAACGGGAGCGAAGAGGTCGACGACCTCTTGCACCATGACTGGCTCGTGGGAGAATTGCCGGACCATCCGCAGCCCCTCGACCGACGAGGTGCTCTCGGGGGGATCCCCCGAGCGACCACCGGGGAAGAGGGCGGAGGAGGAATCTTCCACCGTGCCGGTCGAGGGGCTGCGCATGGTCCCGGACTGTTCCTGTCGTTCGTCGATCGCCTCCCAGGGCGTCACTCGTCCCCGTCCTCGAGCAACCAACGCTCGTCGGGACGTACTCGTTCCTCCCATGCAACCGGGTTCCACAACTCCACCCGGTCGATCGCTCCGTGCACCAGGACGTCGCCCGCCAGGGCCGCGAACTCCCGGAGATGGGCGGGAATGGGCATACGCCCTTGCCGATCGATCTCCACCTCGTGGGACGTGGCGGCCCAGAGCCGTGCCCGGTTGCGATTCGCCCTGCCGTCGGCTGCCCGCTCCTGCATGGCCGCCATCTGGCGCTCGAACTCCCCCGGCGTCCAAAGAGCGAGACAGCCTTCGCGGTTCTCGGTGAGGTAGCCGCCCCGCTCGAATGCGGCGCGGAACTTGGCAGGCAGGATCACCCTGCCCTTGGTGTCGAGCGAATGCTCGTACCTGCCCACGAACCCTGCCACCGGTCATTGCCCCCAAGACGCTCCCTGGATCGCGCCCTAATCCGCCCTTCCAAACCACTTCGTGCCACTTTACGCCCCTTTCCCCCACCGGTCAACAAGGTGAACCCCGGGTCCTCCACCCGGAGGCGACGGCGAGCCGGCGAGGCAGTGCAGGGGCTCTCGATCGCGTGACGGGCCCACGAGGCGCGTCGGACACCGCAATCGGGGGCGCGGCCCGAGGGCGTCGTGAGGCGAGGGGCAGGCAGCGGGACCTGGTGGCCTTCTGCGAGACCCGAAGCAGCCGGGCGGGCCCGGCGACTGTCAGCGATCGGCTGGGAGGACGCTCCAGGGACCCGGCGGCAATCGACGGAACAGGGCCTTCTCGACCTCGGAGGGATCGGGCTCCCGGCCGAGGAGCTCGTCGAGACCGATCGCCACCCGGCGCAATGCCGACGCCATCGCTTCACGTCGCGCCGGGGGCACGTCGAGCAGGCCCACCAGGGGGACCGGGTCCCATCGGCGGTACGCTGCGGAGTGGAACAGCGATCCCTGTCGGCTCCGCCACTGGGCGACGCCCACGACCTTTCGTCCTTCCGCCAGGACCTCTCCCGGCCCGACCCCGGCGAAGCACACCAGGTCCGACCACGCCCCCGGGACCAGGGCGCCGCTGTGGACTCGCAGCAGGGCCGCACCAAGGTCTGCCAGAGCTGCCGCCCAGGATTCGCCCACCCAGCCGGGCGCCCGCGAGACGTCCTCGTCGAACAGGGCGTCACCGCGGGGCACCCACAGGTCCACCCAGATCGGGTCGCTCGGGAGGACGAGGACGGCGCCACCCCCGCTCCGACGCCGGAGCAGCTCCACACCGGCTGCCTCGGCAGCGGGCCGGGAGACGAGGAGATCATCCTGTGTGCTCCCGAGGACCAGGGCACGGTCCGAGGCGCGGCGAACCACGATCGATCTCGTGGTCAGGGAGCGGAACCGTTCGACATCGAACCACGACGCCGTGCGCCCGCCTCCGGGTCCGGTGCTCATCCGGGGAGCGCGTCGAGGGCGGGCTCGTCCAGGGTGGAGGGGCTCAGGGCGGGGATCCTACGACGCCGCGGCCAGGTAGGGCGCCCAGAGCGGGTCGACATCGGCCAGGTGCCGGAGGCGCCAGAGGTGCCCGTCGGGCGCCGATGGCCGAAAAGGGAGCGACCACCCCAGCTCCGAGAGCAGGCGATCACCCTTGGCGAGATTGTCGCGCTGGCAGGCGGCGACGACATTGGACCATTCGTGACGTCCACCGCGGCTCTTCGGCACCACGTGATCGACGGTATCTGCCGGCTCGGAGCAGTAGACGCACCGGCCGCCGTCACGGCGGAGCACCGCCCGGCGCGTCAGCGGGGGCGTCCGGGCCCATCTCGGAATACGCACCATGTGCGACAGCCTGATGATCGACGGCACCTCCACGGAGAGGGAGGCGGAATGGAACACGGTCGCCTGCGGCCGGAACGCGATGGCCTCGGCCCGTCCGGCGAGGACCAGCACGACCGCACGGCGGTCGGACACCAGGGCAAGCGGCTCGTAGGTCGCATTGAGCAGGAGGGCCCGCTCCATAACGCCAGAGGCTAACCGCGAGCCGCCGGCATCCTGCGACACCACCGCAAATACGCGATCACGTCCTCGGCCGAGAGCTGGACCCCCGCCCGGTCGTCCGCACCGGCTCGGTCCCCCTCCGGCCGGTCGGGCCCGCCGAAGGCCGTCAGCAGCCGGAACTGCCAGTAGGCCTCGTCGGGGAGTGGGAGGAACGGCCGTCGCGCCCACCAGCGAGGTCGGGCCAGACGAAACAGGGTGGAGGCCGCCGTCACCCAGAGGTGGGGGCGCATCGCGATGGCCCTCGCCACCGGTGCGGCGGCGGTCCCCCACCCGGCCGGCGGCGGGAAGCGCACACGGTCGGGCGGCGGCGAAGGCTCCCCGCCCGCCGCGGGCGTTCCCCTCACGCCGTCGCCCGGTCGAAGCCCCAGCCGACCGCCCCCGCCCCCACGAGGGGGCCGCTGGGACCCAGCCCGGCGGGGACGATCTCGGTGCCGGCCGAGTACTCGAACCCCGCGCGGTACGCGAGCTCCCGTCGCGCTGCCTCAAAGAACGGCTCGCCGAAGCCGAGCGCCACGGAGCCGGCGACCACGACCAGGGAGAGGTCGAGGAGGTTGGCCACCGAGGCCACGGCTCGCCCGACCAGGCAGCCGGCCCGCTCGATCACCTCGGGGGTTGCCTCCGCGGCGGGGCGGCCGGTGATCTCGGCGATGGCCGTTCCCGAGATCTCAGCCTCGAGGCAGCCCCGACCTCCGCACCGGCAATGGCGTCCCCCGGGCTCGACGACGACGTGCCCGACGTGCCCGGCGTTGCCCGTCCGCCCGTTGAGGACGCGCCCTGACGACACGATCCCTCCGCCCACGCCCGTCGACACCACCATCGCCATGTAGTCGTCTCGGCCGACGGCGGCCCCGGCCCAGCCCTCCCCCAGGGCGAGCGCCTTGGCATCGTTGTCGACCCGGGCGGGCAGCCCGGTCAGACCGGCCAGGCGGCGACGCAACGGGAATCCCCTCCACGCTGGGATGTTGAGAGGCGAGACCCGTTCTCCCCCGGCGGTCATCGGCCCACCGCAACCGACGCCGCACACGACGGAAGGCCCGGCGTGCAGCGCGCCGTCGACGAGCCGGGCCAAGGCGGACCAGATCACCTCGGGATCGTCGGTGACCGGCGTCGGGGCGTGCTCCTCGTGGGAGAGCCCACCGGAGGCGTCCACCAGACCGACCGCGAGCTTCGTCCCCCCGACGTCCACCGCCAGGCACCGTTTCCCGGGTCGGTCATCCGGCCCCCTTCGGGCACCGACGTCCGCCTCGGCCACCCCGGACGGCTCAGCGCTCACGTCGAAAGCGCGTGCGCAACCACTCCCGGGCCTCGTGCACCGCGCCCTCTATCCCGCCGCCGGCGGGATGGCCGTCCTCGCCTTTGCGCGTGGTCAGGTCGTGCCACCCGGCCCGCCCCATCCGGCGCAGGTTGCGCTCGAACACCACCGCCGATGCGAACATCACGGCGACGCCGAGGAAGCCCAGCACCACCGACCGGGAGTAGAACGCGACGAGAACGGTTACCCCGGCCACGAACCCGACGGCCGACCACTTGCAGAACCGCCCGGCGTGGCGGTACACGGTCTCGGACCGCACGCGTTCGGCGAACTCGGGGTCCTGGCGAACCAACGACTCCTCCAGCTCGGCCAGGATGCGCTGCTCATGCTCGGAGAGCGGCACCATGCCCCCCTCGTTCGACGCCCTGCCGTGGCCACACGCTGAAGGACCTCCTCAAACCCCTCGAACTCGAGACTCATGATCGCGCAATCCGATACGACGGACAACGAGTCCGGGTTCCCGGGCCGCCCGGTTCCGGGCGCGGGGCCAGTCTACGACGGCACCTCGGCCGGCGCCCGCCGGCCATGCCTAGCTCGGTCGGCGCCTCCGGCGCAGGAACAGCCCGATCACCCCGCCGAGCAGCCCGGCTATCGCGACGACCCCGATCAGGGGTGCCCTCGCCGTGAAAACCCAGAAATGGATCCGGACTTGCTGGAGATTGGCGATGGCGAACCACACCAAGAGCACGGCCACCACGCCGGTGAGCACCATCCGCACGTCGCGCTGCCGGGCCCGCGGCGGGACCTCGGGAGCCTCGTCACCCTCCGGACCGATCTCTTCTCTCAACCTCGCCTCCGTGGTCCCGACCACCACTCTGCCGCGTCCGGGCGCCCCTCGCTCGGATGAGGTCGCCCGGTCGAGCCGGGCCTGCCTCAGCGTGCCCTCGACGGCCCGGCCTCGCTCACGGTGTCCCGGGCAACGGCCAGGAGCTTCTCGTCGTCGACCAGGAGCGCGTGCGCGAGCCGGCGCACCAGGTCGACGACCTCGGGGTGCGCCTCGGGATCCCACCCCTGCAGGAGCTCGGTCATCCGTTCGCGACGGGCCGCCTCGAGCCTGTCCATGGCAGCACGGCCCTCATCGGTCGGGCCCAGCCGCCCTCCCTCGGGATCGCCGACCAGACCGGCGTCCACCAATTCCCTGACGAGGGGTTCGATCCGGTCGATGCCGCCCTTCCATCGGACCAGGAGGTCGGCGAGCGTCCGGTCCGGACGGTCCGCCAACCGGTAGAGCAACCAACACGACCCGGGCGACAGGTCGAGCCCCGCCCGCTCGGCCAGCGATCGGTAGAGGAGCGTCCGGTTCTCGCGCCTCGCCACCCGCTCGAGAGCGAGCTCCACCTCCTGCAGGGACGTACGGTCCTCGGGCACCCCGAAGCCGTCCCCCGCCTCGGCGCCCGGACGCACCGTCTGCCGGAGCTCGACCTCGGGGAGGAGCCACGTGAGGACGAACGCCAGGGCGGCGATCGGCGTGGCGATGAGGAACACCTCCTGAACGGTGGATGCCACACCGTGGACCACCGCAGCCTGAACAGGCGCCGGCAGTCGGTGCAGCAACGCCGGGTTGGAGAGCTCCGCGGTGTCCCGGGCCGATATCCGGGCGCCGCCGAGATAATGGGCGATCTTCCCCCCGATCAGGTTGGCGTACACCGCGCCGAACGCCGCGGCACCGAACGAACCGCCGATCGACCGGAAGAACGTGGCCCCCGACGTCGCCACCCCGAGCTCCGTATAGGGCACCGCGTTCTGCACGGCCACGACGAGCACCTGCATCACCAGGCCGAGGCCCGATCCGAACACGGCCATGTACACCGCGGTCACCGCGCCGCTGGTCTCGACGCCGACCGTCGACATCAGGTACAGGCCGATGGTGGTGAGGGCCGTCCCGACCACAGGGAACACCTTGTAGCGCCCCCAGCGGCTGACGATCTGGCCGGATCCGATGGAGGCGACCAGCATTCCACCCATCATCGGCAGGAGCCGGAGGCCGGACGCGGTCGGCGACAGGCCCTTCACGACCTGAAAGAACTGGGGCACGAAGGTCAGGGCGCCGAACATGGCGAAACCGATCACGAAGCCGATCGCTGCGGCTGCGCTGAACACCCGGTTCCGGAAGAGGGCGAGCGGGAGCACGGGCTCGACGGCCCGCCGCTCGATCCGGACGAAGACGACGGTCAGGACCACCCCGAGCACCCCCATCGTCACGATGGGGACCGACAGCCACCGGTAGGTCGAGCCTCCGAGGCTGGTGAAGAGCACCAGCGCCGAAGTCGCAAGGGCCAGCGCGGCGGTACCCGCGTAGTCGATCACCCGATGGACCCGCTGCAGTTGCCCGGGGAGCTGGGCGGCGGTGACGAAGAGGGCGACGATCCCGATCGGGACGTTCACGTAGAACACCCATCGCCACGAGAGGTACTCCACGAACAGCCCCCCGATCAACGGTCCGAGGATGGTGGCCAATCCGAACACCGCACCGAAGAGCCCCTGATAACGACCCCTCTCCCTCGGTGAGACGACGTCGCCGACGATGGCCTGGGCCCCGATGATGAGCCCGCCGCCGCCAAGACCCTGAACCGCTCGGAAGACGACCAGCTCCAGCATCGACTGGCTGAGTCCCGCGAGGACGGAGCCCAGCACGAAGATCACGATCGACGCCTGAAACAGCTGCTTGCGCCCGTACAGGTCGCCCAACTTCCCCCACAGGGGCGTCGAGACGGTTGAGGCCAGCAGGTACGCGGTGACCACCCAGGAGAGGTGGGAGGCACCGCCGAGATCGCCGACGATGGTCGGCAAGGCGGTCGACACGATGGTCTGGTCGAGCGCAGCGAGGAGCATCCCCAGCATGAGGGCACTCATGACGAGCAGGATCCGCCGCCTCGACATCTCGACCGCTCCCACGGCGGGCAGACCGTCGCTCACCGTCACCGAAGCTCCCCACCCCCCCTGCTCGGAACCACTCCGGTGGCCACGCGATCCGAGGTCGCGCGGGCCGGCCGCCGGCCCATCGCCGAGGGCCACCAGTTCCACCGCCCGAGGAGCGCTGCCGTCGACGGCACCAGCACCGTCCGGACCACGAACGTGTCGAGCAGTATCCCGACGGCCAGGCCGAAGCCGATCGCCCTCGCCTGGCTCCCGCCGCTGCCGGCACCACCCCCGATGGCCAGGACCGCGAAGGTGCCGGCGAGGACCAGTCCGGCCGACGTCACCGTCGGGCCGGTGGCGCCGACGGCCCGGACCACCGCCTCACGGAGCGGCCGGCCCTCCGCCTCCTCGCGGATCCTGGTCATCACGAGAATGTTGTAGTCCTCGCCGAGGGCGAGCAGGAAGATGAACATCAGGAACGGGAGGACGAACGTGATCCCACCCTGGCCGGCGAAGCCGATCAGGACGATCACCGCCACCCCGAGCGAGGCGAGGTACGACAGCACCACGCTCAGGATGAGGTACAGCGGCGCGACCAGGCTGCGCAGGACGAGCGCCAGGACGAGTCCGATGGCCAGCACGGCGATCGGCACAAGCCGCTTGAGGTCCCCGTCCGAGACGGTGCTCACGTCGTACAGCGCCGGCGCCTGTCCGGCCACGCCCACCGCGGACGCACCGACCTGCCGACCCACGTGCTCCACATCGGCACGGATCGCCGGCACGGCGTCGAGCGCCGCCGTCGTTCCCGGCTCCCCGGCCCGCAGGCCCGCCTGCCACAGGACCGTCCGGCCGTCGGCGCTCAGGAAGTGGCCGGTCGCGACGTAGGCCGAGTAGATCGCCGCCGGCACCGTGGAACCCGGCTGCTGCACCCGGTCGAGCGATTGGGCCGGACCGAGCTCGGCGTGGAGGCTCTGCAGCTCGGACGGGGTCAGCCGGCTCCCGTTCGGGTTGAGCGGGCCCGCGAGCTTCGTGAAGCTGCCCGATGCCCGAAGACGGGTCGTCGCCTCGGCGATCCTGCCGGGGTCCGACCACAACGGGGCGGCGAACCGCATCACCAGGGTGGTCGGGTTCTGGCTGGACTGGGGGAAGTGGGCCGCCAATGCCGCGTTGCCCTTGGCCGCCCCGGAACCGGTCGGCGCGTTCGTCGCCCCACCGAACCCGCCTGCGCGGTACCCGATCGCAGCGACGGCCAAGGCGCCGAAGACGAGCACCCCGATCCCCAGCGTGCGGGCCGGTCGACGGACCAGCCGCCCGGCCACCCGGCCCCAGGTCCCCCCGTGCTGCTCGGTCGGGGCGGTGCTGGTCGGCCAGAACACGGCCCGCCCGAGGATGGCCAGCAGGGCGGGCAGCAGGGTGAGCCCCGCGAGCAGCATGACGGCGACGCCGATGGCCAGCGGCACGCCGAGGTCGTGGTAGAGCCCGAAGCTGGCCAGCAGCAGCGTGAGCAGCGCCACGACGACCGTCGCGGCGGACGCGGCGATCGACTCGCCGACCCGGTGGACGGCGGTGCTCACCGCATCCTTGGGCTCGCGCCCGCGCAGCAGCTCCTCCCGAACCCGGAACACGAGGAACAGGCCGTAGTCGGTGCCCGCCCCGAGGACCAGGACGATCAACAGCAACTGGGTGATGGCGGAGATCCTGAGCCCGACCGAGCCGAGACCCCCGATGAGCGCGCCGGCCAGTTGGAGCACCAGGACCGCGGGAAGGAGGGTGATCAGAGGTGCGAGCACCGATCGGAAGATCACCAGCAGTAGGACCAGGATGAACAGCACGGAGAAGGCCTGCACCTCCTTGCCCGTCCGCTCGGATTGCTGCTGGTTCGCGACGTTGCTGGCCAGCTGGCCGGCCGGATGGGCCTTGAGGTCGGGAGGGAGCTGCGATCGGCTGAGCGCTGCCGAGAGATCGCCGACGAGCGTGCTCTCGCGTCCCTGGTCGAAGGGTGAGATCGACGAGATCACCAACAGCTGGGACGCCCGGCCGTCGGCGGAGTCGCCGATGAAGCGAACCGCTCGCACGGTCGGGACGCGGGACAGCTCGACCGCTGCGCGGGAGAGCGCGGTCTGATCGGCCGCGCCGAGCTCCGCCTGCGAGGTGACCGCGACGATCGGGATCTGGCTCATCGAGATCGACCCGGCGAGTGGCTCGGCCAGGACGGCGGCGAGGTTGCTCGGGGCGCCGGCCGGGAGAAAGGCACTGTTGTTGTTGTCGACCTGGCTGCCGAGCGAGGGAAGCGCATGAACGGCGAGGACGGTGCCGACGACCCAGATCGCCACTACGAACCATCTGAACCGCACCACGGTACGGCCCAACGCCGAGAACACGGCGCTCCCGGTCGCCCGCCGTGACGTGACGGCGCCCACGTTCCCGATGTCGCCCGCCGCCACGATCGGCCCATGGTAGAACGCGCAAGCGTCGGCCGCGCCACGACCCGGGAGGCTCGAGATGTCGGGTCGAGAGGTGTTCGCTCCCTACCCCGGTACCCCGACCGGGCACGACACCCCGGTGCCGCCGAGCCCGCAGTACCCGTTGGGGTTGGCCGCCAGGTACTGCTGGTGGTACTCCTCGGCGTAGTAGAAGGGCCCTGCCGCCGTCACCTCGGTGGTGATCTCGCCCCGCCCGGCCGCGGTCAACGCCCGCTGGTACGAGGCGAGCGTGTCGACCGCCTCGCTCCCCTGCCGGTCGTCGGCCGTGTAGATCGCCGACCGGTACTGGGTACCCACGTCGTTGCCCTGGCGCATGCCCTCGGTCGGGTCATGGCCTTCGAAGAATCGCGCGAGGAGCGCCGGGTAGGTCACCCGGGCCGGGTCGAACACGACCAGCACCACCTCGGCGTGGCCCGTCGACCCCGAGCAGACCTCCTCGTAGGTGGGGTTGGGGGTGAAACCTCCCGAATACCCCACGGCGGTGGTGTGCACCCCCTCGATCATCCAGAATTTCCGCTCCGCCCCCCAGAAGCACCCCATGGCGAACACGGCACGCTCCAACCCGACCGGGAACGGGGGCGTGAGCGGTGTCCCGAGCACCAGATGGGCCGCCGATGGCGCGATCGCCCGCTCGCGACCCTTCAGGGCGAGATCGGGCGCCACCATCTCGGGAACCCCCCTCGTGAACAAGCCCATCCTCGCTCCTTCCCATCCGACTGGATGCACCACTGCGGAACGAGTTGCCCCGCGCCGGCTGCCTCCGGTCCAACGATGCCACCCCGTCGGATGTTCCGTCGGGTCTCCGGCAGCGACGGGTCCGGTGTCCTGCCATTATGGAACGGGCAGGCCGGCGCCCGACCGGACAGCGGAGGGACAGCAGTGACCGAGGAGGTGCTGTACCAGCTCGACGACCACGTGGCGACCATCTCGTACAACCGTCCCGAGGCGCTCAACGCCGTGAACGGCGAGATGCGGAGGGGCCTCAACGAGGCTTTCGCCCGCTTCCGCGACGACGAGGACGCCTGGGTGGCGATCGTCACGGGGCGCGGCCGGGCCTTCTGCGTCGGCGGCGACCTCCACGACGCCACCGGGTCGGCCGGTGACTTCGCCGGCACCTTCTGGGAGAAGCCCACCCAGAATTCGTTCGAGAGCGGGTGGGAGATCTTCAAGCCGGTGATCGCCGCGGTGAACGGGTACTGCCTCGGCTATGGCCTCACCCTCGTGACCTGGTGCGACTTCGTCATCGCCTCCGAGCGGGCCGAGTTCGGTTTCCCCGAGGTCAAGCTGGGCGTGCCCACGATCGTCGGGGCCATCCGCCTGCCCGGGCGGATCGGTTGGGAACCGGCGATGGAGCTGCTCCTCACCGGAGAGCGGATCGACGCCCGGCGGGCCCATGAGATCGGCCTTGCCGGCCGGGTGGTCCCCCACGAGGACCTCATGGACGAGGCACGCGGTCTCGCCCGACGGCTCCTCGCCGCCGCCCCCCTGGCCGCGCGTGCGACCAAGGAGGTCGCGTCCCGGGCCCAACGGCTCCCGATCATCGAGGCGATCCGCTTCGGCGAGACGATGCGCAAGGTGGCGGCGGCCACCGAGGACGCCGCGGAGGGCGCCCGGGCGATGGCCGAGGGAAGGCCCCCCGCCTGGACAGGCCGGTGAGATCGCCGTCCCGGTCAGGGCTGGGACGGGACCGGCACCAGGGCGGTGGCCGATCGGGGTCCTGCCGCGTCCCCCCCTCGTCGGCGCCTCGCTAAGTTGGGCGACGTTTCCGGCAGCACCCAACGGGGAACACGCAGAGACGGCGGACTACCGAAGGGAAGCGAGGAATGGCAACGACCCGATCGGACGGATCGGACGAGCCCGGCTGCTCGGACGACCAGGACACCTCGACCCGCCTCGCCTCGCGCTATTCGGAGGTCCGGGCCCTGACCGAGTCCTTGGCCGAACCGCTCTCCCCGGAAGACCAGACGGTGCAGTCCATGCCGGACGTCAGCCCGACGAAATGGCACCGAGGGCACGCCACGTGGTTCTTCGAGACCTTCCTGCTGCAGCCGGGACTGAGCGGCTACGAGCCCTACCACCCGGCCTTCGCCTACATCTTCAACTCGTACTACGAGACCGTCGGCGCCCGTCATCCCCGTTCCGAGCGGGGGTTGGTCTCGCGCCCGGGTACGTCCGAGGTCGCCGACTATCGGCTCCACGTGGACAAGGCGATGGCGAAGCTGCTCCGCGGGTCGATGGGCGAGGACGTCCGTGCCCTCGTCGAGCTGGGGATCAATCATGAGCAGCAGCACCAGGAGCTCCTGCTCATGGACATCAAGCACGTGCTCTCCCGGAACCCCCTCCGGCCCGCGTACCGGGCGCCCGGGGCGGGCGGGAGCGCACCGACCCTCGCCGGCGGGAGCCGTCCGGGCCCGGCCGGGCCCGGCGCCCTCGGCTGGTACGAGCACGAGGGAGGGCTGGCGGAGATCGGGCATCGGGGCGACGGCTTCGCCTTCGACAACGAGTCCCCGCGCCATCGCATCCTGTTGGCCCCCTTCGCTCTGGCGGATCGGGCGGTCACCTGCGGGGAATGGCTTGCGTTCATGCAGGACGGCGGGTACTCCCGCCCGGAGCTGTGGCTCTCGGACGGGTGGTCCGCCGTACAGCAGCAGGGCTGGCATGCGCCCTTGTACTGGTCCACCGAGGAGGCGTACTCCTCCTCGGGCAGTGGATGGCAGATATTCACCCTGGCCGGTCCGCGCCCGATCGATCCGTCCGAGCCCGTCTGCCACGTCAGCTACTACGAGGCCGACGCCTACGCACGCTGGACGGGAGCCCGGCTGCCCACCGAGTCCGAGTGGGAGGTCGTCGCCGCCCGCCGAGAGGTTCGGGGAAACTTCCTCGATCGGTCCTCTCTCCACCCCCGCCCCGCCCGGCCCGCCGGCACCACGCTGTTCGGCGACGTCTGGGAGTGGACGGCCAGTGCGTACAGTCCCTACCCTGCCTTCCGGGCGGCACCGGGCGCGGTGGGTGAGTACAACGGGAAATTCATGGTGAACCAGTACGTCCTGCGAGGAGGGTCCTGCGTGACCCCGGATGACCATGTCCGCGCCAGCTACCGGAACTTCTTCCCCGCAGGGGCCCGGTGGGCGTTCGCCGGGGTGCGTCTGGCCCGCGACCCGGGAGGTGACCGGTGACCCCCCAAGCAACGCTTCAGGTCGACATCCATCTCACCGCTCGGGACCTCCGGGCGGCCCTCGAAGAAGACGTGAGAGCCGGGCTCACGACGACGCCCAAGAGCATCCCGCCCGTCTGGTTTTACGACGAGACGGGGAGCCGGCTGTTCGAGGCCATCACCCGGCTCCCCGAGTACTACCCCACCCGAGCCGAACGCAGCCTCTTGACCGAGCACGCCGGAGCCATCGCCGAGCAGGCCCGAGCCGACACCTTGGTGGAGCTCGGGGCCGGTGCCTGCGACAAGACCAGGATCCTGCTCGATGCCATGCGGTCCCGGGGGCCGCTCGTGCGGTACGTCCCGTTCGACGTGAGCGACGAGTTCCTTCGAGCGGCCGCCGTCGGCCTGGTCGACGACTACAAGGACCTGCAGGTCCACGCGGTCGTCGGGGACTTCCACCAGCATCTCGACCAGATCCCCCTCGAGGGCCGGCGGCTGGTGGCGTTCCTCGGGGGCACGATCGGCAATCTCGACCCGACGTCCCGACGGCGGTTCCTCTTCGACCTCAATTGCACGATGGCGGGACACGACCACGTCCTGCTCGGTACGGACCTGGTGAAGGAGCCGCGCCGGATCCTGGCGGCGTACGACGATCGGGCCGGCGTCACCGCGGCGTTCAATCGCAACGTCCTTTCGGTTCTCAACCGCGAGCTCGGCGCCCGGTTCGAGATCGACAGGTTCGAGCACGTCGCCGCCTGGAACGCCGAAGAGCAGTGGATCGAGATGCGGCTCCGCTCGACGTGCGACCAGATCGTGGCCATCGACCGGCTCGGGATCGACGTTCCCTTCGCCCGGGGCGAGGATCTCCTCACCGAGATAAGCGCCAAGTTCACGCCGGCCCGGATCGAGCGCGAGCTCCTGCAGTCGGACTTCGTCGTGGACCACATGTGGGGTGCCGAGGACGGCGAATTCCTCCTCACCCTGGCCCACCCCTACTGCTGAGCCGGGAGAGCGGGGATCGAGGCGGAGGGCCTCACCAGGCGCCACGGCGGGCCGCGACGCCTGAGCGCCCCCGGCAGCTCCGAAAGAGGGCGACCGGCTCAGGAGTAGAGGGCGACCGCGGCTTCGGCGGACGCCACCCGGAAGCTGAAGCTCTCCTCGAGGTAGAGGTAGACGGATCCCTCGTCGTGGCGGTCGTACCCGATCGAGAGGTCCTGGCCCGACTCGAACAGGAAGTCCCCACCCCTCAGGCTGATCACGACGGCCCCGCGCACCCCTGGGGCCCAGACGATCGGTCCCCCCAGGATCTGCCGGAGGTGGTCGAAGACCACCAGGCCGCCGTGCTCGGTGGTCTCGACGACCCCCGTGTAGCCCTGCGGCCCGAGGGCCAGCCCGTACGGTCCGCTGACCCCCTCCGCCAGCAGCAGCTCGACCGCCCGTGCGACGTGGCCGGGGTAGTCCGCATAACGCTCCCCGAGCGAGATCGGGGGGTGCGGGGACGCGTCGGTGATGCCCTTCATCCCCGCGCCCGCCCACCCGTGCAGGACGGCGATGTTCTCGGCCTGTGCGATGCGGGCCGCCGCCTGGTCGAGCTCGGCGAGATCGACGTCCCTGGCGCCTCGATCCGCGTCGAGCAGCTCGTCCCGCGACACCGCGAACGCCGCCCGGAGCTCCGCGAGCGGGAGGACGTGGCGCTTCCGAGCGGTCAGGCCTTCGACCGGCGACGCCTCGACGGCGGTGGTCCTCCCGAGGTTGCTGGCCGAGTGGTTCCACCCGAGGGGGCCCGAGAAGTCCACCAGCTTGCGAGCGGCCAGCGCGGGGATCAGCCGCTGCCGACCCTCCTCGTCGATCTGCTCCCATCCCTTCTCGGTTATCGGCGCGTGCGAGCGGAGGAGATGGTTCACGAGCCCGACCCCTTCAGGCCACCGATCCCGAGCGATCCGTCGCCGCCGGCGACGCCCGGAACGGCCGCCGCTCCGTCTCCGTCGGCGGTGGCCTCGGCCTCCACCTCGGTCACCGGGACACTCGTGAACAGATAGGTCCGAAGGTGGCGATCGAGCACGCCGTCGTGCCGGCGCAGCCACTCGAGGGTCATCGCCGCGTGCTCCTTCTCCTCGTCCCGGTTGTGGGCGAGCACCGCCGCCAGCTCGGGATCGGAGGTCGCGTCCACCCGCTGGTCGTACCAGTCGATGGCTTCGAGCTCCTCCTGTACCGACGCGATCGCCCGGTGCCGGTCGATCGTCTCAGGGGCCAACCGGTCCTCGGGTTCGTGCAAACCGGCACTCTGCGCCATCGGCCATCCTCCTCGCCACCCGAGCGGCCACACCGTCGTTGCCTCCGGAGCCGCTCTCACGGTACCAAACGACCCCGGGGGTTCATACCCCGGTCGCGGCACCGCTCAACCCCAGGAGCGGCGGGTCGGGGGCATGCCGGCCCGGCACTCCCGGTCCGGCACGACACCCAGGACCTGATGGACGGCCAGCCTGCCGGCGTCGAACCCGTTCGCCGACGCAACCATGTAGAGCCACCAGGTCCTTGCTCGCTCGCTCCCGACCGAGTCCACCGCCTCTCGCCAGTTCCGCCGGAGGTTCCCGACCCACTCGTGGAGCGTCTTGGAGTAATGCTCACGGAGCGATTCGACGTCACGGACCTCCAACCCGGCACGCTCCATCTCCCGGACCACCTCCGCCACGTCGATGAGCTCCCCGTCCGGGAACACGTAGCGGTTCATGAAGGTCCTCCCGTGCAGTTTGGCGCCGCCCGGCCTCGAGATGGCGTGATTGAGGAGGCGGCCTCCCGGCGAGAGCAGGCCGCGCAGGATCCCGAAATACCCGGCGGCGCGCTTGCCCCCGACGTGCTCGAACATCCCGACCGACGAGATCGCGTCGAACCTCTCGGCCCCGAGCTCCCGGTAGTCCTGCAGCCGGATCTCGACCTGTCGGCCGAGCCCGGCCCGCGCCGCCGCCTCCCTCGCCGAACGGGCCTGAGCCGGGCTCAGCGTGATGCCGACGACGCGGGCACCGTGGTGCGCCGCCGCGTGAATGGCCATCGACCCCCAGCCGCAGCCCACGTCGAGGAGCCGTACCCCGGGCCGCTCCCCCAGCCCGAGCTTCCTGCAGATCATCTCGTGCTTGGACGTCTGCGCGTCCTCGAGCGTGGCCGCGTCGCTCTCAAAACGGGCACACGAGTAGGTCATCGACGGGCCGAGCACCAAGCGGTAGAAGTCGTTGCCGATGTCGTAATGACGGGAGACGGAGCGAGCGTCCCTGGCCCTCGAGTGGCGGGCTCCCGAGGAGCGGGCCTCACCGGCGGGCCGGGGCGGCGGCCGGCCCACCGCGCCCAGCCGCCGGGCGACCCGCAGGGCGGGCGCGAGCGCGTTCCCGACGAGCCGGAGCCCGGCGCCGGGGGCCTCCTCGAGGGCCCGCAGCACCTCGAAGGCGTCGCCGTCGAGGTCCAGCTCGCCCGCGACGAACCCGCGCACCAGCCCGAGCTCGTCCGGGGACCATACCAACCGGCGCAGCAGGTCGGCCGACCGGACGGCCACCGACCCCGGCCCGTCCTCCGGTCCGAGCCGGCTGCCGTCCCAGAAGACGAAGCACACCGGCAGACCGTCCGCGAAGACCTTCGCCAGGAGCGGGGCGACCTCGATCGCCACCGGCCGCGTCCCGTCGGCCCCAGGGTGCGGTGGGCCGGATCCGGGATCCGGGTGTGCCGATGCCGATACCGGTGGCGAGTGCCGCGACGGTACCGACGCGGTACCTTCAAGATGGTCGCGTTCCCGGTGAAAGGCCACGGCTCCACCCCCTTCGGCGGCAATTCGCACCGTGAGCGAATCGTCGACAATCTACTATTCGGGCCCGAGCGGTGAGCGCTGAACGGGGGCGGAGAGGATTCGGTGAGACGGTGGGGACAAGTGGCTCCGTAGTGTTGACCGGCGGGGCCGGGTACCTCGGCAGCCACATCGCCGTGGAGCTTTTGGCCTCGGGCTGGTCGGTCGCCGTGCTCGACAACCTGTCCAACAGCAGCGCCGTGGCGGTCGAGCGCGCCGCCGAGCTGGGCGGTGGCCCGATCACCCTGCAGGTCGGGGACGTCCGGGACGAGGAAGCGGTGGAGACGGTCTTGTCGAGGACCCGACCGACCGCGGTGATCCATCTCGCCGGACTGAAGGCCGTGGAGGAATCGGTCCGGGAGCCGCTGCGCTACTACGACAACAACGTCGCCGGCACCGCCACGCTGTTGAAGGTGATGGAGCGCCATGGAGTCCGGGACATCGTGTTCTCCTCGTCGGCCACCGTTTACGGGGAGCCCGAGCGGGTCCCCCTGACCGAGGACTGCCGGCTGGCCCCGGTCAACCCGTACGGACGCACCAAGCTGCACATCGAGGAGATGCTGCGGGACCTCGTGCGCGGCGGTGGGGGGTGGCGTGCCGCACTGCTGCGGTACTTCAATCCCGTCGGAGCGCATCCGAGCGGCCGTCTGGGCGAAGACCCCGCCGGGGTACCCAACAATCTCCTGCCGATCGTGATGCAGGCGGCCTCGGGCAGACGCGAATCCGTCCACGTCTTCGGGGACGACTACCCGACGCCCGACGGCACCTGCGTCCGCGACTACCTCCACGTGGTCGACCTGGCCCGCGGCCACCTGGCCGCGCTGGGTTCCTTCGACCGGATCGACGGCTGCCGGGCACTCAACCTCGGGACAGGCCGCGGCCATTCGGTCCTCGAGGTGATCGACGCCGCCGGCGCCGCAGCCGGTAGGGCGATCCCCTACCGGATCACCGAGCGCCGCCCGGGGGACGTGGCCTCCACCTGGGCCGACCCGACGGCCGCGTCCGAGCTCCTCGGCTGGAGCGCCCGGCTCGGTCTGGCCGACGCCTGCGCCGACGCGTGGAGATGGCAGGCGGGCAACCCCGACGGCTACCGGTCCTGAGGGAGGCGGTCGACCGAGGGCTGTGCTCGGCTACTGAAGGTACCGCTCGACGGTGTCGCCCGGCCGCTCCGAGGCCAGTCCGGGATCCTTGCCCGTATCCCGGAGGGCGCGACGCTGACGGAGCAGGTCCCAGAGGCGGTCGAGGGTCACCTCGAGCCGGCGCAACGTGGCGTGCTCGTCCTCGGACAGGCCCTCGCCGGCGTGGAGCTCCTCGAGCCGCCGCTCCTCATCGGCCAGATCACCGATCCGTCTGATGATGTCGCTGTCGTCCATCGGACTCATCTCCTCTCCGCTCACGGGCGGTGGCTGCCCGGCGGGTCGTCCCGTCAGGCTACGGCCGGCAGCTCGTCGTGGCCGTCGTAGGTCTCCGACCCGGGGATGGTTCCCGGTGGCCGGTGCACCTCGTCGACCGCGCCCGCGCCGTGACCGTCGATCGCGGCCGCCAGCACGTCGGCCACCCGGTCGGCCAGATGGAACGTCATCCGGCTCCGGACCTCCTCGGGGACGTCCTCGAGATCCTGGCCGTTGCGCCCCGGCAGGACGACCTCGGTGAGACCTGCCCGATGGGCGGCCAGCACTTTCTGGCGCACGCCCCCGATCGGGAGGACCCGACCCTGCAGGGTGACCTCGCCGGTCATGGCGACCGTGGGTCGAGCCGGCACGCCCCGCAAGAGGCTGACCAGAGCCGTCGTCATGGTCACCCCGGCCGAAGGGCCGTCCTTGGGCACCGCCCCGGCCGGCACGTGCACGTGGAACCGCCTTCCCCGGAACGCCTCGGGAGCGATGCCCAACTCTCCCGCGTGGCTGCGGACGTAGGAGAGGGCGATCTCCGCCGACTCCTTCATGACGTCGCCCAGCTGACCGGTCAGGGTCAGGCCCTCGGGCCCCTCGGCCACGCTGGCCTCCACGGACAGCACGTCACCGCCGGCGCCGGTGACCGCCAGACCGGTGACCACGCCGGGCACCGAGGTGCGCTCGGCCGGCTCGGCGAAGAATTTCGGACGCCCGAGCCAGGTCCGCACCTCGTCTCGGCCGACGACGACCGGAGCCGGCTGCTCGCCGGCCGCCAGCTTCGTGGCGACCTTCCGCATCAGCCGACCGAGCTCGCGCTCGAGCGATCGGACGCCGGCCTCACGGGTGTAGTCGGCGACGATCACCTGAAGGGCCTCGTCGCTCACCTGCACCTCGTCGGGCCGGAGCGCTGCCCGCTCGAGCTGCCGCCCCAGGAGATGGTGACGGGCGATGGCCACCTTCTCCGCCTCGGTGTACCCATCGAGCCGGACCACCTCCATCCGGTCCAACAACGGGCCCGGGACGGTGTCGACGATGTTGGCGGTGGCGATGAACAACACGTTGGAGAGATCGAGCTCGACCTCGAGGTAATGGTCACGGAACGTGTGGTTCTGCGCCGGGTCGAGCACCTCGAGCAGGGCCGACGACGGGTCGCCCCGATAGTCGGCTCCGAGCTTGTCCACCTCGTCGAGCAGCACGACCGGGTTCATCGTCCCGGCTTCACGGATGGCGCGGACGAGCCGGCCCGGCTGAGCGCCCACGTAGGTGCGACGGTGGCCCCGGATCTCCGCCTCGTCGCGGACGCCCCCCAGCGCGACCCGGACGAACTTGCGACCCAGGGCGCGCGCGACCGACTCGCCGAGAGAGGTCTTCCCGACCCCCGGCGGGCCCACGAGCGCGATGATCGCCCCCGCACCCCTCCCGTCCACCGACCGAAGACCCCGTTCCGTCCGGAGCTTGCGGACCGCGAGGTGCTCGATGATCCGGTCCTTCACGTCCTCGAGGCCGTCGTGGTCCTCGTCGAGTATGCGCGCCGCCTCGTCGACGTCGAGACGGTCCTCCGACTCGGTCCCCCACGGGAGCTCGAGCACGGTATCGAGCCACGTCCGGATCCATCCGTTCTCGGGGCTCTGCTCGCTGATCCGCTCGAGCCGGTCGACCTCTCGCACCACGGCCGAGCGCACGTGGTCCGGCAACTGCCGTTCCTCCAACTTGGTGCGGTAATCACCGGGATCCCCATCGCCCGCGTCCCCGATCTGCCCCAGCTCCCTCCGGATCGCCTCGAGCTGGCGCCGGAGGAGGAACTCGCGCTGGGTCTGCTCCATCCCCTCCTCCACATCCGTCTTGATCCGCTCGCGCAGAGCGATGTCGGCGAGGGTCTCGCGGGCCCACCCGAGGACGAGCCGGAGGCGCGCCACCACATCGAGGGTCTCGAGCACCTCCACCTTCTGCCCGAGCGAGAGGTCGGGCGAGTACCCGGCCACGTCGGCCAGACGGCCGGGCTCGGTGACCTCGCGGAGTTGGGCGGCCACTCGGCCTGCACCGCGTCCGAGGAGGATGTTCTCGAGCACGGCCCGGTACTCTCGGGCCAGCTCCTGTGCTTCCGCCCCCGCCGGCGGCTCTTCGACGGCCTCGGCCTCCACCCAGAGCGCCTCGCCCGTACCGGGCACCCCGGTGCCGATGACGGCCCGCTGGTCCCCACGGACGAGGACGGCGCGCTGCCCGCCGGGGAGCTGCCCCTGCTCGGTCACCTCGGCCACCACCCCGACGTTCCCGTACCGCCCGTCCACGTGGGGGACGATCAGGATCCGACCGCCCGCGTCGCCGGCGGCCTCGGCCGCCGCCTTCGCCTCGTCGGACTCGAGCGCCAGGGTGAAGACCATGCCGGGCAGAACGACGCCCGACTTCAACGGCAACAACGGCAAGGTCAAGCTCTGGCTGGTCACGCTTCCTCCGATCCACCTGTGATCCCAAACGGTGTAATCACGTAATGGTGAACGCCGGGAGATGGCGGGCCTATTCCCTCGCCACCTCCCCGCGCTGGCCCGCCGTGGGGAGGTGGACGATCGCCCGCCACTCACCGGTGGCCGCCCCGAGGCACAGGGCCGAGCCGGCCCGACAGGCCCAGCCCAGGACCTCGGCGTGCTCGGTCTCGGGAGCGGCCCGGACCACCAGGCCCCGGCGCTGGTGGTCCTGTTGCACTCGCCACGAGACGGGGAGCCCCACCCCGAGCTCCCCGAGCTGCTGCACCGCCCGGCGGCCGCGTGCATGCATGATCCCGACGGTGACGCCCGCGGCCCGGCGGCCGCGGGCGGGTGGCACCCACGTGCACATCGGCACCCGGGGCGCCGGCCCACCGCCGAACATCGCCGAGAACCCCAACCGTGGTACCGGGCGATCCGCCCCGCCGGCCTCATCCCCCTCGGGCTCCTCCACCACCGGCACGAGATTGACCCAGCCGTCGCCCGCCTCGGCGAGCAGGTCCATGCGGGCGAGCACCACCGCCGGCGCGCCGGGGACGAATAGGAGCTCTTCGACCTGTCTCGCCATATCGTGGCCACCGCGCCGTCCGGGCCCCGGTCCCGGAGCCGATCCCGGACGCCGACCCTACCGGCGCGGTGGCCCGGGATCGCCCCGTGCCCCGATCCGCGTCCCGGTCCGGACCTGAGCGATGGCAGGATGGGAGCCATGACCGTCATCCGCATCAATGCCATCGACGTTTCACCCGGATCGGGCGACGAGCTCGCCGTCCGCTTCGCCCGGCGGGCGGGTGCGGTCGACGGGGCCCCGGGGTTCGAGGGCTTCGAGCTCCTGCGTCCTTCGGACGACCGGAGCACCTGGTTGGTGGTGACCCGCTGGCGGGACGAGGCTTCGTTCAGGGCATGGACGAGCTCGCCGGCCTTCGCCCACGGACACCGGGGAGCCTCGGATCCGGGCCCCGGGGACCAGCCGGTCGCCTCGCACAGCGAGCTGTGGTCCTACGACGTGGTCGACCTCGGCGGAGGTGCGTAGGACGGAGCCTCCATCCGAGAGGTGACGGGAACCGCCGGCGAGCTCCTCAGGCCGGGCGGATCCCGGCCTCGAGCGCGATGGCGACCGCGGCCAGAGCCGAATGCACGTCGAGCTTCCTCTGAAGGTTCTGGCTGTGGGTGCGAACGGTGTTGGCCGACACCTGGAGCCGCTGGGCGATCGCTCGGTGCCCCAGCCCTTCCACCAGGAGATCGAGCACCTGCAGCTCGCGCCTGGTGAGGGCCGACAGCCGGTCCTTCGCCCCGCGCCGGCCGGTGCCGAGGCGGACCGACAGCAGGCCGGTCAACAGTGGCGGGGACACCCACATCTGCCCCTTGGCCGCCAGCCGGACGGCGTCCACCAGCTCCTTCACCGGGGCGACCTTCAACACCAGACCCAGCACGCCTTCCTCGATTGCCGAGGCACCCGACATCACCGCCCCGTCGCCGATCAGCATGACGATGGCCGGAGGCGACGGCATCGACAGGACCCCCCGCAGCGTCCTGAGCGAGTCGGAGCCGTCGAACTCCGAGTCATAAACGAGAACGTCCGGCCGGGCCGTCGCGACAAGACCGCCAAGCTGACTGCGCGTGGAGGTCGAGCCCACCACGCGCAGATCGGGCTCGCTCGACAAGCACACGGACAGGGACTCGCAGAGCACCGGTTGATGGTCCACGATCGCCACGGCCGTCTCGGCCACGGCCACCGTCCGTACAGCCGCTCGATCATCGGTCTGGAGCGAGCGGTTCATGCCGACATCACCTCGGATGCCCCGTCCACCCGCACCATGCCGTGACGCACCCCGAAGGCGACGAGCTCGAGGCGCGAATGGACGTCGAGCTTCACGTAAAGGTGCTGCAGATGGGTCCGGACCGTCGAGACCCTGATCCCGAGCTCGCCCGCCACCGCGGCAGTGCTCTCGCCCCTGGCCAGGTGGGACATGACCTCGCGTTCCTTGCCGGTGAGGGCCTGTGTGCTCGACCGCTTCCCCTGGCGCTTCGGGGACGTCCGGGCCCGCTGCGACCAGGCCTTGTCCGCCGTGGGTCCGTTCGGGGTCCTGACGGGCAGGGCACAGACCCGGCGGAGCAGACGCTCGACCTCATCGATACCTTCGGACTTGAGGGCGACCCCGTCGGCGCCGGCCTCCAACACCTCGCTCAAGGCGGTCAGGTCGTTTCGCGAGGTGAAGACCACGATCGGGATGCCGGGGGTCGACGACCGGAGCCGGCGCACGGCGGCAGCCCCGTCACACCCGGGGAACTCGAGCTCGGTCAGCCACACGTCCGCTTCCTCGGCGCCAGGGATGTCGAAGGCCTCGTCCGGCGCGGAGATCCGGGCCAGCACCCGATGACCGCGCTTCGCGAGGAGCGACGACAGCGCTTCGCTGAACATCGAGTGCCCGTCACAGATGTTGATCTGCACGTCCCTCCCTCTCCTGCTCGATCTCGGCCGGCAACCGGCCTGGCGTCCGCTGACCGTGACCCTCGGCGACACGCCTACGTCATTGGTCGTAGGAAACGATAAGGCCGCGGCGAATCCCTGCACACCCCAGGATTTGGAGCGGGATATCGATCGCAGAACCTCGACACCCCCTCAAAGAACGACCCTCGACCTTTAGGATTTGAAAGGACAACCCTACAAATTGAGGCCTGGCGGCAACAGTGGCCGAGGCTGGCCGGCTTCGGCGGGCACCCCCTTCCCCGCACGGCGGCCCTTCGGGTTGCCAAGCTCCTGAACTGGTTCTTTCGGGCCGACCGCGACTCGCCTCCCGATCACCGCCACGGGACCGGCGGTTGCCGGCTCGTTTCCAAAACCAAGAGGCGACAGGTACACTCGGCTCGGCGGAGAAGGACGATGGAGAAGCACGATCCCCAGCCCGAGCAATCCGACACACGATTGGCAATCGCCACCGGTCCCCCTTTCCCGGCTACCGGTGCCGTGTTGTCGGCGGCCGCCCCGCGTGCGACCGCTCCCCGCTGCGCGGCGGTCCACCCCGCCCTGAGACCGGTTGACGACAGAGCGAGGGCATCGACCACGTGACCTCGATCCTCTCGCACAGCGCCGGCAGACCCGATCGACGCCGCCGACGGCCCGCTCTGCCGGATGACGGATCCGAGCAGGCGGTGCTCGTCGAGCGGTTGCAGACCGAGCGCCTGATGGAACGCGAGTCCCTCCTCGACGAGCTGCGCGGCCAGTTCGACGGGTCGAATTCGCTCCCCCCTGCACCGATCGTCATCGAGGGACGGGTCGGGGTGGGCAAGACGGCGATGCTGCGCTCGGCCTACGGCTACGCGGCGGAGCAGGGTTGGCGGGTCCTGTGGGCGAGCGGAAGCGAAGTCGAGGCCCACTCGCCCTTCGGAGTGGTTCGTCAGCTCTTCGGCTCCGCTCCGGCCGGATCGGACGGATCGATCCGCGAGGCCCTGGCGGAGGCGAACCAGGTGCCGTCGGAGGCGATCCTCAACAGCCTCGGCACCCGCCCGTCGGCGGCGCCGGTCTTCGACAAGCTCGATGCCCACCTCGACTCCCTCGCCGGTGACACCGGTGTGCTGGTGGCCGTCGACGACACGCGTTGGGCGGACGTCGAGTCGAGCGAGTGGCTCTATTACCTGGCCCGGCGCCTCGAGGGGCGCCGGGTCCGGATGATCCTGACGATGCCGTCACGATCGACGGGAATGCCCCTGGGACCCATAGAGCGGATCATGACCACGCCGTCGACCCGGGTTATCTCGATCGGACCGCTCGGCTACGAGTCGGTCTCCGTCCTGCTGAACGCCCACTTCGGCGAACGTCCGCACGAATACTTCGCCCGCGCCTGCCAACGGGCCACCGGCGGCAACCCGCGGCTGCTCTTCGCCATGCTCAACGAGTTCCCCCCCGACGAGTTCCGGCCCTCGGCACAATCGGTGGACCGGATCGCCAACGTCGCGCCGGCCGACGTTGCCCGGTCGGTGCTCGTCCGGCTCGCGGCCCTGCCTCCGCACGCCCACGACTTCCTCGACGCCTTGGCCGTGCTCGGGGAACAGGCCGACCTCGTCGTCGCTGCGCAACTCGCGGAGATCGACGTCTCGACGGCAAGCGCCATCGTCGACCAATTGGCGGTGATCGACCTGCTCCACCGCGAGCGACCGATCCGGTTCCTGCACCCTCTGGTGCGGACGACCATCTACCACGACATCGAACCGGCGCGCCGCACGGCGCTCCATGTCGGGGCAGCCAAGTGCCTGAGCGCCCGCGACGCTCCGGTGCAGACCATCGCTCCGCACCTCCTGGCCGCCGAGCCGATCGGCGACGAATGGGCGGCCAGGCAGATGCAGCAATCCGGTCACCTCGCCCTCCGGCAGGGCGCTCCCGAGCTCGCCCTGCGCTGCCTGAGCCGTGCCCTGGCGGAGATGCCGACGGCGCGGGCGAACCCGGACCTCCTGTTCGACCTGGCCAGAGCCGAGGCGACCCTCGGGCTCCCCACGGCGTTCAGTCACCTGAGGGCGGCGGCCGATCAGGGCATGGACGCGTTGCAGTTGGCGCGCGTCGCCTTGCTCCTCGTTCGGGGATTCCAAGACAGTCCCGACACCCAGGAAGCCCTGACCATCCTGGGGCAGGTGATCCCCCGCCTGCCGCCGGACCACCTCGAGCTCAAGGTGGAGCTCGAGGTGGTCGCCGGCCTGCTCTCCCGGGGCAGCTCCACGATGATGGCGTCCGCCGACGCGGTCGGGTCCCTCCTCGGTGACCTCCCGGGCACCGGGTCGAGGGTCGAGCGCATGGCGACCGCCTTCCTCGCGATGGTCGGCTCCACCAGTTCCCGCCGGGCCACCGCCGACGAGGTGGTCGAGCTGACCCGGCGGGCCATCACCTCACAGGAGCTGGCCAACGGAGACCCGTTGGCCTTTCGGCTCTGGGCCCGGGCCCTGACCGCCATGGCGCGGGCCGGGCACTGCGCGGAGGCGGACCGGCACGCCCACAGCGCCCGGTCGTCGGCGATCGAGCTCGGGCTCGACCTGGCCGTCGCGGAGTTCTCGACCTCGCTGGCCACCTCGCTCATGATCCAAGGGGCCCTCGGCGACGCCGAGACCGAGGCCCGGCGAGCCCTGGTGGCGACCGAGGGGCGCCCGTGGATCGGGCGGCCGTTGGCCATCGCCGCGTTGACCGATTCGCTCTCCGCACAGGGCCAGCTCGACGAGTCCGAGGCGCTCCTGCGGACCTGTGACGAGTCGGACCTCGTCCCCTGGACGCTCGAGGGGCGGGCACTCCTCGAGCAGCGGGGCCGTCTCCGAGCGATCCAGGGCCGCCCGGCCGAGGCGCTGGCCGACCTGCTCCTCGCCGGCCACCATGCCGAGGAAGGCGGGATCGACAACCCCGCAGTGACCTGCTGGCGAGCCGGAGCGGTGGTGGCCTTCCGCGCCCAACACCGTACCGACGAAGCCATCCGGCTCGCCGAGGAGAACCTCGAGCGGGCACGACTGGTCGGGGCGCCCTGGGCCGTCGGATCCGCACTCCGGACCGCCGCGATGGTCGCCCCTCTGGCCGACCGGCCGGCGCTCCTGCGCGATGCGGTGAAGCTGCTCGAGGCGGCTCCCGCCCGGCTCGAGCGTGCCGCCGCGCTGATCGATCTCGGGGCGGCCCTGCACCGGCTGGGCGAATCGACGGAGGCGGCGAGGGACTCCTTGCGCCAGGGTGCCGATCTGGCGCTCCAGTGCGGGGCGGCACCGCTCGTCTCGGTCGCGGAGGCCGAGCTGCGGCAGACGGGCGCCCGACCCCGGAGGATCGCCCTGACCGGCGCCGACGCACTCACATCGGGTGAGCAGCGGGTCGTCACCCTCGCGGTGTCGGGCCACACGAACGCCGAGATCGCCAAGGCGCTGTTCGTCAGCGAGAAGACCGTGGAGGGACACCTGCGGCGCGCCTATCGAAAGCTCGGGATCCGGTCACGGCGTGATCTCCCGCCCGCCGTTCCCGTCCAACCGGATCGGTTGGGGAACGGTTCGTCGGCCGGCGCCGCCCACAGGGTCGCCGACCTCATCGGCGAGTAGGGCGGAAACGGACGGTCGACATCGGCGCGCCGCCTGGGCGGGCGGTCCCCCGTCGCCACCTTCGTACGGGATCCCCGGGGCGCGGGAGCCCTGCCGCCTTTTAGAGGGTCAGTCGGCAAAATTTTGAGGGTTCGCGAATCAACGCGAGAGGGTTGGGACCCCGATCGACTCCCGCGCCCGAGCAGTAAAAACAGGGTGTTTCCGCCACAAGGGCTCGCGTACGTTGTCCCCAGTCTCCCGGTCAGCGAACAGGGCGCGGACGAGTCTCGTGCTCGTCATTCTCGCCGCGTGGGAAAACCCCGCGGAATCGCGGACGAAGAGGAGCGAGATGATCATCGCCGAGGCGACCTCCCACCATCCCATCAGCGAGCAGCCCGGTTCCGGAACCGGAGCATCGGTGATCGTCGCTCGGGGACCCGGGGCGAGCCGCTTGCTCCCCGTCTCGCGCCCCGGTGTCGAGACGGCGACCATCTCCTCATGAACGAGGAAGAGGCGGTTCCCACATCGGACCCCGGGACCGGGCGCGCCCGCCGAGGAACGCACGAGGCCGTGATCCTGTCCGGCGGCAAGGGCGTCCGCCTCCGTCCGTATCCCAACCTCCTTCCGGAGCCCCTCGTTCCGACCGGGGACGAGCACTCCGTGCTCGAGGTCGTCCTCCGCCAGCTGGCCGACCAGGACTTCGCCAAGGCGACCCTGGCCATCAGCGACCTCGGGCTGGGCCAGATCGTGCGGGCCTTCGTCGGCGACGGGTCACAGGTGGGCATCGCCGTCGACTACGTCGGCGAGACGTCCCCGCTCGGGACGATCTGGCCCGTCCTCGCCGCCCTCGACGATCTCCCCGAGAACTTCCTCGTGATGAGCGGCGACACGCTCACCGACCTCGACTATGCCGATCTCCTGGCTTCGCACGAACGGTCGGGGGCGTCGCTGACCGTCGCCATCTACCAGCGCGAGCACCAGCCGGACCTCGGCCCGCTCGATCCCCTCGACCAGCACTTCGAGAGCTTCGCCGAGGCCTCGGTGCTGAGCTGCTCGATCAGCATGGGCATCTACGCCGTCTCGCGTGAGGCCCTGCTCCCCTACCGAGGCGGCCTGCCCCTGGGCTTCGACGAGCTCATGCTGGACCTCGTCGAACGGGGAACCCCACCTGCCACCTATCGGTTCGACGGGTACTGGCTGGAGATCGGGCGACCCGACGAGACCGACGAGACCGAATGGGACGTCCTGACGGCCGAGAGCCACTCCGTGCCAAGCGGATGAGATGAGCACCGTGCTCGTGCTCGGAGCCAGCGGGTTCCTCGGCGGCAGCGTCAGGAGCCTGCTCGAGCAACACCCGGTCCTCGGTGACGGGGTGTACGTGGCCAGGAACGTGCCGGGAGCCGACGCTCCCCACGGGGACCGATGGCTCCCGTTCGACGTCGTCCGAGCCTCGGCCCGGGAGATCCGGGCCCTCTTTTCGCTCGTGGAGCCCGACGCGGTGGTCAACTGCGTCGGGTCCACCACGGGCACGGCCTCAGACCTGCGGGCCGTCAACGTGCTGGTCCCGGACAAGCTCGTGCAGGCACTCGAGGAGTACGGCACCGCCCGCCTGGTCCACCTCGGATCGGCAGCGGAGTACGGCATCCAGGAGGCGGGCATGCCGATCACCGAGACCGCGCGATGCCAACCGATCGGCGACTACGGGATCACCAAGCTCGCCGGCACCGAGGCCGTGTGCGCCGCCACCGAGGAGGGCCGGATCAACGCCATCGTGCTGCGGGTGTTCAACCCGCTCGGCGCCGGATCTCCCCTGACCAGCATCGCCGGACGGGCTGCGGTGGCCATCCGCGACACCATGCTCACCGGAGAGCACGCAGTCGACTTCGGGCCGCTCGCCACCTATCGAGATTTCATCGACGTCCGCGACGTCGCGTGGGCGGCGCTGATCGCTGCGGCGACGGTGGCCAACGAGGCCACCGTCTTCAACGTCGGGCATGGCGAGGCCATCCTGACCCGGACCCTCATCACCGAGCTGGCCGCGGTCGCGGGCTTTGACGGAGCGATCCGGGAGTCGCGGGTCCGGCCCGGCCGGGCCTCCCACATCTTCTGGCAGCAAGCGGACATCACCGCCGTGAAGGGCCGGCTCGGTTGGAGCCCCCGTCACACCCTGCACGACGCGCTCGACTCCCTCTGGCGGTCGGTGTGGCCCCAGACCAGATAGGAGGTCCCCCCGAGAACCTCTACCTCTACCTCTACCTGACCGTTAGACCTTCGACGGAGCGTGTCATTCGACCGTGACGCTCTTGGCCAGGTTCCGGGGACGATCGACGTCGTTCCCGCGAACGAGGGCGGCGTGGTAGGCAAGGAGCTGGAGCGGGATACCGAGCAGGATCGGATCCAGCTCGGGCTCGCTCTTCGGGACGACCAAGACGTCGTCGGCGAGCTCCTCGGCGATCGCCGAGTGGGCGATCGCCAGCACCGGGCCGCGCCGTGCCCGGATCTCGGCCAAGGTGGCCAGGTTCTTGTCGACGAGCTCGTCGGACCCCACCACGGCCACAGTGGGCATGTCGGGCCCGACCAGGGCAAGGGGCCCGTGCTTGAGCTCGGACGCCTGGTACGCCTCGGCGTGGATGTAGGAGACCTCCTTCAGCTTCTGCGCACCCTCTCGGGCGACGGGCCACCCCCGGACCCGTCCGACGAACAGCATGCTGTCGTGGGACGCGTAGCGGGGGGCGATGGCCGCGACCTCGTCCTCGCGGGCGACGATCTCCGCGATCTGGCCCGGGAGCCGGAGCAGGGCGTCGACGATACGGGCTCCCTCGACCGGCGAGAGGTCTCGGATCCGGCCCAGGTGGAGGGCGAGAAGGGCGAGAGCGACCGCCGTGCACGTGAAGCTCTTCGTGGCCGCCACGGAGACCTCGGGGCCCGCGTGCAGGTAGATGCCGCCGTCGCACTCCCGGGCGATGGCGCTGCCCACCACGTTCACCACACCGAGGGCGAAGCCCCCCTTCCGGCGCACTTCCTGAACGGCCCGGAGCGTGTCGGCCGTCTCACCGGACTGGCTGACGGCGACGTACAACGTGGACGGCTCCACGACCGGGTTCCGGTAGCGGAATTCCGAAGCCGGCTCGGCGTCGGCCGGCATGCGTGCCAGCTCCTCTATGAGGCCCGCCCCGATCTGCCCCGCGTAGTACGCCGACCCGCAGCCGAGGATCTTGACCCGTTGGAACGCCCTCGCCTCCCGGGCGTCGAGGTTGAGGCCTCCGAGGTGCGCCGTTGCGAACCGCTCGCTCACCCGGCCCTGGATCGTGCGCACCACCGCCTCGGGCTGGTCGAAGATCTCCTTGTGCATGAAGTGCTCGTGGTCGTCCTGCTCATAGGCGGCCAGGTCGTCGCCCTCGATCCACGATGCCTCCTTCTGCGTCTTTCTGGCGTCGAGGGTGAAGGTCTGAAAGCCGTCGGCGCGCACAAGCGCCACCTCGCCGTCGTCGAGCCTGACTATCTGCCGGGTGTAACGGACGAGGGCGGCGGCATCCGAGGCGACGAACATCTCGCGCTCACCGATTCCGAGAACGACCGGACTGCCGTTGGCGGCGGCCACGACCCGGTCCGGGCGCCGGGCGTCGACCACGGCGATCCCGTAGGTGCCGCTGACGACCGACAGCGCCTGGCGGACCGCCTCCTCGAGCTCCTGCTGCCCGTCGGCGAGGGAACGGGCGATCAGGTGGGCGAGCACCTCGGTATCGGTCTCGGAGGTGAAGACCACGCCCTCGGCCTCCAATTTGGCCCGCAGCTCGGTGGCGTTCTCGATGATGCCGTTGTGGACGACCGCGACCCGGTTGGCCGAGTCCACTTGCGGATGGGCGTTGGCATGGGTCGGCGCACCATGGGTCGCCCACCTGGTGTGGGCGATCCCGGTTCCGCCGGTGACCCGCTTCGGGAGCGCCGCCCGCAGGTCACGGACCCGACCGACCGCCTTGCAGACCCGCATCTTCGACGGCCCGACGACCGCGAGGCCCGCCGAGTCGTAGCCTCGGTACTCGAGGCGTGCGAGACCCTCGATCAAGAGGGGCGCAGCGGGACGGGGCCCGACATATCCGACGATCCCACACATTGCTCGCCCCTCTCACCTCATCCGTAGATCATCCGGCGGATCTGTCGGCGCGACCGCTCGGGGGGCACGACCCGGCGCCGGGGGATCTCCGCTCCGATCACGTCGAAGATCTCCTCGTTCTTCAGGCCCCGCGCCCGCAGCTCCCGGTGGCGCCGGCAGACGAACTCCTCGAGCGTCTCCGAGAAGAACGCAAGCACCTCGCCGACGAGGCGCTCCGCCTCGCCGGGCTGCAACCCGGTGCCGCGGCACAAATGGCTCACAAGATCAGACCCGTCCATTCCCGACTCGGTCACCATCGAACGATGCATCAACCGGTCCTGAATTGCAAGATTTCGACCCGTTATCGGGCAGATCTGGCGAATTGTCCCGTGACAGGAGGGCACGGCCCGAGCCAAACCGGAAGGATAGGGCAATGATTCGACAGACCGCGGGCGGGGCGGTGGCGCATCGGGGTCCGCCGGCTGCCCCCCCGTCGGCAGACCCCGATGCCTCCACACCAGCGAAGGCGTCCCCCCGGCGCGCCCTTGCTGCAGTCCACATTGAAACATTTCCGTAATCTCGTGGCAAGGGGTCGGGGAGCTTCCCGCGTTCGCCGGGATTCACGCGCCGTCTCCACCCCGCCAGAGCCCGGCGCCGGTCGTAAGGGCGGTGCTACCGTTCCGGCGGCGGGGGTGTCGTTACCGTGCCCGCGCCACCCTTGCAGGCACGTCGACAACGAAAGGCCAAGCCCATGGCGCGTGGCGTACCCAAGCAGGTGCTCGAGATGCTGGCGGCGGTCCCGCTCTTCTCGGCATGCTCCAAGGCGGAGCTCCGGCGCATCGTCGGGCTCGGAACGAGCGTGACCGTGCCGCCCGGGACGACGTTGACGAAGCAGGGCGCGGTCGGCCGTGAGTTCTTCCTCGTCACCTCGGGGACAGCCCGTTGCTTCAGGGACGGACTGCTGGTGGCCCGGTTCGGACCCGGCGACTTCTTCGGCGAGATGGCCCTCCTGGACCAAGCGCCGCGGACGGCGACCATCGTCGCCGACGAGGCGATGGAGCTGCTCGTCCTCGACGCCCGCGAATTCGACTCGCTGATCGATGACGCGCCGTCGATCGCCCGCAAGCTCCTGAAGGCGCTCGCCGCTCGCCAACGGGCCGTGGCGGCGGTCCACGACTGACGTCGGCCCTCTCGGTCGGGGGCGACCGGACGACCTAGTCTGGGCAGGCCCGCGGGACGCGCGGGCTCGAGGAGGGACGACAGATGCGGCTTCGACACGGGGTGTTCCTCGCCCCGTTCCACTCCGTGGAGGGGAACCCCACTCTCGCGCTGGAGCGCGACCTGCAGCTGATGGAGCTGCTCGACCGGCTCGGCTTCGCCGAGGCCTGGATCGGAGAGCACCATTCGGGGGGCATGGAGATCATCGACTCCCCCGAGATCTTCATCGCCGCGGCGGCCGAACGGACCAAGCACCTCCGGTTCGGGACCGGGGTCGTCTCCCTCCCCTACCACCACCCGCTCAACGTGGCCAACCGATTGGTCCAGCTCGACCACATGACGAAGGGGCGGGTGATGTTCGGTGCCGGGCCGGGACTCCTGGCATCGGATGCCCTGATGATGGGGATCGAACCCGAGTCGACCCGCGACCGGATGGCGGAATCGCTCGACGTGATCCTCAGGCTGCTCCGCGGCGAGGTCGTGACCGAGGAGTCCGAGTGGTACTCACTGCGCGAGGCGAGGATCCACCTTCTCCCCTACACGGACCCCCATCCCGAGGTCTGCGTGGCCAGCGCGGTCACCCCGTCGGGCGGTCGCCTGGCAGGAAAGTACGACCTGGGAATGCTGTGCGTGGCCGCCGGCGAGTCGGCCGGGTTCAACGCCCTCGACACGAACTGGGCGATCGCCAACGAAGTGGCGGCCGAGCATGGCCGGACGATGGACAGCCGGCGACTGCGGGTCGTGCTCAACATGCACCTTGCCGACACCCGCGAGCAGGCCAAGGAGAACATCCGGTTCGGCACCGCCGAGTTCATCGACTACTTCAACAACAACCTGCCGCGCTACCACGTCCCCGAAGGGACGGATCCGGTGGACTGGCTCATCGAGAACCAGGTCGCAGTGGTCGGCACCCCGGAGGACGCCATCGAGCGGATCGATCGCGTCCTGGCCAAGCAGGGCGAGTTCGGGGCCGTCCTCCTACAGGCCAACAGCCTGGCCGACTGGCCTCAGACCCTGCGCTCCTTTGAGCTGTACGCCGATCACGTCATCCCCCACTTCGCCCAGGCCAACGTGAACCGGGTCGACTCGTACAACTGGATCACCCGCGTGCAGGGGGAACTGATCGAGAAGCGCACGAATGCGGCCAATCAGATGTTCGCGAAGCACGAGGCCGAGCGCCGGGCCAAGGCGGGGGCGGGCGAAACGGGGCCGGTCACCCCGGCCGTCGCCCCGCAGAGCCCGCTCTGATCCTCGATCGCCCGCCGGGTCCCGGCGTCGGCCGGGGGGGGCTCGGCCCCCCGGGGCGCGGGCTCAGCCGTCGAGGAGCGCCGTCGCGGTGCCCGTGAGCACGACCTCTCCGCGTTGGTTCGTCACGGTGAGGACCAGATCGGCGAGGTGATCGGCCCCCTCCTCGCGGAGCGCATCAATGGTGGCCGATCCGGTGAGCGTGTCCCCTGGCCAGACCTGGCTCCGGAACTGCACCCCGTAGCGGCGCAACCGACCGTCACCCACCCAGTCGGTCAAGAGGCGCCCGGCCATCCCCATGGTCAGCATCCCGTGCCCGAAGACCGAGGGGTACCCGGCGATCTGGGTGGTGAACATCTCGTCGCTGTGCAGGGGGTTGAAATCACCCGACGCCCCGGCGTACTGCACGATCTGGGTTCGCGTCAGGTTGTCGACGAGAACCGCCTCGTGCTGATCCCCCGCCTTCACATCCGATGCCCGAAGGCTCACTGGCCCTCCTCCTTCTCGACCGGCCGTGACGTCATGACTCCGACCGAGCGTGCCGTGACCACCAATTCGCCGTCCTGATCGCGGTACTCGGTGATCATCTCGCTGAACTTCATCGTGCCGGCCCTTCGACCTTCCTTCTCCCACGTCCGACCGGGCAGGACCGTGGCGGTGAGCACGTCGCCTTCCCGCAGGGGCCGCGTGTACTCGTAGTGCTGCTCGGCATGGAGGCCCGAGCCGATACCGCCACCGCCGGTGGACGGGGCGACCCCGGTGGCCTCCCGGCCCGAGCCGAACCACGGCTCGCCGAGCTTGGGCCGCAGGATGTAGTCGGGATCGAAGTGCGCACTCGCCTGCACGAACGTCGGCGGGGCGATGACGCCCGGCAGCCCGCGCGACCGGGCGACGTCCGCGTCCCGGTAGGCGGGGTTCGGGTCCCCGATGGCGTTGGCGAACATCAGGATGTGGCCGGCCTCGATCGGGAATCGCTCGACTGCCATGGGTGCCTCCTCGAGTGAGATCCGTCGGATGTGCGGTACCCGGTGAGCTCCGGATCGGTCGTCCAGACCCCCTCCAGCGCCCACGCAAACACCGATGGGGCGGCGCCGGGTGGCCCAGCGGCGAACGGCTCCCCCACCGGGCGCAACCGTACGCCAAACTCTCACGACGGAGCCAACGGGCCGGGCGCGTCCCGCCCCCGGGTCCGGGACGCGCGCCGATGCGAGCGTGCGCGGGAAACCGAGGGTGCTACGTTGCCCCTGCGATGATCCTGGTCAGCTTCGACATCGACGGCACCCTCGAGACCGGCGACCCCCCCGGGCCGGTCCCGCTCGATCTCGTGACGGAGGCCAAGCGCCGCGGCTACGTGGTCGGCAGCGCCTCGGACCGGACCCTCGCCGAGCAACGACGCATGTGGACCACCGCCGGGATCATCGTCGACTTCGTCGGCCACAAGCACCATCTGACCGAGGTCACCTCGCCCTTCGGGTGCACCCGGCTGGTCCACATCGGCGACACCCTGGTCGACCAGCACTACGCCCACCTGGCCGGGTTCGAGTTCTGGCACGTCGACACCCTGCCCGCGCCCATGACGCCCGACTGGCTGAACCTCCTGACCCTTCCCGAGGGCGCACCGCTTCCCGAGAGCTGAGCCGAGGGTGGCCGCCCCGATCGGGGCGGCGCTAGTGTCTCGTCCCATGGCCCAGATCCCGGTGGTGAACTATCTCGACCTGAGCGGCGACACGCCGTTGCTGGTCGCCCAGAAATGCTCCGACTGCGGCGCGCTGTACTTCGGTCGCCGCAACGCCTGCGCGAAGTGCTTCTCGACGCGGCCCTTCGAGCGCCAGGAGCTCGCCCGCACGGGCTCCGTCCGAGCCTTCACGATCGTCCAGCGGGCCGCCCCCGGGGTGAAGGCGCCCTACGTCTCGGCGATCGTCGACCTCGACGGCGCCGGGCACGTGAAGGCCAACGTCATCAACGTCGAGCCCTCGCCCGAGGCCATCAAGACCGGGATGCCGGTCCGGCTCACGACGTTTACACTGGGAACAGACGACGAGGGCACGGAGGCGATCGGTTTCGCCTTCGAGCCCGCCTGAGGAGGCCGCCATGACGGATGACGTGTACATCATCGGTGCGACGATGCACAAGTTCGGTCGGTTCCCCGACAAGGACTCCATGGACATGGCCAGCGAAGTGTCGATCAACGCCCTGGCGGACGCCGGGGTGACCATGGCCGACATCGGCGTCCTCGGGTGTGGCTCGCTGCTCGAGCCGGGCTCGGGGCAACGGCTCCTTCACGAGATCGGGGCGACCGGGATCCCCGTCTACAACGTCGTGAACGCCTGCGCCACCGGGGCGACGGCGATCCGGGCCGCGTACCTCACCCTCAAGGCCGGCGAGGCCGACGTCGGCATGGCCGTCGGGTTCGAGAAGATGGGCAAGGCCGGTCTGCTCGGGCTCCGACCGGGTACGGACAGCAACGTCTTCACCCCTTCCGGTCGGTCGGGCAATGTCGTCCCGAGCGAGGGCGTGCTCGGAACCGGCCTGATGCCCGGGGTCTTCGCCGAGGTGGGCATGGACTACGCCCGGCAGAACGACGGGGTCGGCTTTGAGCAGTTCGCAAAGGTGGCCGAGAAGAGCCACGCGCACTCCACGCTGAACCCCCTGTCGCAGTACCGCAAGGCCTTCACGCTCGAAGAGATCATGAACGCCGAGGTGATCGCCTGGCCGAACACCCTGCCCATGTGCGGTCCGACGGGCGACGGCGCGGCCTGCGTGATCCTGGTCACCGGCGAGCGCCTGAAGTCGATGCCGGCCGAGACGCGCAAGCGGGCCGTGAAGATCTCCGCCTCGGTGATGACCAGCGACCCCTTTGTGGACACCGACATGGCCGCCCCGGACGTGAACACCCTGACCCGGGACGCCGCGAAGAAAGCCTACGAGATCTCCGGGGTCGACCCGCAGGACCTCGACCTGGTGGAGCTCCACGACTGCTTCGCCACGGCCGAGCTGGTCCACTACGACAACCTCGGGCTCTGCGCCCCGGGTGAGGCGGGCAAGTTCATCGACGAGCGTGGACCCTGGCGCGACGGCAAGATCCCGGTCAACGTGTCGGGCGGGCTCGTGTCGAAGGGTCACCCGCTCGGCTGCACCGGCGTGGCCAACCTGGTGGAGGTGGCGACCCATCTGCGCGGTGAGGCGGGCGACCGCCAGATCGACGGGGCGAAGGTCGGTCTGACCCACGTGATCGGGCTCGGCTCGGCATGCGCCATCCACGTGCTCGAGAAGGTCGGCTGAGCAGCTGTCGACCGACCGACCGGCGGCCCACCGGGACGGCCACCGGGACGGCGAAGGATCGGCCCACCCGGCGAGCGCCAGGTGGGCCGATCCGCGTCATGACCGTCCCCGGGACGGCGGCCGCTAGGCGCGTACCTTGTCCCGCTGGGCCCGCACGGTCGGCAACGCCTCTTTCCAATTGGTGATGCCGTCTTCGGGCTTGCCTGCGGGATACCCGTCCTCGTGGACCTCGGCCCAGTGGGCGTGGTTGATCTGGTGGAGGCTGAAGCAGGCCTGCAGGGAGTTGTAGAAGCCCATGTTGTCCATGGTCTGGTTCACCGACTCCTTGATGAGCAGGCTGGTCACCGTGGGCAGCGCGGCGATGCGCTTGGCGAACTCGATCGTCTTGTCCCCGAGCTCGTCCTTCGGGAAGATCTTGCTCACCATGCCCAGCTCGTGGGCCTCCTCGATCCCGATGGAGTCGCCGGTCAGCATGAGCTCCTTGGTCTTGCGGGGCCCGAACTCCCACGGATGGCCGAAGTACTCCACGCCGCACATCCCGAGCCGGGTGCCGACCACGTCGGCGAACTCGACGTCCTCGTCCCCGACGATGAGGTCGCAGGCCCACATGAGCATGAGCCCGGCGGCGTACACCGTGCCGTGCACCTGGGCGATCGTGATCTTGCGGAGGTTGCGCCAGCGCAGGGTGTTGGAGAAGTAGTAGTGCCACTCCTGCACCATCCGCTGCTCGGTCCCCGACCGGGTGCCCCCGTTGGTCCTGAAGCTCTCGTGCTGGTTCGGCCCCGGGGTCCGCTCCTCGACGGCCTCCTTCGACCCCAGGTCGTGACCCGAGGAGAACATCGACCCTGCTCCGGCCAGGATGACCACCCGAACCTGGTCGTCCGCCTCGGCCGCCAGGAACGCCTGGTCGAGCTCTACGAGCAGCCCGCGGTTCTGGGCGTTCCGGCTCTTCTCGCGGTCGAGCAGGATCCGGGCGACCCTCCCCTCGTCGTGCGACTCGACTTTGAGGTACTTGTACTGCGTCACTTGGTTCCTCCCTGGTTACGATGGCGCTCGTCAGCGATGACGGCGCCGTGTTCGGTGCTCTTCCGTCGTTCGGAGACTCCGGCGATGTCCTCTTCCTACTACCCCCTCCCGCGACCATCCCCGGAGTCCCGGGCTTCCGCTCACCTCGCCGATGCCCCTCGCACACTATCGTGGGGAGATCAGGCACCCCTGACCGGAGTGCCACCGAGGCCGTGGCTACCAGGAGGCCCGATGTTGCACGTGTCGCGGTTCGTGCCGGACCCGGACCGCTTCGCCGAGTTCATCGCCGGGCTCTGGCAGGGACCCCTGCCCGACGACCTGGTGCTCCATCGCTGGATCTATATCGACGGCGAGCCGCGGCAGATGCTGCTGATCTGGGAAGGCGGCGATGCTGCGGACGAGTACGTGCGGCACCGGTTCGGTTCGTTCGGTTCACTCGTCACCGAAGGGGCCACCGACTCCACCCCCGGTCTGGCGGCATGCTTCGACCGCGATCTCGCGACGTTCGGCACCTGGTTGAGCGCCCACCGGGGCGCATCCGAGGAGACCGTGGCGGCCGAGCTCGACCTCCGTGCGCGCGGTCTGCGCGCCCCGACCTTCGACGACGCCAAGCGGGCGGGCCGGTCCTGGCAAGTATCACGCCTACCCTGATGCGCCTCCGACGGGCGTCCCGACGGCCGACGGTCCGGATGCTCCACACCTCCGACGTCCACCTGACCGACAACCCCACGAGCACGGGCGGCCTGATCCGGGCGGTGGACGTGGCCCTCGACCGCAACGTCGACCTCGTGCTCATCGCCGGAGACCTCTTCGACCACTCGAGAGTCGGGATGGCGACGGTCGGCCGGGCCATCGAGCAGCTGGAGCGTCTGCGCCAACCCGCGGTCGTCATCCCGGGGAACCACGACCAGGTCGACGAGCACTCCATCTACAACCAGGTCGACCTCGAGTCGGCCGGGGCGCACGTCACCTTCGTCGGTGAGCCCGACGGGCGCCGGGTCGTGTTCGACTCTCTCCGACTCTCGGTTTGGGCCCGGGGGATCGAGGACCACAATCCCGCCCACCGGCCGCTCGACGGGTATCGGCCGGGCCATCCGAGCCATTGGAACGTGGTCCTCACCCACGGTCACTACGTTCCCGGCGGCGAGGCCAGCGACCGCTCGTCGCAGATCACCGAGCAGGAGATCGGGGAGCTCGGCTGCGACTACCTGGCCCTGGGTCACTGGCACCGGTTCCTCGACGTCAGCGCCGGTGGCGTGCCCGCCTTCTACTGCGGTGCCCCGTCGGTGTCCCACGGGGACTTCGCCAGCGTGAGCCTCGTGGAGCTCAACGCCGACAAAGGGGTCTCGGTGGAGCGGGTGGACATAACCCCGCTGCTCAGAGATTGAGCTCCTCCGACGCGTCGCCGGCCTCGAATTCGGGGGCGGGCAGGGCATCGAAGATCTCCGGCGGTTCCCGCCAGGGCGGGGCGAGGTGGCCGGTTCGGGCATCCTCGATGGCCCGCCAGACCCGTTCGGGCGTGCAGGGCATGTTCAGGTGCCTGACCCCGAGGTGGCTGAGGGCGTCGACCACCGCGTTCTGGACCGCAGGCGTCGAGCCCACGGTGGCCGACTCCCCGATCCCCTTCGCCCCGAGAGGGTTGAGGGGCGTCGGCGTCTCGGTGTTCGACGCCTCGAAGAACGGGAGCTCGGCCGCGCTCGGCATCGCGTACTCGGCAAGGGTGCTGGTGAGGGGATTGCCCGCCTCGTCGTAGACGAACTGCTCGAACAGGGCCTGGGCGACGCCCTGGGCGATCCCGCCATGTTGCTGGCCCTCGACGATGAGCGGGTTGAGCACCCGACCGCAGTCGTCCACGGCGACGTGGCGCACGAGCTCCACCAGACCGGTCTCCGAGTCGATCTCGACCACCGCCACGTGTGCGCCGAAGGGGTAGGTCGAGCCGGGCGACCTGAAGTCGAACACGGCGGAGAGGGGATCGCCCCCGGCGCCGGCGACACGCGCCACCTCGGCCCAGTCCATGGCCGACGACGGGGAGCCCGCCACCCCGAGCCTTCCGTCCTCGGTGACGACGATGTCCTCCGGGGCCGCTTCGATCCGGTCGGCCACCAGCTGCTGCGCCCGGGCCAGCACCGCCTCGGTGGCACCGTGAACGGCCGAGCCGCCGAGCTGCAGGGACCGGGACCCGCCGGTCCCCCCGCCCTTGGGGACCAACGCGGTGTCGGACTGGATGAACCGGATCCGCTCCATCGGGATCCCCAGCCGGTCCGCCACGATCATGGAGAACGAGGTCGCATGACCCTGGCCGTGGGCCGAGGTGCCCACCAGGACGGTCGCGCCGCCGTCGGGGTCGATGTCCACCCGACCCCACTCGCCGCCCCCTCCGCCGGCGGTGACCTCGACGTAGCTGCTGATCCCGATGCCCAGCAGCTTGGGGTCCCCCCGGCGCCGGCGCTCCGCCTGCTCGGCGCGCAGGTCCTCGTACCCGGCGATCCGGACCGCTTCCCGCAGGGCCAGGTCGTAATCCCCGTTGTCATAGGTCGAACCCATGATCGTCGTGTACGGGAACACCTCGGGACGCAGGAAGTTCTTCCGGCGCAGCTCCACCGGGTCGAGGTCCAGCTCGAGCGCGGCCATGTCGACGATCCGCTCGAGAAAGGCCGCGGCCTCCGGCCTGCCGGCTCCCCGGAAGGCACCCATCGGGGTCGTGTTGGTGACGGTCACCGCCGCCTGAAACGAGATCTTCGGGATGTCGTACACGCCCTGGGCCATCGACCGCGTGGGACCGGCGACCAACCCCCCGCCGAATCCCCCGTAGGCGCCGCCGTCGCCGATCATCCGGCACCGCAGGCCGACCATCGACCCGTCGCGGCGGAGCCCGAGCTCGACGTATTGGACCTGGCCCCGGCCGTGGGGCATCGCCACCAGGTTCTCCGAGCGGGTCTCGACCCATTTCACCGGGCGCCCGAGGCGCAACGCGCAGGCGATGGCCACCTTGTGCTCGGTCGTCGCCACCTTCGCGCCGAACGCGCCTCCCACGTGCGGGGCGACCACACGGATCTTGCCGGGCTCGATCCCGGCCGCCGCCGACTGCATCCTCCAGAAGGCGTGGGGCATCTGCGTCCCCACGAAAATCGTGAGCTCGTGCCCGTCGCCGTCGTCGCCGGGGATCACGGCGATGGCGCTGCCCTCCATGGGCACCACCGCGACCCGTTGGTTCTCGAACCGGGCCCGGACCACGACGTCCGCCCCCTCCAGCGGATCGGCGCTGTTCCCCCCCACCGCGGAGGTCACCAGGTTCGTGCCGATGCCCTCGAAGAGCAGCGGAGCCGCGGGATCGAGCGCCGCCTCGGGGTCGACGACCGCCGGGATCGCCTCGTAGTCGACCACCACGAGCTCGGCGGCGTCGACCGCCTCGGCCTGGGTCTCCCCGACCACCGCGACCACCGTGTCGCCGACGAAGCGCACGCGATCGGTGACCAGGGGAGGCCGGGCGACATCCTTGTGCAGCTGCATCAACCCGGTGTCGTCGGCCATCGCCAGGTCGGCGGCGGTGTAGACGGCGACCACCCCGGGAGCCCGGGCGGCCGCCGACGCGTCGATGGAGAGGACCCGGCCGTGGGCCACCGGCGAACGGACGAAGACCAGGCTCAGGATCCCGTCGATCTTCAGGTTGTCGACGTAGGTCGCCCGGCCGACGAGGATCTCGGGATCCTCCACCCTGCGCACCGCGTTCCCCAGAATTGAGCCAGGCATGGTCGGACTCTATCCGGCCCCGACGGATCGGGACCCCGGTGGTACCTTCGGCCCGAGGGTGAACTACTTCTCACACTTGTTCGTCGCGCTCCTGGCGGGACCGGTCACCTCCGCCGAAGCGCTCGGCACGGTCATGCCGGACCTCCTCCCGATGGCCGGGTCGAGACCCGACGTCACCCTGCTCCCGCCCGAGGTCCTCACCGGGCGCGCCGTCCACCACCGATCCGACCACCTCTTCCACCAGCACCGCGAGTTCACCGCCCTGGTGCACGGACTGCGCCGGACCCTGCTCGGGGCCGGCCTGGGACCCGGTTCCGCGCATGCCGGCGCCCATGTCGGCATCGAGCTCCTCCTCGACGGCACGCTGTCCGACCCGGCCCTGGTGGTCGCCTTCAGGGAGGCCATGGCACTCGGACCGCTCGTGCGCCCCGCCCTCCCGGCCGACGGGCGTCCCCGCTGGGACGAGGTGACCCGCCGGGTCGCCGACGACGAACCGTCCGCCCTCGGCGATCCCGGCGAGGTCGGGAGGCGCCTGTTCCGGGTGCTGGCCCGCCGGGCCCGGCTCGCCTTTCCGGTCGACGACGTCCCGGTGGTGGTGGAGGCGCTGGCCAGCCATCGCCCCGGGGTGGTCGAGGTCGCTGCGGCACTGCTCTCCGACGTCGCCCAGGGCCTGGCCTGCTCGTCCGGGGCCGGCCCGGCACCGGTACCCTGATCAGGTGACCGCCTCCGGCCCGTCCCACCGCGATGCCTGAGTTCACCCATCTCGACGAGCAGGGCCGGGCCTCGATGGTCGACGTCACCGGCAAGCCGGTCACCCTCCGGCGGGCCGTCGCCCGGTGCCGGGTGGTGGGCGTCGCCGGGGCGGTCACCAGCCTGTCCGAGGACCCCGATGGGCTCGACGTCCTCGGATCGGCGCGCCTGGCCGGCATCATCGGAGCCAAGTCCACCTCCAACCTGATCCCCCTCTGCCACCCGGTACCCCTGACCGACATCGACGTACAGGTCGCCGTCCTCGGCGAGGAGGTCGCGGTGTCCGCGATGGCCGAGACGGTCGCCCGCACCGGGGTGGAGATGGAGGCGCTCACCGCGTGCGCCCTGGCTGCGCTCTCGGTCGTCGGGGCCCTCTCCGGGGACCATCCCCAGGCCCGGGTGGACGATCTGACCCTCTGGAGCAAGACCGGCGGCCGTTCGGGCACCTGGCAGCGCGACGGCGGGGGCATGCATGCCGTCCCCGGACGGCTCCCGGGCTCCGAGGGGGGCGCGGCGGCGGCGCCCGGTAACATCCTGGTGTGACCACCTCCGCCGAAACCGAGCTCGAGGCCAGGGTCAGGGTCGAGTCGGAGGAGGTCGCCGTCTCCCCGCCGGCGTCGGGCGACGATTGGATCGGTCTCCTCCGTACTGCGCTCCCGGTCGACGAGACGAGCCGGTGGGCCGTGGTCCCGGGGTGCGGCGCCGTGGTGACGTTCAACGGCACGGTCCGGGACCACAGCGACGGGCGGGAGGGCGTGACCGACCTGTTTTACGAGGCGTACGAGGAACAGGTGGGACCACGCCTTGCCGAGCTCGCGGACGCTGCCCGGCGGCGCTGGCCCGATATCGGCCGGGTCGTGCTGCTCCATCGCGTCGGTCTTCTCAGGGTGACCGACACGGCCGTCGTGGTAGCCGTGTCGACTCCCCACCGGTCGGAGGCTTTTGACGCCGCCCGTTACTGCATCGACACACTGAAGGCGACCGTCCCGATCTGGAAGCGCGAATCCTGGCAAGGCGGGGAGGCGTGGGGGGCCTGCCACCACATCGAGGCGGTCGAGACGGCTACCGCGGACGGTCGCCCCTGGCGTGCCGGGGCGCAAGGGTGAGCACCACGGCGATCCCGGTCTCGCTGGGTCGGCGGCCGGCGGCGGCGGGTGCGCCCGAGGAGGGCCCTTTGCTCGACCCGTTCGGGCGCGTCCACACGGACCTGCGCATCTCGCTGACCGACCACTGCAATTTCCGTTGCGTCTACTGCATGCCGGAGGAGGGCGTTCCCCTTCGCCCGAGCGAGGAGATGTTGCGGGCGGACGAGATCGTCCGGGTGGCCCGCATCGCTCACGAGCTGGGTGTCCGCTCGGTCCGGTTGACCGGCGGCGAGCCCCTGCTCCGCAGCGACATCGTCGATATCGTGGGCGCGCTGTCGGTCATCGGCTTTGACGACCTGGCCCTGACCACCAACGGTTGGCGACTCGGCCGGATGGCCCGGGAACTGGCCGACGCAGGCCTGAACCGCGTGAACGTGAGCTGCGATTCACTCCGACCCGACCGGTTCGCCGCGATCCGCCGCCGTGGTCAGCTCCGCTGGCCGCTGACGGGGATGGAGGCCGCCGAACAGGCCGGTCTCGGCCCGGTGAAGGTCAATGTCGTCGTCATGGCCGGCGTCAACGACGACGAGGTGGAGGACTTCGCCGAGTTCGCACGGAAGACCGGCAGGATCGTCCGGTTCATCGAGTTCATGCCGCTCGACGCCCAGCACGGCTGGCGACGGGAGACGGTCGTCTCGGGCGACCAGATCGTGGAGCGGATCAACCGCCGGTGGCCCCTGCTCCCGGTCGTCCCCGAGACAGGGGACCGGGGGGGCACCGCTCCGGCCGAGCGCTTCGTGTTCGCCGACGGCCTCGGAGAGATCGGAGTGGTGTCGAGCGTCACCCGGCCGTTCTGCGGGACGTGCGACCGTCTCCGGCTCACCGCCGACGGATCCATCCGCAATTGCCTGTTCTCCGACGACGAGCTGTCGGTTCGTGACCTCATCCGTTCCGGCGGTAGCGACGGGCAGGTCGCCATGGCCTTCCGCGGGGCGACGTGGCGGAAGCTGGCCGGGCACGGCATCAACGACCCCGGCTTCCTCCAGCCCATTCGCTCGATGTCGACCATCGGAGGGTAGGTCGATGGCTCGGGTGCGATTGTTCGGGCCGGCGCGGGAGGCCGCGGGACGAGGGTCCGACGACATCGGCGGTGCGAGTCTCGCCGACGTGCTGGCCGAGGCCGAACGGCGGTTCGGACCGAGCTTCGCCGATGTCCTGGCCCACTCCAAGGTCTGGGTCAACGGCAACGAGGCCGACCGCTCTGCGGCTGTGACGGACGGGGACGAGGTGGCGGTCCTCCCTCCTGTCTCGGGAGGATGCTGACCACATGAGCGTCAACGACGAGGCTGCGGCGATCAGCAGTCCTGCCGACATGGGCAAGGCGTTGGAGGCCGAGGGCTACCTGGCCGACGAGCAGATGGAGATCGCCTGCTTTCTGGCGGTGACCATGCGCCGGCCGCTCTTCCTCGAAGGGGCCGCCGGGGTGGGGAAGACCGCGGTCGCCGACGCCCTCGCCCGGATCCTGCAGGCACCGCTGATCCGCCTGCAGTGCTACGAGGGGATCGACGCCGCCCAGGCGCTGTACGACTGGGACTTCCCCCGCCAGCTCCTGCACCTGCGCGCTGCCGAGGCCTCGCGCACCGACCGCGATGCCGGAACGCTCGAGCGCGAGCTCTACAGCCGGGACTTCCTGGTGTCCCGCCCGTTGCTGCGGGCTCTCGAGACGAACCCGAGCGTGCTCCTGATCGACGAGGTGGACCGGGCGGACGACGAGTTCGAGGCGCTCCTGCTCGAGATGCTGAGCGAGTTCTCGGTGACCATCCCCGAGATCGGCACGGTGCGAGCGATCACCCCTCCGGTGGTGATCGTGACGTCCAACCGGACCCGGGAGGTCCACGACGCCCTGAAGCGGCGATGCCTGTACCACTGGGTCGACAACCCCTCCTACGAGCGTGAAGTGGCCATCATCGAGCGCCGGCTCCCCCACGTCTCCCGGCGGATCGCCGAACGGGTGGCCGGAGCGGCACAGCGCCTGCGCGGCACCGACCTGCTGAAGCCGCCGGGCGTCGCCGAGGCCCTCGACTGGGCGGAGGCCCTCACCGTCCTCGGGGCCGACGACCTCACCCCGGCGATGGCCTCGGCAACGCTCGGGAGCGTGCTCAAGTACCACGAGGACCTCGAACGGGTGCACGACCTCGGCCTGGCGACCCTCGTCGACGAGGGCGACCATGAATGAGCGGACGGCCGCCGCCCGGCGGGTGGATCCGGTGGGGCCCGACGATCCGGTGGATCCGGTGGGGCCCGACGATCCGGTGGGGCGGGTGGTCATGCTGGCGCGGGCGCTCCGGCGCCATCAGGTGCCGGCTTCGCCCGACCGGGTCCACGCGTGGCTGGAGGCCCTGGACCTCCTCGACCCCGCCCTCCCGCTCCACGTGTACCGGGCGGGCCGCCTGACCATGTGCTCGCGGCCCGAGGAGCTCGCCACCTTCGATCTGCTCTTCGCCTCGTACCTCTACCCTCCGGCCGGCCCCGAGACCCCGGAGCCGCCACCGGCGGCCGGGACGCCGCTGGCCGTGTCCCTGGGTGGTTCCGTGGGGGCCGAAGGCGAGCTCGAGCCCGCCGACGAGGACGTCGAGATCCCGACCGCCAGCAGCCTCGAACGCATCGCCGACCGCGACCTGGCCGAGCTGGCGGCACTGGATCCCTCCCTCTTCCGCCTGCTCGCCAACGTCTTCGCCGGATCGCACGAACTTCGGCGCGCCGCCCGGAGCCGGCCGGCGCCTCGGGGCCGGCCCGATCGGGCCCGGACGCTACGGCGCATCGTCTCGCAGGGCGGGGAGGTCGCCGAGATCGCCTACCTCCGGCGGTGCCGGCGGCCACGCCGACTCGTCCTGCTGGTGGACGTGAGCGGCTCGATGGCCGCATACGGCGAGGCCCTCCTCCGCTTCGCCCACGCCGCCGGTCGGCGAAGGGCCCCCCAGACCGAGGTCTTCACCATCGGCACCCGTCTCACGCGGGTCACCCCGATGCTCGGCACCGCGGACGGTGAGCGGGCCGTCCGGGACGTCATGGCCGCGGTGGTGGACCGGGGGGGCGGCACGCGGCTCGGCGAGCTGCTGAAGGAGTTCCTCGACACCTGGGGCCAGCGGGGCCTCGCCCGAGGGTCCGTCGTGGCCGTCCTCTCCGACGGGTGGGAACGGGGCGACCCCGCCGAGCTGGGTCGGCAGATGGCGCGGCTCGGACGTCTCGCCCATAAAGTGGTCTGGGCCAACCCCCACAAGGCCCAACCGGGATTTGAGCCTCTGGCGGGAGGCATGGCAGCCGCCCTGCCATATCTCGACGACTTCGTCGAGGGGCACAGCTTCGCCGCCCTGTCACGGCTGGCCGCCACCCTGGTCGGTTCGGCCGGGGACCCGGCGGGCCGGGGACCGGGGGCGAGCGCGCGACGACAGACGGGAGGGCTTCATGCAGGAGCTCGGTGATCGACTCCGCGGCTGGTGCGAGGACGGGACGCCCTTCGCCCTGGCCACCGTGGTCGGCATCCGCGGGAGTGCGCCCCGGCCGCCGGGGGCGGCCATGGCGGTCAGCGCCGGGGGCGAGGTCATCGGGAGCGTCTCCGGTGGATGCGTCGAAGGCGCCGTGTACGAACTGGCGACCTCGTTGCTCCCCGACGGTGCCGCGACCCTCACCACCTTCGGCATCAGCGACGACGAGGCCTTCGCCGTCGGCCTGACCTGCGGGGGGATCCTCGACGTGCTGGTCACTCCCATCAGCTCGGCCGAAGCCCACCTGCTCGCCGAGGTGCTCCGATCCGGCCAGGTCGGCGAGCCGGTGGCCCTGGCCACCATCAGCGCCGGACCGATGCTGGGAGCGCGGCTCGCCATCTGGCCGGATCGGACCCTCGGCTCGCTCGGCGACCCGGGGCTCGACACCCATGTGACCGAAGACGCCCGGGGCATGCTGGCGCAGGGGCAGAGCGGCGCCCGGCACTTCGGCACCCATGGCGAGCGCCTGTCCTCGGACCGCGAGGTGTTCATTCAGTCCTTCGCCCCGCCTCCCCGCATGATCGTCTTCGGGGCCATCGACTTCGCCTCCGCCGTGGCCCGCATCGGCGTGTTCCTCGGCTACCACGTGACCGTGTGCGACGCCCGGGCCGTCTTCGCCACCCCGAAGCGCTTCCCCGAGGCCCACGAGGTCGTGTGCGACTGGCCCCACCGCTACCTCGCCCGCACACAGGTGGACGAGCGCACGGTGATCTGCGTGCTCACCCACGATCCGAAATTCGACATCCCGGCGCTCGAGCTCGCCCTGAGGGGCCCGGCCGTGTACGTCGGGGCCATGGGGAGCCGCCGAACGCACGAGGACCGCCTGACCCGCTTGCGCGAGGCAGGGCTCAACGAGGAGGAGCTGGGCCGGTTGGTCTCCCCGATCGGGCTCGACATCGGCGCCCGGACCCCCGAGGAGACGGCCGTCTCCATCGCGGCGGACATCATCCGCAGGCGGTGGGATGCCAGCGGGCTCCCGCTGGCGGCTCGCACGGGGAGGATCCACCAGGCGCTCGAGCAGGCCCAGGCGTGAGGAGCCGGACGCCGACCGGCCCGCGGTGAGCGTCGCGGGGATGCTCCTGGCCGCCGGCGGGGGGCAGCGCTTCGGTGGCCCCAAGGCCCTGATCGAGCACGACGGCGAGCTCCTGGTGGAGCGTGGGGCCCGGCTTCTTCTAAGGTCGGGGTGTACACCGGTCGTGGCGGTGATCGGTGCAGGCGCCGGCGAGGTCGTGCGGCGGGCCAGGCTCGGCGCGGCCGACGTGGTCGTCAACCCCGATTGGGAGGAAGGGATCGGTTCATCCTTGCGAGCAGGGCTGAAGGCGCTGTCCGGTCGGAGCGGCATCGGGGCCGCCGTGGTCGCGCTCTGCGACCAGCCTCGGGTGGGCCCCGATGCCGTGGGCCGCCTCATCGCCGCCTGGCAGGGTGGGTCGCCGGTCGCCGTGGCGTCGTTCGACGGCCGGCCACGCAACCCGGTACTGCTCGACCGGTCCGTGTGGGGGGACGTCGCCGACCTCGCCGAGGGTGACGCTGGCGCCCGCCGCTTTCTCCGTGCGCACCCCGATCTCGTCACCACCGTCGAGTGCGGCGACGTAGCGTCGGCGGAGGACATCGACACCCCCGACGATCTCGTGCTCTTGTCCGAAGAACCCGAAAGAGGAACCACGTGCAACTAAAGAACAACTTCACCGTGGCGGCACCCGTCGACGAGGCGTGGAAGGTCCTGCTCGACGTGGAGCGGGTTGCCCGCTGCATGCCCGGCGCCACCCTCGACGGTGCCGACGGGGACGAATTCAAGGGGCGGGTGAAGGTCAAGGTGGGACCCATCGTCGTCACCTACCAGGGCACGGCGAAGTTCGTGCAGAAGGACGAACAGGCCCACCGCGCGGTGATCGACGCCAGCGGCAAGGAGAGCCGCGGATCGGGGACGGCCAAGGCCACGGTCACGACGGCGCTGACGGGTCGGGGCGACGAGACCGAGGTCAGCGTCGTGACCGACCTCAACATCACCGGTCGGCCGGCGCAGTTCGGTCGGGGGGTCATCTCCGACGTGGCCGGCAAGCTCACCGACAAGTTCGCCGAGAACCTGGCCGCCGAGCTGAGCGGGCCGGGAACGCCCGACCTGGGCCCTTCGGCCGCAGCGGGCACCAACGGGGCCGGCGGGGGGCACGCGGACGAGACGCCCGCCGCTGGCTCCCCGGTCGGCGGTCGTCCGGCCGGCGCCGTCTCGGGGGCCCCGAGCGCCGCGCGGGACGACGACGTCATCGATCTCCTCGGCGTCTCCACCGCTCCCGTGCTGAAACGCTTGCTCCCCGTTCTCGCCGGGGTGGGAGTTCTGGCCCTGTTGATCTTCCTGTTGCGGCGCTCGGGCGCCAAGTCCTAGGACCTCTCCCCACCCGAGCGGTGGGTTAGCATCTCCCCCGTCGCCGCCGGGCGACACCGTTCCCCTGCCGGGAGGAAGACTCCGTGAAGCCGTCGGCGTTCGAGTACGAGGTCCCCGAGAGCCTCGATGCAGCCTTGGCCACCCTGGCCCAGCTGGGTGACGAGGCCAAGCTCCTCGCCGGGGGCCAGAGCCTGATCCCCATGCTGGCCTTGCGGTTGACGGCCTTCGAGCACCTGGTCGACATCGGCCCGCTTGCCGAGCTCAAAGGGATACGGCGGGAGGACGGCTTCCTGCGGATCGGAGCGGCCACCGTCGACCGCGTGGTCGGGCGCGACCCAGAGGTCGCCGCCTCGGTACCGCTGCTCACCAAGGTCACCCCGCTGATCGGCCACTTTCAGATCCGGAACCGGGGCACGATCGGCGGCTCGATCGCGCACGCCGACTCCGCAGCCGAGTACCCGACCGTCGCCCTCGCGCTCGACGCCGAGATGGAGGTCGCCTCGTCGTCGGGAACCCGGACGATCCCGGCCGACGAATTCTTCGAGTCCACCTGGACGACGTCGCTCGAAGGCGACGAGATCCTGACCGCCATCCGCTTCCCGGTCTGGTCCGGACGGTGCGGCTTCGGGGTGGAGGAGCTCGCCCGCCGGCACGGCGACTTCGCGTTGACCGGTGCGGTGTGCGGGGTGGAGATCGGCGATTCCGGCGAGGTACGCCGGTGTGCGATCGCGCTCCTCGGGATGGACAGCACCCCGGTCCGGGCGTCGCCAGCCGAGTCGGCGCTGCTCGGGAGGACGCCGTCGGCGGAGGATCTGACGGAGGTCGGCCACCTCGCCGTGCAGGCGGCGGACCCGCCTTCGGACCTCCACGCGTCCAGCGAGTACCGCAGGCAGGTCGGCGGCGAGATGGTCCGCCGGGCACTTCGACAAGCACTGGAGGAGGCAGCCCGATGACCGAGCGCAAGGTCGAGATGGTGGTGAACGGTAGAGCGGTCAGCGCAACGGTCGAACCTCGCAAGACCCTCGCCGACTTCCTCCGTGAGGACTGCACGCTGACCGGGACCCATCTGGGCTGCGAGCACGGGGTGTGCGGTGCCTGCAGCGTCATGCTCGACGGGAACGCAGTGCGCTCGTGCCTGATGTTCGCCGTCCAGGCGGACGGGCACGAAGTGGTCACGGTCGAAGGGCTCGCCGGACCCGACAACGAGCTCAACCCGGTGCAGGCGGCCTTCCGCTCGGAGCATGGGCTCCAGTGCGGGTTCTGCACCCCCGGGTTCGTGGTGTCGGCGACCGCGTTCCTGCAGGAGAACCCCGATCCCACCGACCAGGAGATCCGCGAGGCGCTGTCGGGGAACCTCTGCCGCTGCACCGGCTACCAGGGAATCCTGCGGGCGGTGCGATCGGCCGCGGAGGCATACGCGGCCACGGCTCCCGAGTAGACGGCGGGACAGGTCAGGAAAGCGGGAACGCCACCGTCGCCTTGCCCGGAGCCAGGCGGGAGCCCTCCTCGTCCTCGGTCCAGATGTCGAGGTCGACGTGAACCTCCCGCTCGCCCCGCCGGACCGCAGTCACGAGGCCGTTGGCCCGGACCTCGCGGTCCTTGAGGCTCGGGGCCCGGAACTGGCAGCTGACGGCGACGATGCGTCCCCCGCTCGCCTCGATCCACTGCCGCAGCAGGCAGTGCAGCCAGGCCCATTGCAGGTTCCCCATCCCGAACGCCCCGGGGTAGCCGGCACCACGGCCGGCCTCGTCGTCCATGTGGATGTCGACGAACTCGTCGTTCACCGCCGCGAACCGGTTCCACGCGTGGAACCCCGTCCTCCGGGCGAAGGTCGGCAGGGACTGGCCGATCGTGGGGTCCATCACCACATCAATACCGGATGAGGGTGCCGCGCTGGGTCTTGATGATCTCTCCCCTGTCGTTCGTCCACTCCTGCTCGGTGATCGTGAACAGCATGAGCCCGAGACGGCCCTCCCGCTCGAGGTAGTCGGTCAGCCTGGTGACCGCCACGATGACGTCCCCCTCCCGCATCCTCACGCCCGTGTACTCGACCTCGATCCCGCCGTTGAGCCGCTCCGTGGTGGCCGGAGGGGTGATCCCCAGCGCCCCTTCGGGTCCGATGGCGGTGCGGTCCGCAGGATCCTGAACGCGTGGTCCCTCGGGGGTCATCCACGCGAAGGGATTGAACTCCTCGGGCGCCACCAGGCCACCGAACCTGGCCTCGGCCTCGGCCTGGTTCCAGAAGTAGGCGGGCGGGGGCTCGGGGTAGTACACCGCCTGTGCCCACTTGCGGATGTCCGAGGCGGAGATGGGGAACGAGACCAGCTCCCCCACCACCCCACCGACGGCAGCGCGCATCTCGTCGCTGATGAAGGTCTCCGGCACGATCCGAGATCCTATCGGTGCTGAGGTGGTGCAGAACAACGGCGAGCTGGAGCGGGCATCGGGTCGTGGGCGTCAGATGGCCAAGCCGACCAGCTTGGTGTCGAGGTACTCCCCGATGCCTTCGCGCCCACCCTCACGACCGAGGCCACTCTCCTTCACCCCGCCGAACGGTGCAGCGGCCGATGTCGGATTGATGTCGTTGACGCCCACGATCCCGAAGCGCAGCCGCTCCATCAGACGGAAGGCACGACCGAGGTCGCGCGTGTAGACGTACGAGGCGAGGCCGTAGTCCGTGTCGTTGGCCATCTCGATCACCTCCTCCTCGTCGTCGAAGACGATCACCGGGGCGATGGGGCCGAACGTCTCCTCGCGGTAGATCTCCATCTCGGGCGTCACCCCGGTCAGGAGGGTGGGTGAGAAGAAGTAGCCGGCATCGAGACCGTCGTCGACCAGCCTCTCGCCGCCCAGCTCCACCGCCGCCCCCTTCGAGCGCGCATCGGCGACCTGGCGCTGCATCTTGCCCAACGCAGCCTCGTCGATCAGCGGGCCGACGGTCACCCCGTCGGTCAACCCGGAGCCGGCGCGGAGCGCCGCCAGCCGGGAGCGCATGGTGCCGATGAACTCCTCGGCGATACCGCGCTGCACGAAGAACCGGTTGGGGGAGATGCACGCCTGGCCGGTGTTGAGGAACTTCACCGCGGCCGCGCCCTTGGCCGCGTGGACCGGATCGGCGTCGTCGAACACGACGAACGGCGCATGGCCACCCAGCTCCAGCGACACGCGCTTCATCTGGGCCGCGGCCCCGGCCGCCAACTGCTTGCCCACCTCGGTCGAGCCGGTGAAGGCGATCTTGCGCACCCGCCGATCCTGCAGGATCACCTCACCCACCGGAGCCGGACGCGAGGTCGTCACGAGGTTCACCACGCCGGGCGGCAGGCCCGCCTCGTCAAAGATGCGGAACATCTCCACCGCGCAGAGCGGCGTCTGCTCGGCCGGCTTCAGCACGACGGTACAACCCGCGGCCAAAGCCGGCCCGACCTTGCGGGTGATCATCGAGATCGGGTAGTTCCACGGGGTGATGGCCCCCACCACACCGACCGGTTCCCGCAGCACCAGGAAGCGCTGGTCGGCGCGGGCCGACGGGATCGTCTCCCCGTACACCCGCTTGGCCTCCTCGGCGTACCACAGCAGGAAATCGGCCCCGTAGCGCACCTCGGTGCGGGCCATGCGGATGGGCTTGCCCTGCTCCTCGGTCATGAGCTTGGCCAGAGCCTCGTGCCGCTCGAGCATCAGCCCGTGGGCCTTGTAGAGGAGCTCGGACCGCTGGTACGCCGTCAGGCGGGACCATGCCGGGAACGCGTCCCAGGCGGCATCCACGGCGGCGACTGCCTCGTCCCGCCCGCTGTCGGAGACCGAGGCGACGACCCGACCCGACGCGGGGTCGAGCGAGTCGAACCGGGCCTTCGTGGTGGCGTTGAGCCACTGCCCTCCGATGTAGTTGGTGGGATCATCCGCTGCGGCGTTCATACCGATATGCTCCCTCAGCCGGGGCGCCCTGGCCAATCCTGCCCGGGTCCGGACGGGCTCCCAGGGGCCGGTGCCGGTCCCGTCAGCCGTCGAGCACGTCCGGTTCGGTCGCGACGATCCAGTCGTGAAGCGATTGGAAGCTCAGCCAACCGGCGATGTGGGACCCCACCTGGCCCCGGGTCAGGAGAGCCACGTCGTCGGGGATGGGCCGACCGCCGCCTGCGGCCTCCACCATCAGCTGCACCTGGCACGTGCGCTCCATCGTCACGAACCACCACACGGCCTCGTCGACGGAGGTGCCCACGGTCACCACACCGTGGTTGGCCAGGATCACCGCCTTGCCCTGGCCCAGCGACTTGGCGATCCGTGCCCCCTCCGCCAGGTCGTACACGACGCCCGAATAGTCGTCGAACACCTCGTGGTCGTCGAAGAACGCACAGGCATCCTGGGTCAACGGCTGGAGCGGGCGGTGGAGCGCCGACCACGCCTTGCCGTAGGTCCCGTGCGCATGTGCCGCCGAGATCACGTCCGGCCGCGCCGCGTGGATCTGGGAGTGGATGCAGAACGCTGCGGCGTTGACCGGCCACGTCCCCTCCACCACCTGGCCTTTCCCGTCGACGAGCAGCAGGTCTCGGACCCGGATCCGCTTGAAGCTCATCCCGAAGGGGTTGACCCAGAAGTGGTCCGTCAGCTCGGGGTCGCGGGCCGTGATGTGACCGGCCACGCCCTCGTCGAAACCCAGCCGGCCGAAGAGCCGCAGGCCGACGGCCAGCCGCTCCCGACGGTGCTGGCGCTCCTCCTGGATCGACGAGAACCTCGGGAGGCTGGGGGGTGGCCGATCGGTCATGTGGGCCTCCAGTGCTTTCGGCGGCTGCCCTCAGTCAACGCCAGATCGCCCGCTCGATCAAGGATCCCCCGCGGCGGGGCTCCCGGTCACAGGCCGGGCTCGTCTCCCGCCCCGGCTCCGCCCACCGCGCGATCGCCCTGGGCCCTCACGGCTCTCACCCGGTGCAGGAACACGGCGATGACGGCGATCACGGCGAGGGCGCCGGCGACGTACCCCGCATAGTGGAAGGCCTGCACGATGTGGTGCCAGCTGCTCCCCAGGCTGTAGCCGATGGAGGCCAGCGCGGCGCACCAGATCCCGCAGCCCAGGACCGTCAGCACCGCGTACTTCCCCACCGTCATCTCCGCCAGGCCCGCGGCCAGGGAGATGAAGGACCTGATCAGCGGGATCAGCCGCCCGATCAGCACCACCGACTCCCCCCGCCCGTCGAACCACCGCTCGGCCCGGTCGAGGTCCTTGTGGGTGAGCAAGACGTACTTGCCGACCCGGTCGACCAGGGGCCTCCCGCCGAAGTAGCCGATCGCGTAGCCGGCGGACGATCCGACCAACTCCCCCACCAGCGCCACCAGGATCACGAGGAACAGGTTCAGGTGGTCCCCGCTGGTCCCGAGCTGGCCGCTGGCCAGTGCCCCTCCGTACACGATGGCGATCTCCGAGCCGACCGGGATCCCCATTGACGAGAGAAAGGTGACAGCGAAGAGCGCCAGGTAGCCCCACGTCGAGAGAAGATGCTCCATGAGTCCCACTTCATAGCCTGTCGGGGGGAGGATATGGCGGCATCTCCTCACAGGCGATGCCCAGAGACCCGTCGGACACCGACGGGGTCCGGGAATCCCCAGGCTACGGGACCGTGCGGGGGCGGTACCTACTGGTTGACCGTGTAGCCCCCGTTGACCGGGTAGGTCTGGCCGGTGATCCATGACGCCAACGGGCTGACGAGGAAGGTCACCAGCCCGGAGACGTCTTCGGGCCGTCCCCGACGGCGGATGATGTAGCCGCGGAGCTGCTTGTGCAGCCGGTCCGCCTCCTCGGGGGTCGCCTCGGCCTCGGCCGGCCCCTCCGACGGGTCGATGGACCCCAGCGCGACGCAATTCGCCGTGATGCCGTGACGCCCCACCTCCCGGGCGACGGAGCGGCTGAACCCGGCGGCACCCGCCTTCGCCGCCGCGTACGCGCCCATGTACGGCTCGCCCCAACGGGCGGCGTCGGAGATGATGGTCACCACCCGACCGTCCTGCCGATCGATCATCCCCGGAAGGGCAGCACGGGTGCAGTGCATGACCCCGAAGAGGTTGACGCCGAAGTAACGGGCCCAGTCCGATGGCCGGGTCTGGGCGAACGGGCCGAAGTTGAACCCTTCCGGGCCGGCGTTGCCCGCGTTGTTGACGAGGATGTCCACGTTGCCGACCCGCTCGACGGCCGACATGACCGCGTCGAAGTCGGAGACGTCGAACGGGGCGGGGACGGCCTCTCCGCCGGCGGCCCGGATCTCCTCGGCAACCGACTCGGCGCGGTCGGGGACGAAGTCGTTCACCGCAACGGCACCACCGGCGCTCGCAAGCGCCAGGGCGATCGCTCTCCCCACCCCCTGACCGGCGCCGGTGACCAGCGCCAGACGGCCTTCGAGGTCGATGGTGAACGGCATCTGCGACGTCCCTTCTCCTTGCCGCGCAACGGGGCGGATGGTTCGGCAGCCCGTACAGTACAGTCGTCGCCGTCGCCGTCCCGGGTGAGGCCGGGGAGAGTCGCTGAAAGGCAAGCGGGTTCGGTCCCCGCGGGGTGCACATGGCAGAAGACGCGGTGCGGGGGCCATTGTCCGGCGTCCGGGTACTGGACCTCACGCGTTTCCCACCCGGGGCGTACTGCACGTTGCTGCTCGCCGACCTCGGAGCGCAGGTCTACCGGGTCGACGCGCCGGCAGCGAACCCCATGGCCGGGGGCGTCGGCGTCGGCCTGAGCCGCGGCAAGAGGTCCGTCGGGCTCGATCTCCGCCACCCTCGGGGCAACGAGGTCCTGAACCGGCTGGCCGGCTGGGCCGACGTGCTCGTCGAGAACAACCGGCCCGGTGACATGCAGAAGCGGGGCTTCGGCTACCCGCAGGCGGCGGCCGAGCACCCGCGCCTGATCTGGTGCTCGATCACCGGCTTCGGCCAGGACGGCCCCTACGCCACGCGTCCCGGCCACGACCTCACCTACACCGCGCACTCGGGCCTGCTGGCGGCGATCAACCCGGAGCTTCCGTGGCACCCCCAGAGCGTCCTGGCCGTGCCGCTCGGGGCGATGATGGCAGCCACCGGGATCACCTCGGCCCTGCTCGAGCGCGAGCGGTCCGGTAGGGGGTGCCAGATCGACGTCAGCCTGGCCGAGGCGGCGACCTGGCTGCTCTCGGGAACCGACGGCGAGCTCGCCGGATCGCCTTGGGGGATCCCCGTCACTCCCGATCGTCGTCTTTACGAGTGCGCCGACGGGCGCTTCGTCACCGTGGCGGCCGCGGAGCCGCGGACATGGGCCGCCCTGTGCAACGGTCTCGGGCTCGGCGATCTCGCCGGGTCCCTGCCACCCGCGGACAGGGCCGACGAGATCACGGCGCAGCTCGCGGCCGTCTTCGCCTCACGCCCGGCAGCCGAGTGGGTGGACCTGCTCGGGCCCCTCGGTGCCGCCGTCGGCGCCGTCAATCGCGGTCCCGACGTCGTGCACGATCCGCAGGTACGGGCCCGGGGCAGCATCGTCGAGGTCGCCGGCGTCTCGGTGCCCGCGAACCCCATCCGGCTGCGCGACCTCGACGGGCCGAGGTCGGCGACGGCGTCGGCACCGCCTCCGATGGTCGGGGGCGATACCGACGTGGCACTGGCCGCTGCCGGCTACACCGAGGCCGAGATCGGAGCGCTCCGGGCCGAGGGCGCCGTCTCGGGCTGACCCGGCTCGGTCGCGCTCGCCGGCCTCAGGCGGCGTGGGTCTCCGCGTACCGTCGCTTGTACTCGCTGCGCGAGGTCTCGCTGACGTCGACGTCGCTCGCCCGGGCCCTGAGGCCCTTCACCGTCGCCTCTTCCCTCGACATGTTCGCGAACGGATCGAAGCTGAAGAAGCGAGCCGCGTTCTCCCATGTGATCTTGTGGATCTCCTCGTCCGAGCATGCGGCCCCCTGCAGCTCCCCCCAGACCGCCTCGGGTGAGCGCGGCCAGGTGGAGTCCGAGTGCGGATAGTCGCACTCCCAGGCGATGCTGTCGACCCCGATCCGGTCGCGGATGCGGAGCGCCGTCGGGTCGGTGATGAAGCAACCGAGGAAGTTGTCCCGCCAGACGTCGGTCGGCGTCTTGCCCTTCGTGCCGACCTTCAGCCCGGTCCACCGCTGGTTGTCGACATGCCGGTCGAGGCGGTCGAGGAAGAAGGGGATCCAGCCGATCCCCCCTTCCGACAGCGCCACCTTCAGGTCGGGAAATCGCACGAAGGTGCCGGCGACCATCAGGTCGGTCGCCGTGATGGCGGACAGCTGGGGGGCGAGGATGATCAGATGGTCGACCGACGCCTCCGGCGGTCGCTGGATCAGCCCGAAGGACCCCCCGATGTGCAGGCAGATCGCCACGTCGTTGTCGCTGCACGCCTTGAACACGGGGTCCCAGTAGTCGGTCACCTCGAAGCTCGGCAACCCGACGCCGTACGGGGTCTCCGGGAGGCTGACGGCGTGGCAACCCTTTCTGGCGATCCGGTTGATCTCGTCGACCATGCCCGCGGGGTCGTACACGGGGAGGATGCCCAGGGGGAGGAACCGCCCGGGGTGCTCACCGGCCAGTTCGTCGATGTGCCAGTCGTTGTACGCGGACACCACGACCGTGGTGAGCTCCTTGTTCTCCGCCCGGGACAGCGACATCCCGTTGAACCCGGCGAACGTCGGAAAGCACATGGAGGCCAGCACGCCGTTGGCGTCCATGTCACGGACCCTCAGCTCGACGTCGTAGCAGCCAGGGCGCATCTCGGCATGGCCGATCGGGTCGAAGCCCCACTCCTCGTGCGGCCACGACGCGACGGCGTTGAGGCCCACCGACCCGGTCGACTGGCCCTGGTACTCCCACCGATCGATGCCGTCCTCCCCGCGGACCAGCTTGGGGGCGTCGCCCTTGTACTTCGCGGGTGTGTGGCGATCGAACATGTTGCCCGGCTCGATGATGTGGTCATCGATGCTGATGAGGATCATGTCGTCGCACTTCATCGGTGAAGCCCCCTCTTTCCCGAGGCCCGGTGGTGCCCGGTCTCGGCTCCCTCGGCCGTCGGTCGCGTGATCGCCGACAGTCTATTTCCTCCGGAGCCCTGAGCGCCCGTCGAGCATCGGCCAGGTCGCCGGCCGACACCCCCAACCCCGGACACACGGGATTCGCTACCATTCGAACGATCGCGAGCAGGGGGACCGGATGAACGAGGGAATTCTCGAAGGGGTACGGATCCTCGACCTGTCCGAAGGCCTGGCGGGGTCGGTGGCGGCCATGCTCCTCGCCGAGTGCGGAGCCGACGTCGTCCTCGTGGAGCCCCGCTCGGCGGTCGACCGGGCCCGCCGTCCCGCCGATCGGACGTGG
>DATKRB010000022.1:0-2956 GCA_035532415.1 Acidimicrobiales bacterium | reverse complement strand
CCGGCGCCGTGCCCGAGGGTGTCGTTGATCTCCTTGAAGTTGTCCAGGTCGAGGAACATCGCGGCGACGGGCTCACCGGTCCGCCGGCTGCGGGCGAGCATCTGGTCGGTCCGATCGAGGATCAGCGGCCGGTTCGGCAAGGCGGTGAGCGCATCATGGAGCGCTTGGAACCGGAGCTGCCCGGTGCGCTCGTCCACCATTCGCAAGGCCCGCTCGCGGGAGCGGCTGAAGACCATCAGCACGACGAAGAGCAGCATGGTCACCAGGATGCCCAATCCGCCGATGATCAGGGCCTGGTCCCACGGTTTGCCCTCGAGCGCCTGGTTGACCGCGAAGCGCCACCGCGCGTCGCTCAAGGTGGTGGCCTGCACCAGGGAGAACGAGCCGACACCTCGCGGCACGACCCCTTGGGAGGCCACCACGGTGGTGCGACCGTTGGCCCCCAACTGGAGGATCGTGGCCCGGGAGGTCTGCCCGGCGGGACCCAGGACGGAATCGAGCAGCGAGTGTCCGCTGAAGGTGCCGATCGTCCAGCCGACGAGCTGGGCGTTGCGGGCGTCCACGGTCGTCGGCGTCTTGCCCGACACGTAGGTCGGGTCGAAGACGATGATCAGGTCGCCGAGTGACCTGGTGGACGGGTAGCTTGCTGCGGACAGGACGGTGGGCCGCCCGGTCGCGCCGGCCTCGGCGAGCAGCGGCGGCAGCGGCGATGCGACGCCCGAGATCGTGGGCGCGCAGAAGTCGAACGTGGGTGTGATCGAAACGAGCTTCTTGAGGTCGAAGACTGTCGAATACCGCTGCAGGCAGTATTCGGGGCGCGGCGTGGAGGGGAAGACGGTGTACGGCGCGGTGATCGTCCCGTAGTCCGGGGGATCGGCGACCACGGTGGCTCCGAAACTCGCCAGGTCGCTCGCCGGAACGCGTTCGACGAGCCCGAAGCCGATGGTTCCCGGATAGCGCTGCTGGACGTCGAGGGAGGCGTACCAGGCGGCAAGCTGCAGGTTCGTCAGCTGCGGCACCGACGTGAACAGCGCACGTTGGCTGTTGACGAAGTCCATGTCCCGACCCAGGGCGGCCGAGAGTGCGGACGACTGGGCCTGCGCCTGCGATCTGGCCGCCGCCACCTCGCCCCGGAGCGCCGACCGGTGGGACGACCACGCCCCCACCGCCGACGCCCCCAAGCCGACGACCAGGACGACGACGGCCACGAGCACGAACGTCCAGGTCCGCCAGATCCTGCCTTCGGGTTCGGCGAGTGGATCGACGTTGCCGGCGGGAACAGCCACAGGCGGTCACCACCTTCGCTGCTCGTGACGGGCCTTCCGTGAGCATCGGCATCGCCACCGGCTTCTTGAGGAGCGATCCGTGGCCGGGGCCCGCTGTCGCGGGCCGTGGCCGGCGGCACCTGCCGGTCAAGGGGTGGGTCGGCGACCCGGCACCCGGTGCCGGTAGCCGGACGGCCGTCCCGCTACGGCCCGGGAACCCGGATCATGGAGGGCTGCTCGTCCGTGCCGCAGGTGTCGAGCGCCGTCTTGTCCGAGACCGCGATCCAACGGGCCCCCGCCTCCGTCTCGTGGATCCGGTCCGGCTGCAGGACGAACCCGCGCGACTCCGGGTCCAGCGAGCCCAGGAGCCTGCTCCAATCGACCAGCTTGAAGCGCCGGGGGTCAGCAGCCACCAGGTGGTCCATCCGTCGGTTCAGCGAAGCTCCGACGTCGCTCCGTCCCCGGTCGTCCGCGAACGGCCCGATCGTGGTCAGGACCACACACTGCACGGGGCCGACGGTCTTCATCAGCTGATCGAACGTCGCCAGTGCCTGCGCGCTGTCCCCGCCGGCGATGGCGTCGTTGGTTCCCAGGTTGATGACGGCCGCCTTCGTCGGGCCGTTGTCCCGGAGGTCGGCCGCGAGGAGATCCAGCATCTGGTCCATGCGCACGCTGATCCGGAACACGAAGCCGACGTCGAAGGAGCCCTCCAATTCCGTCGAGATGTCCGGCTGGGCGAGGGCGGTGATCGAATCCCCGATGACCGCGACCCGAGGAAGGTCCGAGCTCGTCGAGCAGCCGGGAACGAGCACGGCGGCGGTCGCGACGAACGCGCACTGCGCAGCCAGCAAACGCCGACGGCGCCCGGCCCGGGAATGCCGGCTCGCGTTCGGGCCTGTGGACACGGTGCATCATCGCAGCCCGGCACGGGTGGCGCCTCCACGCGTCACCCCCGGAGCCGGTCGACCGTGAGCGTGGATCCTGCGGTGCACCACGGGCGCCGCAGGAGGGACGCAGCAGGTGACCGTCGTGGGACGCCCTCAGTCTGCCCCTCGACGCTCCAGCTCGTGACGGAGCCAGCCGTTCTCCCAGAAGCTGACGTCACCGCCATGGTCGAGCAGGTACCGGTGCGCGGCGACGAGCACGCCTTCGACCCGCGGATCATCGGGCAATTGGCGTTCGACGGCCTCCGCCACCCGGATGGCGACAGCGGCTTCGCCACGAGCCAACGCCGCCTCGGCGCGCTCGACGGCGGCATCGGTGCCGGCGGCGGCCACGAGCTCGGCGAGCGCTGCTCCCGACGAGTCCGGGTACATCTCGGTGGTCGACCGCAACTGGAACCAGCCCACGTACGTCTCCCACAGCGTCCGCACGGCCCACGCCACCTTGCCGTAGCCCTGGCCGACACGCAGATGGGGAGGCAGCTCGATCTCGCGCATCAGCGTCCAGACGTCGATCCCGGCGTTGAACCCCTCGAGCGCTCGCGTGTGGACGTAGTCGACCGCATCGTGGAGGCGCTCGAGCGACGCGTCGACGAGTTCGGCACCGACGATGGGGTCGTGGCGCCCGGTGACCAGCATCTCGGGCTGCAATTCGCGGAGGCGTCGCACGGTCTCGAGGTAGGCCTCCGCGGACCGGTACCTGTCCCCCCGCAGGGTGTTCAGGTTCGGGAAGTGGGGGAAGAGGGGCCC
>DATKRB010000021.1:0-11219 GCA_035532415.1 Acidimicrobiales bacterium | reverse complement strand
CGTCGGTGACGGAGCCGGGCTCCGGGTCCTCGGGGACACCGAGGTCAGCCCCCGGCGTGCCGTCGCCCTTGGAGTCGAAGACGGCCGCTTCCACACCCACGTCATCGGCGCGACCGGCTCGGGCAAGTCGACGCTGCTCGCCAACCTGGCACTCGCCGACATGGCAGCCGGCCGTGGCGTGGTGGACATCGACCCGAAGGGCGACCTCGTCGTCGACCTGCTCGCCCGGATCCCCAAGCGTGCCCTTGAGCGACTGGTGCTCATCGACCCCGAGGAGACCGAGGCGCCACCGTCCCTGAATGTCCTTTCGGGCGAGCCGGCCGAGGTGGCGGTCGACCACGTGGTGTCGGTGTTCGCCCGGATCTTCGCCGCCTACTGGGGGCCGAGGACCGACGACGTGCTCCGCTCGGCGTGTGCCACCTTGCGCCGGCTCCCCGGTGCGACCCTGGCCGACGTCCCGGTGCTGCTCACCGACCGGCGCTTCCGGGCGCCCCTCGTGGCCGGGCTGTCGGAACGATCGGGGCTGAAGGGCTTCTGGGACGGCTACGACGCCCTGTCGCCTGCCGGCCAGGCCCAGGTGATCGGCCCCGGTCATGAACAAGCTGCGGGCCGTGCTCGCCCGGAGCTTCGCCCGGGACCTGCTCGGCTCGGCCACCTCCAGCTTCTCTATGGCCGACGTCCTCGACGGCGGCGTGCTCCTCGCCCGGCTCCCCAAGGGCCTTTTGGGCGAGGACACCGCGCGGCTGGTGGGCTCGCTGCTCGTCGCCCGGGTGTGGCAGGCGGCCACCGCCCGAGCCGGGCGGACGGTCCGGCGCGACGCGTCGCTTTACGTCGACGAGTGCCAGAACTTCCTCGCGCTCCCCGGCGCGCTCGACGACGTGCTGGCCGAGGCCCGTGGCTACCGCCTGTCGCTCACCTTGGCCCACCAGCACCTCGGTCAGCTGCCCCGCGACCTTGCCGAGGCCACCTCGGCGAACGCCCGCAACAAGGTGTACTTCAACGTCTCGCCCGAAGACGCCCGGGTGCTCGCCCGCCACACCGAGCCCTACGTGAGCGCGTACGACCTCAGCCACCTCGGCGCCTACCAGGTTGCCTGTCGCCTGGTGGTCGGTAGCCAGGACCTGCACGCGTTCACGCTTCGGACCCGGCCGATGGCCCGTGCTGTCCCCGGCCGGGCGGCCGAGGCCCGGACTGCGGCCCAAGCCAACGCCGGGCGCACCCGAGACGAGCGTCGACACGAGTTGCACGTGCGTCGACGCCAGCACCGCCGAAGTGACGGCGGCGGGTCCCCCGGCGTCTCGACCGGCGTCCCTGGTGGCGTCCCGTCCGCCGTCCTTGAGACGCCGGGGTCGGAGGTGCAGAACCGCCGGCACCGGGCCGCTCCCACCTTGGCGTCGGAGGACTCCGACTCGTGGAGCATGTCATGACTGCTTCTTCTCCTCTCCGGCGGGGCGCCGTGTCGGCGCTCGACGTGCTCGGCCGGTTGACCGAACGCGACCGCCTCATCTGCCGGACGCTGTGGGAGCACCGGATCCTCACCACCGAGCAGATCTGCGACCTCTGCTTCACGAGCCTCGTCTCGGCCCAGCATCGCCTCGTCACGCTGTGGCGCCTCGGAGTCTTGGAACGGTTCCGCTCCATCCGCCCGGTGGGTTCGGAGTCCTGGCGCTACACGTTGGGGCCGCTCGGCGCTGCGGTGGTCGCAGCCGAACGCGGGGTGGATCCGCCGCGGGCCCCGGTGCTGCGCGACCGGGTGGTGGCGCTCGCGGCCGGACAGCGAACCGCCCACACCCTCGGGGTGAACGGCTTGTTCTGCGCGCTCCACGCCGCGGCACGCTCACGGCCCGACGCGGCGGTGGGAACGTGGTGGTCCGAGCGGCGGTGCGCGGCGGAGTGGGGGGACTTCGCCCGCCCCGACGCGTACGGGGTCTGGGAGGAGGGAGGCGACCGGGTCGAGTTCTTCGTCGAGCACGACACCGGCACCGGCACCGGCACCGGCACCGGCACCCTCGCCCGGGTCGCGGCCAAGCTGGACGGCTACCGCGACCTCGCCGAGGCCGAGGGTGCGGCCCGGCCGGTGCTGTTCTGGCTGGCCCAGCCAGGCCGTGAGCCGGCGCTGCGCCGGGCACTCGAAGGGACCGCCCTGCCGGTGGCGACGGCCGCCGCCTGCACCGGCAGTCCCGCCGATGCGGTGTGGCTCGCGCTGGGCGAGGCGGCACCCCGGCGTCGGCTCATCGAGCTGGCCGAGCGGGCCACGGTGCCGAGCCGATGACCAACATCCGCTCCTCGGCCGCCGGGCGGGCCGCCGAGATTGAACATCGACACCGTCTCGGACAGCCCGTTCAGACAGATCCCGCCCCGGTCTCCGAACCAGGCCGGGGCGAGCACCCTCTCGCGGTGCGTGGACAGCTTCGCCTCGTCGGTGGCGAGGCCGGCCGGGCGCTCGCCGCGGCTCAGGGCCGGGCGCTCGCGGACCTGCTCGCTTCCCTCGGCGACGTGGAGGTAGGACAGGGCGAGGAGGTCTCGCCATGACCACGCCCGCCGGTGAAAGTCCCCGCTACGCCTGGTACGGGCGGGTCTCGACCGAAGACGAACAGGACCCGACGCTCAGCTTCCCCCGCCAGCTCCAAAACGCCGAGCGACAGGTGGACGAGGCCGGCGGGCGGATCGTCGCCCACTACTACGACATCGAGTCCGGCACGCGCTCCTACGCGGCCCGCGGCTCTGGCGGCCTCGCGGGCTTCGACATCGCCATTCCGAGAGACGGCGGGCTGAAGGAGCTGCTCGCCGACGCGGGCCGCCGGCCGGGCCGCTTCGACCGCGTGATCGTGGAATCCATCAGCCGCCTCAGCCGCAACTCCTCGGTCGCCTTCCGGGTCGAAGACGAGCTGCGCCAGGCCGGCGTGCGGCTGTGCGCGGCGGACGAGCCGCTGGAGGAGTCCTTCGGGACCATCGTGCTCCGCCACGTGAACATCGGCATCGCGCGGGGCTACCACCACGAGCTGATGGTGAAGTCCCGGCAGGGTCAGGAGACCTCGACCCGCCAGGGCTGGCACACCGGTGGCGTAGCCCTCTACGGCTATCGCTTCGTCACCCACGACCACCCGAACCCGCACAAGGCGAGCCGCGGGATCAACAAGCGCACCTTGGAGCTCGACCCCGTGCGTGCTCCGGTGGTGCGCGCCATCTACGACTGGTACCTGGGCGGCGGGATGGGGCTCCTCCAGATCCGCGACCGCCTCAACGCCGACCCCGACCGCTACCCGCCGCCGGTGCCGGTCGACCCGACGACGGCCCGCGGTGCGTGGAGCCGCTCCAGCGTCTGGGAGGTGCTGCGCAACCCGAAGTACACCGGCTACCAGGTGTGGAACCGCCGGGCGAGGAAGAAGGGCCACAACCGGACCAACCCGCCCGAGGCGTGGATCTGGTCCGAAGAGCCCGCACATCCCGCCATCGTCAGCCGCGAGGAGCACGAGGCGGTCCATGCACGCGCCCGGGCCAACGAACGCTCCCGTCAGGGAGTCCCCGCCACGACGGCACGAGCGACCGCGAAGACCAACTACCTCTACCGCGGCCTGCTCCGCTGCGGGATCTGCGGGCTGCGCATGTGGGGCAACCACCGCCGCAACACGACGTACTACTCCTGCCAGCCCTCCCACCAGCGCTCGAAGGACATCCCGGCCGGCCACCCGCCCCACGTGTACCTGAACGAGCAGCGGCTCAACGACGCGCTGCTCCCGTTCCTCGCCACCGCGCTGTTCGGCCCCGAGCGCACCGACTACTGGCGGCACGCCCTCGACGCCGCCGCCGAGCCTGAACGGACCACCCCGGCGAAAGAGCGCGCCAGGGAGATCGAAGCCGAGATCGCCGACCTCGAACGCCGGATTGGCCGCCAGCTCGTGAACCTCGAAGCCGACGACGTCACCCCGGCACTGCGGCGACGGGTCGCCCAGCGCGTCGACGAGCTGGAGACCACCATCGCCGAGCGGCGAGAGCGCCTCGTGGCACTGGCCCGGGCCTCGGCGACAGAGGCGCCCACGTTGGCCGACGTCGCCCCGTTGCTCGACCGCCTGCCGATCCTCGCCACTGCGCTCGACGCGGCGCCCCAGGGCGTACTGCGGGCGCTGTTCGACGCGCTGCAGCTCGACATCGTCTACCAGCCGGCCGACGGCGCCCTCGATGTCGCAGTCACCCTCTACGATCTCGGCAACGAGACTGCCCAGACCGCCGCACCGAGAAGTGCGGAGGACTGGTTGGCGCCCCCGGCAGGACTCGAACCTGCGACGCACGGTTTAGGAAACCGACGCTCTATCCTCTGAGCTACGGGGGCTGAGCTGGATCTTCATCTCTGAACTACGCTGTCACCCAATCATAATCCAATCTCTGGAGGTGGAGGTGGCCTTCGAACGGGTCCAGGTGGAAAAGGGTATCCGACAGGTCGGACCCGACCGTTGGGAAGTCCAGGTCCATGTGGGCAGGGACCCTCTCACGGGCAAGCTGCGCCAGGTGAGCCGGACCACCCGCAAGGGGATCGCGGACGCTCGCAAGCTCCGGGCCAAGCTCGTCACCGAGGTTGCCCAGGGCAAGCACGGGGGAACCGTGGCGACGCTCGGATCGTTGTTGGACGAGTGGCTCTCGCACATCGAGTGCGACGGGCGCTCTCCGAAGACCCTCGCCGAGTACCGGCGGAAGGTCGACAAGGTCATCCGGCCCGCCCTCGGGGCAAAGCGCCTCGACAAGCTGTCGGCCCATGACCTCGATTCGTTCTACGGAAGTCAGGGAGCTGCTGATATCTCCCCGAGGACCATCCTCCACTATCACCGGATCCTCTCGGCCGCGTTGAGCCAAGCTGAGCGGTGGGGTTGGATCGAGCGCAACGTTGCCCGGCTCGCAAAGCCCCCGAGGGTCGACCGTATCGATCTCAACGTGCCAACCCCCGACGGGGTACGGGCTCTGATCGATCACGCGGCGGCGTCCAAGGCACCCGAGATGGCCACGATCATCACAGTCGCTGCCCTGACCGGGCTGCGGCGCGGGGAGCTGTGTGGGTTGCGATGGTCTGACATCGATTGGGATGGATCCGCACTGATCGTCCGTCGATCCATCTGGCAAGCGGGAATCGAATGGGGCGCCAAGCCACCCATGTCTCACCAAGTGCGGCGTCTGGTACTCGACGACGTCGCCATGGCCGTCCTCGTCGGCCGGCGGGCTCGCGCATCCGAGATGGCTGAGGTAGCCGAGATCTCGCTGTCGGGGGACGCCTACGTCTTCTCCCCCGATGTCGACGGGACACGTCCATTGCTTCCCAACGTCGTCACGCAAGCGTTCCACCGCCTCTGTGTACAGATGTCGCAACGAGCCGCCGATGGGACGCCCCCGGCTACGATCTGGAACTACCGATTTCACGATTTGAGGCACTACACAGCCACCGAGCTGTTCCGTGCCGGCCACAACCCGAGGACGGTGGCAGACCGCCTTGGCCACGCCGACGTAGCTCTGACGCTCCGGGTCTACACCCACGACACCGAAGACCAGGCTCGGGCCGCGGCGGCGGCGCTGGGTGCCGGGTTGGCGGCCTCCGGGTAGCCAACCCGGATCAGCTTCGCCCCTCGGCCACGATCACGCCGCCGGCGGCGGGCCCGGGTCCCCTTCGTGGTGGCGGCGGAAGGGCCGCGGGACCGAAGGCCGTCTCCTCACCAGCCGAGCGCGGTCGGCATCCGCCGGCCGTGGCGTGCGTGCCACAGGTAGGTTCGCTCGAAGGCCCGTTTGGCGAGCAGCCACCGGCGGCCCTCGGAAACGGTCGGGATCTTGTTGCGCGGCGGACGGACCGGGTCGACAGCCAGGTAGGCACCGCGATCGCCCATGTCGAGCACGCAGCGGGCCGACAGCTCGGCCGTCGCCCCTTCTCTTCCTTCGATCCGAGCGGCGATATCGACTGCAGCGATCCGTGCCATCTGCTCGGTCATGTGACCGGTCTTCGGGAAATTGACCGGCACCGGGGTCTCCTCAACCGGTGGGAGGGCAACCGCCACCCCGACCGCGTAGACACCGTCGGCGGCTTGGTGGCGGTAGTGGGCCTCGACGGGGACGAACCCCTTCGGATTGGAGAGCCCGGGGCTCTTCGCCACGGCGTCGACCCCCGCGAGCGGCGGGATGACGATCGAGAGCACCGAGGGGATCGATCCTGTTCCCTCCACGTCGACGGCATCGGTGGTGATCTTCGTCACTGCTGACGACGTGCGGTAGGAGATGTCACGCTCTTCGAGCTCGCCCTCGAGGAGCTGGCGGATCTTGCCCGCCCCGCCCATGCCCATGTGGCCGAGAAACGGCTCGGGAGTGACGAAGGTTATCGGCACGAGGTGGCGCATCTTGCGCCGGCGCAGCAGGTGGTCGAGCTCGAAGGAGAGCTCGTAGGCCGGCCCGATACAGCTCGCGCCGGGGGCGGCGCCGATGACGACGGGACCCGGTTCCGCCAACAGGGCGCGCACCACTCCGGCGAGCTCCTCGGCCTCGGGGGGGGACATCGGCGAATGGCCCGGCCCGTCGAAGGGTCCGAGGCCTTCCACGGCCTGGTTCGCGCTGCGGTGCCCCGTGGCGACGACGAGGAAGTCGTAGGGATGCTCGGCCTCGGTCGTCGTGACGAGCTTCTTCTCGGTGTCGATGCCGGTCACGGTCTGGTGGGCGAAGGTCACCTGCTTTCGGGTAAGGGGCGGGGCGAGATCGAAAGAGATCCGGGGAAGGGTACGCGTGCCCATCGCCACCCAGGTGAGCGAGGGGATGAAGGTGAAGCGTTCGTCCTTCGAGATGAGCGTGATCTCGGCACGTTCGGGGCCGAGGCGGCGGCGCAGCTCGTAGGCGGTGGTGAGACCGCCGAAGGAGCCGCCCACGATCACGATGCGGACACGGCTATTCATCACGCGCGCGCCTCTCCTGTCAGCCCGATGGGTGGTTCGCCAGCGTGCGCCGTCGCTTCGTGCCTTCGTTGGGATCGGCGTGGTTCCCTCGTGCTCAGAAAGTCACGACCTTGTCGGCCCAGATCGTCCACTCGGTCACCTCCTCGAGGGTCGCGCGCCGGGCACCTGGGACGAGGGCCTCGTCGGTGAAGGCCCGGGCGTCCATGCACGTGCCGCAGCAGCCGACCTCGCCGCCGTGGCGGATCACGGAGGTCGTCATCCGGTCGAGGTGGTAGTAGCCGTCGGGCACCTTCTGGTTGGCGAGCGCGCAGCCGACCGCGTCGCCGAAGAGGAAGACCCGAAGCTCGACTCCGTCTCGTCGGGCGAGCGAGCCGGCCAGGCGCAACCCGTTGTAGGAGCGCTCGGTTCCGTACGGGGGGTCGTTCAAGAGGATGAGGATCTTCATCGGGGGCTCCTCTTTCTCTTCTCGGACATCGGGGTCCGGCGACCGGCCCGGTCCGGCGGAGCCGAAGGCGCTCGGGTCTCGTCATCACCGCCCGCCGCCACACCGACGGCGACGGGCAGCCCGGCCCTGCGCCACTCCGGCATGCCGTCTTCGAGGCAGCGGGCCTGCCGCCCCCGCTCGCGAAGCGCGGCGACGGCCTGAGGGGCGAGCAGGCACAACGGGCCCCGGCAGTAGGCGACGACCTCAAAGGCAGGATCGAGCTCGTCGAGGCGGGCCTCCAAGTGCTCCAGGGGCAGGGAGATCGCGCCGGGGACGTGACCGGCCTCGTACTCCTCTGAAGGGCGCACGTCGAGCACCACCACGTCGCCGGCACGCGCCCGGGCGAGCAGCTCGGTGCGGGTGACCCGCTCGGTGCCGGGCGCGTCGGCGCCGATCTCCCGCAGGATCTGCTCCACCTCGGCCAGGCGGGCCCGCGCCAGGTCACCGAGCGAGCCGACGAACCGGCAGACCTCCTCGCCGGCAGCGCGGTAGAAGACGCGGGTGGCTTCCCTCCGCGTCTCCACCAGGCGCGCCTGGCGCATCACCTGCAGGTGGGCCGAGGCCGTCGTGAGCTTGAGGCCCGTGGCGGCAGCCAACGCCTCCACGGAGCGCTCGCCCTGGCAGAGCAGCTCGAGCAGCTCGATGCGCTTGGGGTGCACGACGACCTTGCCGATCCGTGCCAGCTGCTCGTACAGGCTCGCCCGACCCAGGTCATGGGTCTGTTGTTCCATGGATCTATAGATAACAGATACCTTGCTCGTGCGCAACCAGCGGAGTGCGCTACTCGAGACGCGAGGCGCACGGGCGGCTGCGGCCGAAGCGGTGGCCCCTGGCCCTGACGTCGAGTATGGTAACTGGTATGGCCACACGGAAGGTCACCATCACCATCGACGAGCTGCAGCTCGAGCGGGTCCGCGAGCTCGTCGAGGCGGGAAGAGCGTCCAGCGTCTCCGGGTTCGTGCAGCACGCGGTCGGCGTGGCTCTGGACGACGTTGCCGGCTGGGGCGCACTGCTGGCACAAGCACTCCAGGAGACCGGTGGCGAGCTCACCCGCGAGGAGAAGGCGTGGGCGGACGATTTGCTCGGCACCCAGAAGCGGCCCCGCCGCTCGGTCGCCTGATGCCAGGCCTCACACTCGATGCCGGTGGGTTGATCGCTCTCGATCGCAGCGACCGCCGCACGATCGTCCTGTTGGCCCGCGCAACCGAGACGAGCGCACCCATCACGATTCCGGCGACGGCCCTGGCTCAAGCGATCCGCCGGCCGGAGCGACAGGTGCGACTGGCCCGCTTGATCCGACAGCCGACCACGACCGTCGTCCCGCTGGATCGAGTTGACGCCTCGGGCGTAGGAAGGCTCCTCGCCGCCAGCCGGACAGCCGACATCGCAGACGCTCACGTGGTGATCTGTGCGCGGCGGAGCGCGCAGCGAGTCGTCACCGGCGATCCTGATGATCTTCGACGACTCGACCCCGACATCCAACTCGTCGAGATCTGACCCGGCCCGGCGCCGTGGCGAACGATACGGTGGCGGCCTCGGGCGACCCGTGTCGACGACGATCACGGCCCGAATCGCCGGCGGCTACCGGGATCGCCGGCGCAAGGCCGCCTCGGCGATCGACGGTGGCACCCAGCCACCGTCGGTGGCGCTCACGTTCGTCCCCGGCGGGACGATCTCGTCGATCCGGTCGAGGATACCTTGGTCGAGGACGAGCTCCGCGGCGGGCAGCTGGTCGACCATCTGCTCCATGGTGCGTGGACCGATGATGGCCGCCGTCACTGCCGGATGCTCGAGGACGAACGCGAGGGCGAGGTGCACGAGAGAACAGCCGGCATCCGAGGCCACCTTCAGGAGCTCCTCGATGAGCTCGGCCTTCCGTCGATTCCCGGGGTTTGCCGGGTCGAATTGCTCGGGGATCAACGCCGCCCGTCCTGTCGTCGGGAGCTCCTGACCCTGGCGGTACCGGCCGGTCAACCAGCCGCCGGCAAGGGGGCTCCAAGGGATGACTCCCATCCCGTTCTGCTCGCAGACGGGCAGGACGTCGGCCTCGATCCCCCGCACGAACATCGAGTACGGGGGCTGCTCGCAACGGAACCGCTCGCGGCCGCGGTCCTGCGCCACCCATTGCGCCTCCACGATGGCGTGGGCCGGAAAGGTCGAGGACCCGATGACTCGTACCTTGCCCTGGTGGACGAGGTCCGAGAGCGCCGACAGGGTCTCGTCGATGTCGGTCGTCGGGTCGGGGCGGTGGACCTGGTAGAGGTCGATGTAGTCGGTCTGCAGTCGCCTCAGGCTGTCCTCCACGGCTCGGACGATCCAGCGACGGGAGTTTCCCCGCATGTTGGGGTCACGTCCCATCGGGTTGTGGAACTTCGTCGCCAGCACGACGTTCTCGCGGCGACCGGCGAGCGCCTTCCCGACGATCTCCTCGGACTCACCCCGCGAGTACATGTCAGCCGTGTCGATGAAGTTGATGCCGGCATCGAGTGCCGCGTGGATGATCCTGACGCATTCGTCGTGGTCGGTGTTCCCGAAGCGACCGAACATCATCGCCCCCAGGCACAGCGGGCTGACCGCCACCCCCGTGGCTCCGAGCCGCCTGTACTCCATGTGGTTCCTCCCGACGTCAGGGGCCGAGCGGGAGCGCTCGACCAGTGGGCAACCTCCACCAAACCTATATCGACGGTCCCAGGGCCGAGTCCCGTGGGGATCGAGCTACCCCCCCGTCTGTGCCCCTCGGTCGCAACGTCATCCGCATCGATGAGGCCGCGGGAGCGAAGCCCGTCGGTCGCCACGGCCCACTCCTCGTCCGTCCAATCCGGCGCTCGGCATCGAGCACGATGGTCGAGCTCCGACGGTAGAGTCCGCGACATGACCCTCGACCTCACCATCGACGAGCTGTTGACCACGACCCGGACGGTGCGCAAGCGCCTCGACTGTGAGCGCCCGGTGGAGCGCGAGGTGATCGAGCAGTGCGTCCGGATCGCCATGCAGGCTCCGTCGGGAGCGAACAGCCAGGGATGGCAGTGGGTGTTCGTCGAGGACCCGACGACCAAGCAGCAGCTGGCCGAGATCTACCGCAAGCAGTTCGACGTCACCTACCGTGTGATGCCCATCGGCACCTACGACGACCCGGCGGTCCAGGCCCAAGCGCATCGGCGCCGTGAGTCGGCAACCTGGCTGGCCGATCATTTTCAGGATGTGCCGGTGATCATGGTCCCCTGCCAGGGCGGCCGGATCGACGGCGCCGAGGTCGGCGCGCAGGCCGGTTACTGGGGCTCGTTCCTGCCGGCGGTGTGGAACTTTATGCTGGCGTTGCGCAGCCGCGGGCTCGGCTCCGCCTGGGTCACGATGAACCTCGGGCGCAAGGAGGGTGAGCGCGAGACGGCCGAGGTGCTCGGCATCCCCTTCGAGCACTACACGCAGGCCGGCCTTTTCCCGATCGGCTACACGAAGGGGACCGACTTCAAGCCGATCCAGACGCCGGCAGTGGAGAAGGTCGTCCACTGGAACCGCTGGTAGCGACCGGGGGGCTCGGGTCCAGGACGGGCTTCGGCCGCTCCTGGGGCGCCGGCACCGACCACGGCGTGCCGGCCGCCTGATCGATCGGGACCCGAGGAAGGGACCCCCGGCCCGGATTTGGGTACCGCCTAACTACAGCTTGCATTGCCAATACACTTGGCGGATTCAACCGGTCAGCGCAAGAAGCTCGGCGAGCTTCTCTGATGGTTTCATATAGTCGAGGGTCTTGCGTGGACGGTTGTTGAGGCTGGCGGCGAACCGAGCGAGATCGTCTGCGCTGTGCTCGGAGAGGTCCGTCC
>DATKRB010000020.1:0-58549 GCA_035532415.1 Acidimicrobiales bacterium | reverse complement strand
AAACTCGTTCCCGCTTCGGTATCTTGCAAGGACCGGTTCCAATCTGGTCGGTATGAGTATTCCGGGGATCGATCATCTACCAGATTGGAGTGTTCGGCTTCGCCTCGGCAACATTATGGCAGTGGGCGTGGCGGCATGAATTCTTTCCGTACGGCGGAAGATATCGTACGCGGTCTCGAGCGCCATGGGCTGCGGTTCCGATCCTTCAAAGTCGCAAGCGAGGGACAGTGGTCTTCCGAAGACGCCGACTGGAACTACAAGGACGTCCCCCATTTGAACCAGGTTCACACAATGGCGAGGACGGTGCCTGCGGCGGTCGGCGATGAATTCATCGCGACGGTCAACGTGCAGCGTTTCGCGGGATTTGCCGCCCCCATTTCGTTGGCCAACTATGTGGCGCGCGATGGATCTCAGGTTTATTTTACTACCATTCTGTGGTTTGTACTTGTGGTCAAGACGGTCATCATCCCCATTGATTCGATCGGCTCCCATACAACTCGCGTGGAGACTACGTACCAGATTGGGAGCCCCGCTGCGCTGAGGTGGCTGTTTCCATTGCTCCGGAGAGTCCTCGCATCTAACTACCGAGTATTGATGAGCGAGGATCTTCCCATGCGGGAGCAGAGAGGCCGGCTACGCAGTGCGGGCTACAATTTCGCTTCGGACGGCCGCCAGCGGACTTTTTCCGAGACCGTGGACTTACAGCGACAAAACGTGCTGCCACCGCCGCCGGGAGGGCGCGGAAAGGTATCATTGAGCGGTCTCGTTTCGGATGGGGACTCGGTGCTCTTCGAGGACGGCCCCGGTGGCCTTCGATTCGTTCGGGCCAAGGACGGCAGGGCTCTCGTATACGACCGCGTTTGCCTTCACGAGGGCGCTTGTCTCGACGAAGCCCGGCTGGCGGGGGAGTCCCTGGTCTGCCCGTGGCACGCCAGGCGGATACAGCCACTGGCGGTATTGCCGATTGCTCCGGACTCCGACCTGCAAGTTCAGTGCGGGAGCAGGTACTTGCTCACAGTTAGAGGGGAGGACTGCACCGTCAGCCCTTGCGAGCCTTTGTAGGAAGCAGAGACGAATCCGGGAGCGCGGGGCACAGGGGGGGCGCCAGCGAGCCCGCTTTCCGGCCCGGAAGATCCGCTCCGCTGGTCCGGAACTGGCAGTAGGACTCCAGCAGGATCTCCCTCTGCACGAGTGGGTTGATCCTATACTCGCGCCGCAATGGACCTGTTCGAGGCCTTCGCAGCAAGCTTGGCTCCGGTCGGGAGCAGCGTTCCTTCGCGTCGGGAGAGGGCGTGGCGAACCCAGCCTGCTCGAGTGACACGGTGAATCGGATGCCTCCAACGCGCAAGAAGATCTCCATTATCACCTCCGCGTACAACGAAGCGGACTGCGTCGGTGAGCTGGCACGGCGACTGGCTGCGGTGTTCGATTCGATGCCCGGCTACGACTTCGAGGTCATCGCGGTGGAGAACGGCTCTACGGACGCCACTTACGAGCACCTCGAGCAGATCAGGCAGCACGACCCACGGTTCAAGATCGTCCAGCTGGCTCGGAACTTCCGCATGGACGGCGGTATAACCGCCGGGCTCGAGTTCGCCGAAGGGGATGCGGTCATCCTCATGACGGCCGACCTGCAGGATCCGCCGGAGATGATCCCCGAATTTGTCGAGCGGTGGGAGCAGGGGTACGAGAACGTCTACGGAGTCGTCACGCAGCGACAGGGCGTGGGATGGCTGAGGCGGATGAACTCCCGGCTGTTCTACTGGGTGATCGGGCGCTTGACCGGCCAAATGATCCCGGCCAACGCGAGTGATTTCAGACTTTTGGATCGCGCCGTGTACGAGCAGGTCCGGCGCCTGCAGGAGCGAAACCGATTCGTGCGCGGGCTCGTGGCCTGGGTGGGCTTTCGGTCGACGGGGGTCGAGCACGAGCGACCTGAGCGTTTTGCCGGAAAATCCAAGGCGCATTCGATCCAGGTCACGGAACTCGCCGTCAAAGCTACCTTTGCCCACTCTTCGGTGCCCCTAGTGGTCATTCCCTTGGTGGGGGCGAGCCTGTTCGTGGCGTCGATCCTGGCGTTGGTCTCACTCACCATCGACTGGCTATTGTACGGCGTCCCCTTTCCCGGGTTCGGAACGATCATCTCCGTGATGGTCATGCTCTTCGGCCTTTTGTTCTGCATGCTGGGTGTCATCAGTATCTATATCGGGCTCATATACGAAGAGGTGAAGGGGCGGCCGAACTTCGTCATACGGGGCACCGTCGGGCTCGACGTCCTATCCCGAGGACAGGCCACGTCGGCCAACGAGTCCAATGGACACTTTAGGTCGGCCCGCAATACGCCCACCAAAGGGCCACTCCCTGGCGGCCTCTCCGCTCCACGCCAGCAGTAGAAGCCGGGGATGATCGCCGGCATCGTCTTCAGCGTGCTGTCGTCGGTATGCATCAACTGGGGGAACGTGGTCGAGAAGCAGGCGGTGGACCGCCTACCGCCCATCTCGGCTCGGCGAAGCCCACATCTGATCCGTACATTGCTCTCCTCCCGGCATTGGATGTCCGGCTTCGTGCTCACCCTGGTGGGCCTCGGTCTTCAGGTCCTCGCCCTGAGCCGCGCACCGATACCGGTGGTGCAGTCCATCTTCAACGCGGGAATCGTCATCCTGTTGATCGGATCGCGTGTCCGTCTTGGCGAGCGCCTGCGCCGAACCGAGATCGCCGGCCTCGCGATCGTCGTCGCCGCCGTTACGTCCGTGACAGCCTCCCTTCGCGGCTCGGACGTTGTCGGCAACGCGGGCTCGCTGGCATCCATTGCCATAGCGGCGGGTCCCACGCTCCTTGTGGCCTTCGTCGTGCTCCGCATGCGTCCCCACGGCCGGCACTCGCATCCGCATTCGGGGATCGCCTACGGGGTGTCGTCGGGCCTGCTGTACGGCCTGGCAGCTTTGGGCACAAAGGGGGCTTCCACACTGATCGGACGGTTCGGTGTCGTCCACGGCGTGCCGCTGATCTTCTCTTCGATCTACCCGTACTTGTTCGCCGTTTTCTCAGTTGCGGGGCTTGTCGTCTACCAGACAGGCCTCCAGCGCTCGAGGATCTCGGTCGTCGGATCGATGTCGGACGTCATCGCCGGCACCTACATGGTGGCCGTAGGGACCGTGGTGTTCGGCGAGCCGCTGCCGACTGACCCGGTAACCCTGACCTTGCGTCTCGCTGGCTTCGCGGGCGTTCTAGTAGGTTCCCTGGTAGTCGCCGGGGGTCACCTGCTTCCCGCCGGGGTGGGATCAGCCTCGAGCTGGAACGAGGACTTCGACCTCGGCGAAAACGGGGTCCTGGTTCTTCCATCGGAAGAGCTCGACGCCTGAGCGCAGGCGTCGCTCGGCCCGTCACCAAGGAGTGGGGAATGCAGAAAGGTGATCGATGAACGAGCAGTTCGTGCCAGCCCTCTCCGGGCGGAATGTGCTCGTGACGGGTCATACCGGCTTTAAGGGATCGTGGCTGGCGGCTTGGCTGCATCGCCTCGGCGCTCACGTGACCGGGTACTCACTCCCCCCGCCGACCGTGCCCAACCACTTCGCCGCCGCAGGCGTCGGTGAGCTGCTCGCTCGGGACGTCCGGGGCGACATCCGCGACGGCGACCTCATGGCCCGGGTGGTGGCGGACGCAGAGCCCGACGTTATCTTTCACCTCGCGGCACAACCCATCGTCAGGGCGGGCTTCTCCAACCCGCGCGAGACGTTCGACGTGAACGTGCTCGGTACCGCATCGCTCCTCGACGCGGTCCGCGGTACCGGAAAACCGTGCGTCGTGGTGGTCGTGACGAGCGACAAGTGCTACCGCAACGACGGTCAGGTATGGGGCTTTCGCGAGATCGATCCCCTCGGCGGCCACGATCCGTACAGTGCGAGCAAGGCAGGGACCGAGCTGGTGGTGGACGCCTACCGCAGCTCGTTCTTCACGCCAGCGGAGGCCGGTGTTCGTCTGGCGTCCGGCCGGGCCGGCAACGTCATCGGCGGCGGGGACTGGGCCGGCGACCGGCTCGTCCCCGATGCGGTTCGCGCCCTGTCCGAGGGGTCCGAGCTGATCGTCCGTAACCCGCTCTCCACCCGGCCCTGGCAGCACGTGCTCGAGCCGCTGTCGGGATACCTCGCACTGGCCGCTCGGATGCTCCACGAGCCGGCAGAGCCCCGCTGGTGCAGCGCCTTCAACTTCGGCCCCGTCAGCAGCGAGGAGGCCACGGTGGCAGACCTGGCGACGGCTCTGGTTGGGGCGTGGGGCTCTGGCTCGTGGAGACCGCTCGCGAACCAGCCGAAGTCCGACGGGGAGGCAGGGACCTTGCGGATCGCGATCGACAAGGCCGTGTCCGACCTCGGGTGGCGGCCGCGCTGGCAGCTGGCCGAGACCGTGCGCCGGACCGCCGACTGGTACCGCTCCTACTACGACGATCCAGAGGGAAGCATGAGAGCGAAGACCTTGGCCGACATCGAAGCCTACGAGACCGCCGGTGCCTGAACGACAATGGTGAGCGAGCGGTCCGGCGTCCCTGCTCAGCCTCATGAATAGACGATGCGGAGATCGTTGATGGAACCGGATTGGATACCCGCGCCGACGCTCGCCGGGCGGCGGCGGAGCTCGCGACCATTCGTCATCGCCGCGCCGGACTACACCGAGATGCATGGTGGTGTCGTCGCCCTCCACCGGCTCTGCGATCGGCTGAACGCACTCGGTCATGAAGCGTTCGTGGTACCGCTCGGCTCGGCCGAAGGGATCACCCGAACTGGCTGGCGTACGCCGCTGTGGGATCGCGGGACCCTCGACGATGCCGTCCTGGTCTACCCCGAGATCGTCACCGGGAACCCGCTGCTCGGTCGCCGTATCGTCCGATGGCTGCTGCACCGGCCTTCGTGGTTCACCGGCGAGGGGATGTCGGAGGGCCCCGACGATCTCGTCGTGACCTTCGATACCCAGATCGCCCCCGAGTGGCCTGTCCTGCGGGTGCCCCTGGTCGACCCCACCGTGTTCTTTCCCAAGGACGCCGTCGGGCACGGACGCCTCCTGTGGATCGGGAAGGGGGTGCTCCCCGTCGACTTCGACCGGTCGGGTACAAGATTGATCACGGCGAGCTGGCCCGACTCCCGAGCGGGCTTGGCCGCCCTGCTGCGGTCGGCCACGGTGCTCTACTCGTGCGACTGGCTCACCAGCCTCATCGACGAAGCCCTCATGTGCGGCACGCCGGTGGTGCTCGTGGGTGATCAGGAGTGGCGGCGCGACGAGGTGGTCATGCGTCCCGGCATGACCTGGGCCGGGGAGGGGGAGGAAGCCATCGACCGGGCGACCGTCGCTGCGTCCGCCTTCTACCCCCGGTACCTTGCCTCACTGCCCGACTACGACAGAACGGTCGAGGATTTCGTCCAGCTCGTCGCTGAGCACTTCTCCGAGGGAACCGAGCCGACGGGAACCGAGGCGACGTGAACCGAGGCGACGTGAACCCGGCCGATGCCTCGACGACCGACCAGCCCCCTGGCCGGGGTGCAGTAGCTTCGGAGCCGATGAGCTCTCCTCCTGGCGCCGAGGGCACCCCAACCGGGACCGACGACGATCAGGGCTCGGGCAGCGCTTCGCCCGAGGAGTCCGAATCCCTTCGCCGCCGGCTGCGCAATGCGGAGGCCGCCACCGAGCTCCTCCGAGCCCAGCTGCACGGCCAGGAGTGGCTGGCATCGAGGGTGTCCGAGCTCGAGTCGGCGCTCGCTCGAGCCGAGACGGAGCTCGACAGGCTTCGTGCCGTGAGCCCGTCCGCCCGGGCGGCGATCGCCCGAGCGCTGCGTACCCGGGCGGTGCGGTACCTCCGATCCGTGTCCGAGCCGTCTCGAGCACTACCGGCGGTGGTTGCCCACCCTGCCGCTCTCGACCCGCAGGATCCCCGCTACCCGATGTGGGTCGAGTGCTACGACACGGTGGACGACGAGGCTCGCACCGCCATCGGTCGACGACTCGACGCGCTCTCGGACCCCCCCCTCGTCTCGGTCATCCTCCCGGTCTTCGATACCCCCGAGACCTATCTGCGCGAGGCGATCGACTCGGTCCGGGCCCAGCTCTACCCCCACTGGGAGCTCTGCATCGCCGACGACTGCTCGACCTCGCCATGGGTCCCCAAGGTCCTTGCCGAGTACGCGGCCGCCGACCCCCGGATCCGGGTCACCACCCGGGCGGCCAACGGCCACATCTCCGCCTCGTCGAACAGCGCCCTCGAGCTGGCCACCGGTCGGTGGATCGCGTTGTTCGACCACGACGACCTGCTGGCCGAGCACGCGCTGGCGCTCGCGGTGCTGGCGATCGCCGAGGTCCCGGGCGCCGGGCTCCTCTACAGCGACGAGGACCACATCGACGACGACGGGCGGCGCTCCGACCCCTACATGAAGCCCGATTTCGACCCCGTCCTCCTGCTCGGTCAGAACTACCTGTCGCACCTGTGCATGCTCCGCCGGGACCTGGTCGACGAGGCGGGTCGTTACCGCGAGGGCTACGAAGGCAGCCAGGACTGGGACCTCGTGCTGCGGGTGTGCGAGCGCCTGCGCCCCGAGCAGGTGGTGCACGTCCCCCACGTGCTCTACCACTGGCGAAGCCACCCGGGGTCGACTTCGGTGTCGCTCGCGGCCAAGCCCTACGCGGCCGACGCCGCCCGGCGGGCCGTCGCCGACGTCGTCAGCCGGCGTCCGGTCTCGGGCCGGGTCGGGAACGTCGCCGGCGGTGGGTTCACCCGGGTCCACTGGGACCTGCCCGAGGACCCGCCACAGGTGAGCGTGGTGGTGCTCCCGCGTCGAGGAGGCCGGTTCATCCGCTGCATCGACAGCATCAAGCTCCGTTCGACGTACCCGGGCGTGGAGGTCGTCGTGGTCGACGACGGTGGCACCCGGGCGCCCCTGCGCGAATTCCTACGGGACTGGGGTCCCACCCTGAACGTCGTGCGCGAGGAGCGCGACGTGAGCGACTCGGCGCTGCGCAACCGGGGCGCCATGGCCGCCAACGGCGACGTGCTCTGCTTCGTGCACGACGACGTCGAGGTGCTCACCGACTCCTGGCTCGAGGAGATGGTCGGTCTCCTGGCGCAGCCGGGCATCGGGGCGGTCGGGGCCAAGCTCCTTTACGACGACGGCACCGTTCAGCACGCCGGCTTCGTGGCGGGGATCGGGGGGACGGTCGGCAGCCCTCACCGTGGGTTCGACCGGCTCGAGCCGGGCTACTTCAGCCGGGCGGCGCTCGCCCAGTGCTTCTCGGCGGTGTCGTGGGCGGCGATGGCGGTGCGGCGAGAGGCGTTTGAGGCGGTGGGCGGCTTCGACGAGGAGCACCTGTCGAGCATCTTCGGCGACGTCGACTTCTGCTTCCGGTTGAGAGAAGCAGGGTGGAGGACCGCCTTCACCCCGTTCGCCGAGATGCTCCACCGCGGGGCGAAGGACGAGCCCCGCGACACCGAGGGAGAGAACGGCGTCCGCCTCGCCCGCGACATCCGCTACCTCCAGACCCGCTGGGCGGACATGCTGGCCGACGACCCCGCCTACAGCCCGAACCTTTCGCTCGCGCACGAGACGTTCCCGCTGGCGTTCCCGCCCAGGGTTTCCTACCGCCGGGCTGGCCCTTTGGCGCCCCCGACTGGTGGATTGGCGCGTTCGACGGGATAACATCGTGGTATGGACCCCGTCGAGGCGGCACGCTCCGGGTTGCCGTCGGCCTCGCGCGAAGAACGGATCGACGGTGTGCTCGTCCTCGGTGCCTTCGGCAGCGGGACCGACCTGGTCTCAGAGCTCCTCGATCGCTTGGGTCTGCATCATGGCTCGTTCGATCCCGGCGAGAGCGCTCGACCCGAGGGCGGCTCGGACGAGCTCAGCCGGCTGAACGACGCACTCCTCGTGGCTGCCGGCGGCAGCTCGGCCGTGCCGCCTCTCACCGCTCCTCGTGAGCTGGCTCGCCGGATCGACGACCGGGCACCGGACGCGGTCCGAGCATTCCACCGGGCCTTCGGCATTCCGAGCGGCTTCTCGTCCAACGGCGAGCCATGGGTCTGGGCCGATCCCCGGCTCTGTTTTCTCGCGCCCTTCTGGGTCGGTGCCCTGGCCATCAGCCCGCTGGCCGTCCTCGTCCACCGCGATCCGGCCCGGACCCCGCCCGCCGAGGGCGGGGCTTCTGGCGCCGACGACGGCGAGGCGCTCGAGCGATGGGGTCGGTACAGCCGGGCAGCCCTTGGCAGCTGCGAAGCGATCCCGACCATGGTGGTGAGCTACGAGTCGATCGTGGAGGACCCGCCGAGGGCGGCCGATCGACTTGTGTCCTTCCTCCGCGCTCACGGAGTCGCCGTCGACGGACCCGCCCGCGGGCGAGACCGGGCCCTCCCACATCCCTCGGCCCCGGCACGCCTGGGCGGGTTGGACGTCAAGGCCGGCAGCGCCGAGGTGGTGCTCCATGCCCTGTTGGGCAAGATGGAGGAATGGGTGCCCGGGTGGGCCGGCGAGCGGCCCGGAGACCAGGCCCTTGCCGGCATGGTCGAGTCCACCGCCGACTTCTACGGCGAGCCGTACTACCGCGGCCGTGGCCAGGAGGGTGCCGGCTCTCCCGCCGATCCGAGCGACGAGGCGTCGGTCGAGCGGGTTGCCGATGGGATCGCACACGAGATCGACGCGCAACGGGTGCTCGACGCGGGCTGCGCGACCGGCCGGCTCGTCGACGCACTGCGGCGGCGGGGCGTGGACGCGTGGGGGCTCGACATCTCGCCGTGGGCGATCAAGCAGATCGCCGACGAGCTGCAGCCCTACTGCTCGGTCGGCTCGGTCACCGACCCGCTCACTCGGTCCTACGATCTCGTCACGTGCATCGATGTGCTCGATCATCTCCCACCCGCTGCCGCCCGGCTCGCGGTGGCCAACCTCTGCGAGCACACCGAGGCCGTGTTGATCGGGACCGCGGACGACAACGCCGACCCGAGCCGCCTCAACGTCCAACCGATGAGCTACTGGGCTCAGCTGATGGCGGAACAGGGCTTCGTACGCGACTTCGAGCACGTTCCCGCTTACGTGCCGTCTCGTGCCGTCCTGTTCCGGAGGATCGGTACGCAGCCACTGACAGCTCTGATCGGGAGCTACGAGCAGATGCTGCCCGCGTCGAGCGATCCGGCCTCGGCCGTGGCCAACCACGAAGCTGGGCGGCTCGGGCGAGACTCGGAGATCGAGACGCTCCGTCAGCAGATCGACCAGGCAGACCTCCGCCGCTCCGCCGAGGCGACCGCAGCGGCCCGTCACATCGAGGCGCTCGACGCCGGCCATGCCCAGCTGCGCCACGAGCTCAACCTGCGGATCACGGAGACAGGGGAAGCCCGAGCGGAGGTCGACGCGCTCCGGTCCACGAAGGTGTTCCGCTATACCCGGCGCTTGCGGAGGCTTTACGGGTTCTTCCGTGCCCACCCCCACCGTCGTGGATCCGACACAGTCGGTCGGTCCGATGTGGAGGAGCGACCACGTCACGACGACTACGACGCATGGGTCCGCGTCTTCGACACCATGGACGAGGCCCGGCGAGCCTCCATCGGCACCCTGGTCGGCCAGATGACCGGCGCGCCGCTCATCTCGGTGCTCATGCCGGTCTTCGATCCGCCCGCCCACCTCCTCCGGCTGGCCATCGAGTCCGTCCGGGCCCAGATCTATCCCCATTGGGAGCTCTGCATCGCCGACGACGGGTCACACGATCCGTCGGTGCGGCAACTGCTCACCGAGCTCTCGGCCCTCGACCCGAGGATCCGGGTCCACTTCCGCGAGACGAATGGCCACATCTCGGCCGCCTGCAACTCAGCCCTGGCATTGGCCACCGGGTCGTGGGTCGCCGCGCTCGACCACGACGACGAGCTTCCCGAGCACGCGCTCGCCGTGGCGGCCCTCGAGCTCGATCGACATCCCGGTGCCGGGATGCTCTACAGCGACGAGGACAAGATCGATCTTCAGGGTCACCGGCACGGGCCGTTCTTCAAGCCCGAGTTCGACCCGTTGCTGCTCGTGGGCCAGAACTATCTCTGCCATCTCACGATGATCCGCACCGATCTGGTCCACGAGATCGGCGGCTACCGGGAGGGCTTCGAGGGCAGCCAGGATTGGGACCTGGCCCTGCGGGCGTCGGAGGCTCTCGATCCGCACGAGATCGTCCACGTGCCCCACGTCCTCTACCACTGGCGGGCACATCCGGGATCCACGGCGCTCACCCAGGCGGCAAAGCCCTACGCTGCCTCGGCGGGACACCGGGCGGTGAGCGACCACCTCGCTCGCCGCGGCGTGGCGGCCGACGTCGTGACCAATCCGACGTCGGGTTGGAACCGGGTGAAGTGGGCGCTACCCGAGGAGCCCCCCCTGGTGAGCATCGTCGTTCCCACCCGTGACGGCCTTTACCTGAGCAGGTGCATCGAGAGCATCACTCGCTTCACGACCTACCCGAGCTACGAGATCGTCATCGTCGACAACGGGAGCATCGAGCATTCGACGCTCGAGTACCTGAGGTCGAAGGAGCGCTCGACGACGGTGCTTCGTGACGAACGGCCATTCAACTACTCGGCCCTGAACAACCTCGCCGTCGGCCGTTGCAGCGGCTCGGTGATCTGCCTCATGAACGACGACTGCGAGGTCCTGGCCGGCGACTGGCTCGACGAGATGGTCAGCCAGTTGCTCCAGCCGGCAGTGGGTGCCGTCGGTGCGAAGCTGCTCTACCCGGACGGGCGCGTCCAGCACGCCGGCGTGGTGCTCGGCGTCACCGGGGTCGCGGGCCACGGTTACCGTTTCGCCGATCGGATCTCCGACGGCCACTTCGGCAACCTGCAGCTGGCCCGCAACGTCTCCGCTTCGACCGGCGCCTGCCTGGTGGTGCGCAAGGAGGCGTGGGACCAGGTTCGGGGGCTCGATGCCGAGCATCTCGCCGTCACCTACAACGACGTCGACCTTTGCCTGCGCATCCGAGAGGCGGGGTGGCGAGTCGTGTGGACACCGTTCGCCGAGCTCACGCATCACGAGTCGGTGACGAGGGGGTCGAACACCGGAGCGAAGGTGGACGGGCTGTCCACCGAGGTGGAGTACATGAAGGCCCGGTGGGGACAGCTGCTGCGGAACGACCCCGCCTACAACCCGAACCTGACCCTCGAGGACGAGAGCTACGGACTGTCGTGGCCTCCCAGAGTGGCCGCCGAGTGGCTCCGGGCGATCCCCGGCTCGCCGGGGACGGCGATCCCGTTTCGCGAGAGGATACCCACCAATTCCCGCCGGACGGCGTCCGGGGAGTAGTGCCGGGAGATCGTCTCGCGCCCGTTGCGGGCCAGCCTCGACCACAGCTCTTCGTCGAGGTACGCGGCGACCACTGCGTCGGCGATGCCCTGGGCGCCGACCCCGAGCAGGACGTCGTGCCCGTCGGTGAGACCCATACCCTCGGCTCCCAGAGCCGTGGTGACCACGGGCAGCCCGTAGGCGAGGCTCTGGCCGAGCTTCCCCTTCATCCCCGCGCCGTAGCGAAGCGGCGCCACGCACAGCCGGGCCCGGTGGTAGATCTCGGCCAGGTCGCCCACCCAACCGAGGACCTTCACGTGCTCGGAGGCGAGGCCGCGGACATCGTCGGTCGGAAAACTGCCGACGAGGTGCACCGGTACCTCGGGCAGCCGGTCGTGCACCAGAGGGAGCACCTCCTCGGCGAGGAAGTGCGCTGCATCACGGTTCGGGAGGTGCGTGTAGCTGCCGACGAAGACGAGCCCCTCCCGCTGGCCGAACGACGGACCGGGGGGCTCGTCGGGGTGGATGTTGGGGAGCACCGAGACGCTGACGTCCGGCTGCTCGGCCCGTAGTTTCTCGGCCTCCACCTCCGATACCACCCAGGTCGCGTCGTAAAGCTTCGTCAGGGTGGTCTCGATGGAGTGGTGATACGCCGCGCTCTCCTCGGCGCCGGAGTCGGGCTCGATCAGGGCCCGGCGCTGCTCCCGGAGGAAGTGCAGGTCGACCGTGTCGTAAATCAACGTGGCCCCGGGTACGAGTGAGCGCAGCATCGGCAGGTTGGACCACGCCACGGTCGGTCGAGACACGATGGCGAAGCGCAAGGATCCACCGATCTCCTTCAGGAACCGGTCCATGTCGAGCGGTCCACCGAGCACCTCGACGCCAAGGGCGGTCAGCGCATCCCGGTAGCGGGGGATGATCACGCTGTTCTGGGGCACGAACGTCACGCCGAACCCGAGGTCGCCGAGCAGCTTCACCAGCTCGGTCATCCGGCACGATCCCGAATCGTGGTCGGGCATCGGCAGCTGATGGTCGATGACGAGGACCCGGCCGGATCGGGTCCGCCAGCTGGCCACCCGGACGTTGGCCGGATCGCTCCCGTGCTGGCCCCTCAGCTCCTCCGCCCACTTCTGGCGGAACGTCGCCTGGTTGATCGCCTGATGTCGCTTGATCCCCGACGTCACGTCGGTGCCGTTGCTCGCACCCTCACGGTGGACCACCACCGCGTCCGGTTGGTACAGCACCCGGTAGCCGTGCCGTCGAGCGGCGAAGCACAGGTCCGTGTCCTCGTAGTACGCGGGGGCGAACCGGGTATCGAGCCCGCCGACCGCTCGAAGGACCTCCCGTCGCACCAACAGGCAGGCACCGGAGCAGTAGTCGACCTCGCGGACGAAGTTGTACGCAGGGTCGGCGGGATCCTGGTCCCGCCCGTAGTTGTGCCCTGACGCGTCCTCGTAGACGATGCCCCCGGCCTCCTGCAGGCGCCCGTCCGGGTAGACGAGCTTCGCGCCCACCACCCCGATGTCCGGCGATCTCTCGACGGCGTCGACGAGCGCGTCGAGCCATCCCGGTTCGACCACCGTGTCGTTGTTGAGCAGCACCACGTAACGGCCCCTGGCCACCTCGATCCCCGCGTTGGCCGCCCGGACGAAGCCCACGTTCTGATCGAGCCGCACGTTCATGATGCCGACGGTCTCGCGAAGACGGGTCGGCGTCTGGTCGCTCGAGGCGTCGTCGACGACGATCACCTCAAACCCGGTCGCCGACAGGTCCGAGGCGATGGAGCGGAGGCAGTCGGCCGTGAGCCCCCAGTGGTCGTGCACCGGCACCACGATGCTCACCTCGGGCTCGAGGGCCATGGGGACCACCGGGAGCGGCCCTCCCGCCGCGGTCGTCCCGTCTCCTCGACCAGCGCGTGACCGCACCAGGCGCGCCCCGCCGGACAAGGCGCGCCGGCCCCGCGAACCCGGCGGCACCAGGCGGTCCACGCCCTGGCGAATCGTGCGCTCGGCGCGGGCCCCGACCGACCGTTGCAGGCGCTCGGACACGCTGCGCCAGCTTGCTGCCTCCTCGCGGGCGGTCCTCAGGGCCTCGATGACCACGGCATGGCGCCGTCGGTACCGTTCGATCATGCGTTCGGCCGTCGAGAGCGCGCTCAGGAGGTCGTCGACCCGCTGGGGCTGGCACCCGCGGTCCGGACCCGGCCGCGTCGGAGCGGTCCGGGCTCCCGTGGCCCCGCCGGCGCCGGCAAGAGCAGGCGACGGCGTCAGGCCATTGGAGCCGCTCGTCTTCGGGGAACCGGTCATGTCGTCGTCTGCTTTCGCTCGCAGCGCCAGGCAACCGCCGCTGTCACCCATTGTCCCAGACGGCGGGGACCAGGCGGTGTCCCCGAGACCCGTTGACCGGTGCAGGTCGGCGATCGCTCCGGCGGGCGGCGGGTCGACGGCTACTTGGACGTCCCGGCCGCCGCCAGCTGCTCGTTCAGCCCGGTCATCGAGGCGACCGCGCTCTCGGGCGTGCCGGTGGTCGAGTACAGATCGCTCTGCTGGGTGAACCCGTACAGCTGGACCGCGCTCACCCGGACAGCGCTCCCCGCACGGATGACCAGTGCGCCATTGCCGAGCTCGGCCTGGGGGACCGTCACGCTCAGCGTCTGCCACGTCCCCCCGGCGGTGACGGTCCGGGCCGGGGCATTGCCGAGCTGCAGCTCGATCGGGGCGGACCCGGCGGGCGCCATCGCCTGCATGCTCACGGTCACGGGGTCCGAGCCCGACAGCGTGAGGCGGTTCGGCGGGACCGTCTGGGTCAGCGAGGCACCTGTTCCCAACGAGGCGTAGGAGGAGCCGTCGGGCTCGGTCCCGGTGCTCACCGGTCCCTGAGCGGACCAACCGCCGAGCCCGGAGGAGAACGAGGGGTTGTCGACCGGGCTGAGATTGAAGTCGCGATAGGTGAAGAGAGCGTACCCATTGGTGTACTGGTGCAGCGCCGGCTCGGCCTGCTGCACGAACGAGCTCACCTGGGTGGGCGAGAGCGACGGGTCACTGGCCACCACCGGCGTATTGCTGACGATCTCGAACTCGAAGATGAACAGGGGGCGCCCGCCCGACTGGGCGCTCACATGCGACAGGGTCGACCCCAGCCCGGCGAGCGCCTCGGATGCAGTCTCGCTGTGGGCGGAGGACGGGTCGCCCATGTACGGCGAGAAGTACGTCCCGACGAACTTGGCCCCCGGTAGCCGGAAGGTGTCGGCATGCGAGTACGAGCCGACCACCTGGCTCCCCCCGTAAACCGGGTCGACGTCGACCCGGGCTTCGAGCTCGAGCCCCGGGAACCGCTTGGCCGCCGGGTCGAAGAGCTTGTGGACGAGGAGCCAGTCGTCGAACTGGTACATCAACCTGAAGCTCGGGCTCGTGTACGACGGGGTCGGCACGGCGGCCCACGTCGCGAAGTGGGTCCCGTACATCGAGCTCACCCGCGAGAGCGAGTACGCACCCCTGAGCCATTGGCGGTAGCCCGAGGACGACGCGAGTGCGATCTGCTGAGGTGTCGAGGTGATCTGCTGAGCGCCCTCCACGGGTAACCAGTAGTCCTCCCACGACAGGTAGCCCAGGCGCACGTTGGCGAAGCGGGCGACGTTCTGGTGGACCTTCGAGATATAGGAGAGCCACGCTTGGTAGACGGCCGGGTTGGAGCCGAGCACTGCGAAACGCGCGCCCCACGCCAGCTGGTCCGCCGGGTCGACGTCCCAGTCGTAGCTGAGCCGGAGGATCACTCCGAGGTGCTGGCTCCGGGCGATGCCGATCAGCTGGTCGAGCTGTGCGAACGCCGACTGATTGAAGCGAACCGGTGTCAGCCCCGGCTCGAAGTCGCCCCACGGCAGCACCAGCCCGACCGTGTTGAACCCGTCCGCCTTCATCTGGGCGAAGGTCGCTGCAGCGCCCGAGGTGTCCGAGCCCCACACGTTGATCGGACTGGCCGTGCCGAAGTAGTCGGCAGCCAGGATAGGAGCCGAAGTCCGTGAGCCCGCAGCTGCCGCAGTCGACCCGGCCCCGGTCGGGAGCGTGAGCCCGAGACCGACGAGACCGACGAGGACCACGAGGACCACGGAGGCCTGAAGTCGGCGGGCAAGGCGGGGGCGTGGCAAGCGGGAACCGGGCAAGCGCCCGCGGAGGAGCCCGATGAACGAGGGTGGGGTCACGGGCGCCGATTTTACCCACGGGCCCCGCCGGCAGTGATCACCCTGGCCGGACACCGGATTAGAGTTCCCAGCCTACCTGGTGGAGGCGACCGCAGAAGGGTTTGCCGTGCAGCGCGAGGCGACCTCAGCAAGCGAAGCGACGGCAACCGGGGCTCCCGACGTTGCGTCCCCCGACGGCCGGGCCGGCGCCGCCGCCGGGCGACCACCCGCATCCGGATCCCACCGGAACCGGGCCGAGCGGGGGTGGGGGCACTCGTGGGTCATGGCGGTCCTGGCCCTGGTCGTCGCGGTGGAGGTCCTCGCTGTTGTCGTGTTCGGATCGATCACCGCGGTCCGTTACCCGCTCTGGTCGATCGTCGACGAGGGCGCTCATTTCGACAACATCGCCTACATCGCCGAGCACGGGTCACTGCCGGTTCTCGGCAAGACGCTGGCCAACGAGCAGGTCCTCGCCATTGCCCAGGGCGTCTACCCCCGCCACACGACGATCGATCCCCGCACCGACGGGCTCGGCGGGCTGTCCTACGAGGCTTTCCAGCCGCCCCTGTATTACCTCGTGGCGACACCCGTCTACTTCCTCAGCGGCAACTACCACACCAAGGCGATCCTTCTCCGGTTCTTCGGGCTCTTCCTCCTGCTGGTGGCGATCGCCCTGCTCGCACGTCTGAGCCGCCTGGTCCTGCGGGAACGGTGGCTCGCCGGCCTGGCGGGTGGGTTGCTCGTCCTCTTGATGCCGGGGTTCGTCGTGAGGATGGTGACGATCTCCAACATGGCGCTTGCCGTCCCCATCCTCATCGCGACGGTCACCGAGCTCTGGATCGCCTGGCAACGGGCATCGCCGCGGCGTCTGGTGGCCGCCGGGATCCTGGTGGGGTGCTCGGTGCTGACCGACCTGTACCTCGCAGAGCTCGTGCCCGTCTTGTTGGCCGTCACGATCAGCATCCTGGTGCGACGCCGGACGCGCCGCGACGTCATGTGGTCCGCGACCGGCGGGGCACTGGCCGCACTGTTGGTGCTGCCCTGGGTCGTCTTCAACGAGGTCGAGTACGGAGCGTTGACCGCGGGCAATCTCGTCAAAGCCGAGCAGACCCCCATCATCAATCCCGACCACCTGCGTCACACCGTGAGCCAGCTACCTGGGCTCACCGTTCAGAACCTCTTTCACCCGCTGATGCCCCAAGAGTGGGGTGCGGCGTTGGCGAGCCACGCTCTTCTCTCCTACCTGGCCTCGACGTTCGAGGTCCTCCTGGTGCCCGCAGCCCTGGTCCTCGCGCTGGCGCTCGGACGACGCCTCTTCACGACCGGCTACTGGATCCTCATCCTTCCCTGGCTCGGCAATGTCGTGATCTGCTGGTACGTCCAGATCGGTCAGCAGTGGCAGGGGTTGGTCGCTCGTTACACCTATCCGAGCCTGGCGGTTCTCGGTCTCTTCGTCGTGGCGGCGGCCCTCTCGTTCACCCGGTCGGTGAAACCGGTGGTCGCCACCATCGCCACCTCCACGCTGTTCCTGGTCGGTCTCTGGGTCCACCTGCTGCCGGCCATCCGGACCTCCTGACGTCATCACCCGGCTCGGGCGCCGACGCGGTTCTCGCGGCGATCGCCGGACCGCGGGAGACTGGGCCATCCGAACCCGCATCCTCCGATGGCACCCCGAGACAAGGCACGTGCCCGAACGCCCACCCGGCGCGCTGACCAAGTGGTTCCCCCCTGGGGCTGCCGGCCCATCCGAGCTCGATCGGGCCCTGATGGGCGGCGGGCGCCTGCACGACGTGGTCTGCCCGGTCTGCGGCCAGCGGACCATGATCGAGCGGTTCACCGAGAACATCCGCGAGTCCGGCTACTGCACCGCCTGCGGGGCTTGGACCAGGATCCGCCAGCTCGCTGCGGTGCTCATACCGGCCGCCCGAACGATCACTGGGACGTCGGTCAGGAGTGTCGTCGAGATGGTCCCGCTCCCGGACCTGCGGATCTACAACACCGAGGCCCACGGCTCGCTCCATGACGCCCTGGCGGCGGCGCCGGAGTACGTCTGCAGCGAGTTCTTCGGGCCCGAGCTGCGCAGCGGCGATCGCCACCAATCCGGTGTCATCCACCAGGACCTTCAGGAGCTGTCGTTCCCCGACGAGTCCTTCGACGTCGTCATCTCCACCGACGTGCTCGAGCACGTCCCCGACCCCTACCGGGCCCATCGGGAGATCCTGCGAGTACTTCGCCCGGGCGGCCATCACGTCTTCACCGTGCCCTACGTCGACGGAGCCGCGCTCGACCAGGTCCGTGCCCGGCTCGGGCCCGGGTCCTCCATCGAGCACATGCTCGAGCCCGTCTACCACGACGACCCGGTCCGGCCGGGCGAGGGAGCCCTCGTCTTCACCATCTTCGGGCTCGAGATGATCCCGAACCTGGCCCGGATCGGGTTCGAGACCACCGTCTACCGGCTCTACGACCCGGCGCGCGGGCTCGTCGGTCCGGGTGGCCTGGTGTTCGACGCGGTGAAGGCCTGAACGCGGCGTTGCTACGCTCTACCTCGTCATGGCAGCGGAGGGCATTCAGGCGGGCCCCCCGGCCGATGGCCGGGCGGGCTCCGAGGGCACCTGGGCCGGGCTGGAGCGCCGGTGGTGGACCCTCATCGCCGTGTGCGGGGCCACCTTCATGCTGCTGGTGGACGTCACCATCGTGCAGGTGGCCCTCCCCACCATTCAGCGCCACCTCGGGGCCAGCTTCACCGACCTGCAGTGGGTCATCGACGCCTATGCCCTGAGCCTCGCCACCCTGATCCTGACCTGGGGTTCGACCGCCGACCGCTTCGGGCGCAAGCGGATCTTCGTGCTCGGGCTGGTCGTGTTCACCCTGGCGTCCCTGCTCTGCGGCGTCGCCACCACCTCCACCTTGCTCATCTGGGCCCGGGCCCTGCAGGGGGTGGGGGGCGCCGCCATGTTCGCCACCGGGCTCGCCCTCATCGGCCAGGACTTCCGGGGGGCCGAGCGGGGCAAGGCCATCGCCGCCTGGGGCGCGACGGTGGGCGGGGCGGTGGCCATCGGGCCGCTGATCGGCGGGGTGCTGACCAACGGCCTCGGGTGGCGCTGGATCTTCTTCGTGAACGTGCCCATCGGCATCGTCACCTGCTGGCTCTCGCTGACCCGGATGGTCAACGTCGGCGACCCCGGGGCGACGAGGCTCGACGTCGCCGGGCTGGTGACGTTCTCCGCGTCGATGTTCCTGCTGGTCTTCGGGATCATCCGTGGCAACGCCGAAGGCTGGACCAGCCCCTTCATCCTGTCGCTCCTCGGCTCCTCGGTCCTGGCGATGCTCCTCTTCGTGGTGGTCGAGCACCTGCAGCGACGGCCGATGTTCGACCTCTCGCTGTTCCGCAAGCCGGCCTTCACCGGCGTGTCGTTCGCCACCTTCGCCATCGGGGCGGGGATGTTCGCCATGCTCCCGTTCCTGACGTTCTACCTGCAGAACGACCTGGGCTACTCCCCGCTCGCAGGGGGCCTGCGGCTCTTGCCGGCGACCGTTCTCACCTTTGTGGTGCCCCTCGCCATCCGCCCGGTGGCCGAGCGGATGCCCCCCGGCGTGGTCCTCGGGGCGGGCCTGGCGATCACCGCGCTGGGGCTGGGCGCGATGCTCGGCCTGACCGTGACCTCCACCTGGGTCGCGCTGGTCCCCGGGCTGCTCCTGACCGGCTTCGGGATCGGCGTCGCCAACCCGACCATGGCCAGGATCGCCCTCGGCGTGGTCCCCCCCGAGCGCAGCGGCATGGCCTCGGGCATCAGCAACACCTTCCGCATCGGCGGTCTCGCCACCGGCGTGGCCGCGCTCGGCGCCATCTTCGAGCGCGGGGTCGCAGCGTCGTTCGGCACCCAGCTCGGGCACCCGGAGCCGGGCCTGGCCAAGGTGGTGTCGTCCGCCGGCGTGAAGGCCGCCCAGGCCGCCTCCCCCGGGCGCCCCGCCGTCACGAGCGCCGCCCACGTCGCGTTCATGTCGGGCCTGCACGTGATCCTGGTCGTCGGGACCGTCCTCGTGGCCCTCGGTGCGATCGCGGGATTCGCCCTTGTGCGCGCCCGCGACTTCCATCGCCCCCCGGTGACGGGCCCGGCCCCGTCCCCGGGGACCGCTCCCGCCTACGACCCCGACACGGTCCCCGAAGCCGCATCCTGAGGACCCTGCCCAGCGCCGGCTGGGCCGGCCTGGCCCAGGGCAGGCCCACGTCAGGCCCACGTCAGGCCCAGGTCGACCAGACCAGGTCAGACCCAGCTCAGGCCGGGGTCTCGGGCCGCAGGGTCGGGAAGAGGATGACGTCGCGGATGGAGGGGACCCCGGCGAAGAGCATGACCAGCCGGTCGACGCCGAGCCCGATGCCCGAGGTCGGCGGCAGGCCGTACTCGAGCGCCCGGACGAAGGCCCCGTCGACGGGATGGGACTCGAGGTCCCCGGCCGCCGCGGCGACCGCCTCGGAGCGGAACCGCTCGGCCTGCTCGTCGGGGTCGTTCAGCTCGCTGTAGCCGTTGGCCAGCTCGCGCCCCCCGATGACCAGCTCGAAGCGGTCGGCCATGGTCGGGTCCTCGGTGTTGTGGCGGGCCAGGGGCGACACCTCCACCGGGATGCCGGTCACGAAGACCGGGCCGGCGGTGCTCGGCAGCAGCAGCTTGTCGTACAGCTCGAAGATCATCTTGCCCGGGCCCCACTCCGCCGGCACGGCCAGGTCGTGCTCGGCGCAGACGCCCGCCACCTCGGCCCTGGCCATGGTGGGGTGCAGCGGGCGCCCGAGGTGCTGCTCGAGCAGCCCGAGGAGGGTCTCGCGGGGCCACGGCGGGGTCAGGTCGACCTCGCCCTCGCCCGTGGCGAAGGTGAGCCCGCCGGTCGCGGCCATGGCCGCCTGCACCACCAGGCGCTCGGTGAGCTCCATCCCGTCGTGGTAGTCCCCGAAGGCCCGGTAGGCCTCCAGCGCGGTGAACTCGGGGCTGTGCCGGGTGTCGATCCCCTCGTTGCGGAAGTTCCGGGCGATCTCGAACACCCGCTCGAACCCGCCCACCACCAGGCGCTTCAGGTAGAGCTCGGGGGCGATGCGCAGGGCGAGGTCCGCACCCAGCGCGTTGGCATGGGTCAGGAACGGCCGGGCCAGCGCCCCGCCGGCCTGGGGTTGGAGGATAGGGGTCTCCACCTCGACGAAGCCCTCCGCCACCAGGCACCGGCGGAGGGCGGCGACGGTGGCGAAGCGGATCTCGAACACCCGTCGGCTGTCGTCGTTGGCCAGCAGGTCCACCTCGCGGTGGCGGTAGCGGGTCTCCTGCTCGCTCAGCCCGTGCCACTTGTCGGGGAGGGGTCGCAGCGCCTTGGACAGGAGCGTCATCTCCACCACGTCCACCGACAGCTCGCCGCGGCGGCTGGTAACCACCTCGCCCTCCGCGCCGACCCAGTCCCCCAGGTCGATCCGCTCGAGCGTCGCCGCCGCCGAAGGGGTGAGCCGGCCGGCCTGGGCCATCAGCTGCACCGTGCCGGTCACGTCGCGCAAGGTGAGGAACACCAGGCGGCCGTGCCCCCGGACACCGGCCACCCGGCCGGCCACCCGCACCACCTCGCCCGAGCGCGCATCCACAGCCAGGTCGTCGTGGCGGTCGCGCAGCTCGGCCACCGTGGCCGTGCGGTCGAAGCGCGCCGGGTAGGGGTCGACGCCGGCCTCCCGCAGCGCCGCGCGCTTGGCCCGGCGCTCGGCGATCTGGGCCTCGAGCCCGCTCGACCCGCCGGCGGGGGGCTCCCCTTGCTGGTCTTCGGGCTCCACCGGTGTGCTCGTTCCTTCGCTCGGAGGTTCAGAAATATACTGCCCGGCCACGAGGGGGCTACACGTGCGGAGGCTGAATTCGGGATGAGCGTGCTCTTCGCCCTGCTCTCCGCGTTCTGCAACGGCTCGACCACGCTGCTGCAGCGCATCGCCAGCGTCTCGAGCCCCAAGGGGATGCCGGTGCCCCGGCTGGCCTGGCACCTGGTCCGCCAGCCCCTGTGGCTGCTCGGGCTGGCCTTCATGGCCGGCACCTTCGTCTTCTCGGCGGTGGCGCTCTACTTCGGCAGCCTCGCCGTGGTGCAGCCGTTCCTCGTGACCGAGCTCATCTTCACCGTGGCCCTGCGCCAGTGGTGGCTGCACGACGAGATCGCCCGGCGCTCGTGGCTGGCCGCCGTGCTGATCTGCGGGGGGCTCGCCGGCTTCCTGCTGATCGCCCAGCCCCACGAGGGGGTCCGCGTCCCCTCCGCCGGCGCGTGGGCGGCGGCGGTCGCCTGGCGCGCCGTGGCGGTCGGGCTGCTGCTCCTCCTCGGGCGGCGGACCACCCCGGTCGTGCGGGCCACCCTCACCGGCTGTGCCGCCGGGCTCGTGTGGTCGATCGACGCCGGCTTCGTCAAGAGGGCCACCGAGGTGCTGAGCCGCCACGGCTGGGCGGGCCTGCTCGGGCACTGGTCCCTGTACGCGCTCGTGGTCACCGGGGCGATCGGGATGCTCCTGTTGCAGATGGCCCTGCACGCCGGGCCGCTGACCGCGTCCCAACCGGCCATCCTCATCACCGATCCGCTGGCCAGCATCGTGCTGGGCGTCGAGCTGTTCGGCGAGCACCTCTCGGGCGGCGCCGTGGCCGTGACGGTCGGCGTGCTCATGCTCGGGGTGATGGCCGCCGGCGTCGTGCTGCTGTCCCTCTGGGCGCCCCCGGTCGCGGCGGCGAGCGAGGGCCTCGGCGGGCGCAGGCCCCTGTAGCGGGGCCGGCGGGGCCGGCCCCGACCGCCCTACTTGGTGCTCGATCCGAGGAACGTGGTGGCGTTGAGGTTGAGCTCGCGCGAGCCCTCGATCTTCCCGTACTCGCGCGGCGTCGTGTCGACGTCGGTGGCCTGGGCCCGCAGCGCCCCGACCGTGCACTCCTCCCGGGCCCGGTGGGCGAAGGGATCGAAGTTGTACCAGCGGCAGGCGTTCTCCCACGTGACCATGTGGATCTCGTCGTCGGGGATCTCGGTCGCCACCAGGGACTTCATCAGGACCTCGGGCGACTCCGGCCACGTCGAGTCCGAATGCGGGTAGTCGCATTCCCACGTGATGGTGTCGACCCCGATGTGGTGGCGGTTGCGCAGGCCCGTCTCGTCGTCGATGAAGCAGGTCTGGACGTGCTTGCGGAACGCCTGGCTCGGCAGGACGTCGCCGAAGTCGGCCCCGGTCCAGCGGCGGTGGTGGTCGTACACGAAGTCGGCCTTCTCCAAGAAGTACGGGACCCACCCGATGCCGCCCTCGGCCAGCGCCACCTTCACTTCCTTGAACTTGCCGAACACCGGCGACCACAGCAGCTCCGCCGCGAAGATCGCCGTCTGGAACGGCATCGACTGCGGGATCACGCTGAAGGGGGTCCGGGGCATGAAGTTCGGGAACCCGCCGAAGTGGAACACCATCACGGTGCCCGTCTCCTCGCAGGCCGCCCAGGCCGGGTCCCACTCGTCACCGTGGAGGTCGGGCATCCCGAAGCGGTGGGTCTCGGGGTGGAAGGACGTGGCGAAGCAGCCCTGCGCCGCGCAGCGCCGGATCTCCTCGGCCATCCACTCCGCCCCGAGGGCGAACCCCGACAGGGCGAGGGGGATGAAGCGGCCCGGGTAGGCGCCGGCCCACTCGTGGATGTGCCAGTCGTTGTAGGCGCGGATCATCGCCGCGGTGAAGTCGCGGTCCTCGCTCTGAAGGAAGAACTGCCCTCCCAGGCCGGGCCACGACGAGAAGTTGATGGACGCCAGGACGCCGTTGACGTTCATGTCGCGGACGCGCTCGTGCACGTCGTAGGTGCCGGGGCGCACCTGGTCGAAGTTGGCCGGGTCCTTGCCCCAGTCCTCGCGCGGGCGGCCCTGCACTGCGTTCAGCCCGAAGGTCGAGATCTCCTGACCCTCGATGAGCCAGGCGTCGGTGCCGTCCGCCCGGCGGATCACCCGGGGCACCCGGTCGCGGTACTTGGCCGGCACATGCCCCTTCATGAAGTCGCTCATGCTGGGCGGCTCGACGACGTGGTCGTCGACACTGACCAGGATCAGGTCCTCGGTGCGCATCTGGTCCCCCTTTGCGGCTCGCGATCGCTCAAAACCATGCTAGTTGTTTGCCGCCCCGGCAGTCACCTCGATCCCGAGTCAGTTTGAATCGGGGCGTGCGGCGGTTGGGGGGAAGTGAGTCTGACGATCCTTTTGCAACCGTTCTTTGGATTGCCCACGCCGACCGACTACGAACACCCCACCCAGGCCGACGACATCGATGCCGACAAACGCTGCTCCGGCCGCGTCGTGTCCCTCCAGGACCAGGGCAGCGCCAAGTCCAAGCACGGTTGCTGAGATGACAAACCCGAGCGCGAGCCCCCACCAAGAGCGCCGATCCCCTCCTTCAACGGCGACCTTCTCGATGTGTTGGCGGTGAGTCGCTTGGCTCTCCGCCATCTTGAGAATGCGGTCCGCCGAACCCGGGAGAACATTCTCATAACCACGGAATTGCTCGGGTGGAGGAAGCGGACCAGCGTAAGCGGACGCTGAAAAGGCAGCCGCGAAAATCGACATGATCTGCGGGTTATTGCCTGACTGCTGCTCAACGGCCTCCCTGACCTGAGGGGGAAGACTCCCGAGAATGTCAGCGAGAGCGGGCAGGACAACAGGCTCCTGGCCCGGAGGGATAGGCTGTGACCCTTCGTCAGCGAGCGACATCTGCAGAGACGCTGGCCATCGCCTCTCGCAGCCTGTCCCCTACCGCGAGCCAGTCCTGAGCTGTCGCCCTGGTATCTGGATCTTCCGGCGGTGCAGTCCTGTTGTACTCAGTCAGGGCGTTCCCGAAGTCAAGCAATCGTCCCACCCCCTCCAGCCAGGAGGGGGTGGCGAACAAGAACGTTGAACGAAAGTCCTCACGCATCGTCGCTGCCCCTTTCATCTGAAAGCATCAGACTGTGATGCAACATGCAAGTTCCACACGGCGATTCTACGGCCAGCACCGGCCAGAACGTAGCACTCTGACCAGGTCAATCCAGCAGACCAGCGATCTCCCACACGGACCATACGTCGTCGGCCCTCCCGGCTGCCATCGCGGGGGTGGTCGGGCGCCCGTGCCGTTCGTGGGCGTCTGGTGGGGTCTGGCGAACCCGTCAGCACCGAAAAGGGGATCGATCACGGTCAGGCAGGGCTTGTGACCGTCCGTGGTGAGCTGGAACCGGTTGCGGAGCAGTCACCTCGCGTTGCCTTGTGTGGATCTCCCTGGCGGCGTTCAGCGCGCATTGCATTATGGTATGCTCATTGTATGGCACAATTCGTGACGCGGCTCGATGATCGGCTCGTCCGAGAGGTGGACGCCCTGGTTTCCGTCGGGGTCGTCGCCAACCGCTCCGAGGCCGTACGGCTCGGTCTCGAGAGGCTGGTCGATCAGCATCGCCGCCGCCAGATCGGGACAGAGATCGCGGAGGGCTACCGCCGCCGGCCCCAGACCGACGAAGAGCTCGCCGGGCTGGATCAAGCTACGCGCGCCTTGGTCGAGGAAGAGCCCTGGTGAGCATTCCGCGCCAAGGCGAGATCTGGTGGGCAGAGACCGAGGACATGCGGCGACCGGTGCTCGTCGTGACTCGCTCGGAGGCGGTCGGCGTTCTGGCTGCGATCGTCGTGGCGCCAGTGACGCGAACGGTCCGGAGCATTCCGACCGAGATCCGCCTCGGCTCGGAGGAGGGCCTGGCGGTCGAGTGCGTGGCATCCTTCGACAACCTGCAACGGGTACGGCGTGCCGCACTCAGGGAAAGGGCCGGAGATCTCGGAGAGCGCCGTGACGAGATGTGCCTCGCCCTCCAAGCCCTCGCAGATTGCTGAGACCGACCCCTCGGACGACGACGGTCACCGTGGTAATGGCGCAGTGGGCCGCCCCGGACCACATTCCCCCTGACGGCGGTCTCAGGCCTCGACAGACGTCCCCTCCGGCTGCAGGCCGAAGTCGAAGTCGTACTCGAACGGCACGATCGTGCGGTAGGGCAGGAACGCCAGCGGCTCGTACACCCCCCCGTGGGCCGGGTACCGGCCGGTGGCCCGCAGCGTGCGCCGGGACCCCTCTATCCGGGGCATGACGTCGGCCGGATCGTCGCCGCAGAGGAGCACGTGCATCGTGAGATCGCCCGCCGCCCCGGCCACGGGGTCGAAGCGGATCGCCGCCAGCACCCCGGGCACGGCCAGCAGGTCGACCACCTGGGTCTCGCGCCACCAGGCGACGGCCTCCTCGCGGCGCTCGGGGGAAGGCGCCCGCCCGATGGCCACGATCATCCCCCGGTGCGCCAGGTACGGCACCGCCGCGGGCGAGACCAGGACACCCGGCCCGGTGAAGGTCTCGGCCAGGCGCCACCGGCCCGAGTAGGTCCCCCGGCCCTGTTGCCAGTACCGCCCGGCCTTCACGATCCCGCGGTCCTTGGTCGTCCAGAACCCGAGGGCCTCGGGCCCGTCAAAGGCCTCCAGCCCGAAGAAGTAGATCGTGGCGTAGGGAGGGTGGCCGCCGGTCAGCTCCCCGGCCACGGCACCGGGGGCGGCCTGCAGGTCCCTCGGCGCCACGTACCGGCGCGCCGTGACCACGTCTCCTTTGGAGATGTGCTCGGGGAGGTGGTCGAGGTCGTACCAGCGGTTGTACTCCGCGGTGTACTCGGCGGGGATGTCGAGCGTCGCGAAGAGGATCCCCTTCACCTCCATGTGCCGCTCCCCCCCGTCGTGGCGAGCTCCACCCAGCCGGCGCCCTCCGAGGAGGCGATGGCCCCGTCGATCACCTCCTGCACGGCGCAGCCGTCGCGGATCGTGGGGGTCGGGGTGGGCTCGCCCCCGAAGGCGGGCAGCCAGTCCTCCAACATGAGCCCCATCGCCTGCACGGCGAACGAGGACCGGCGGGCCGGGAGCTCCACCCCGCTGGCCAGGCGGCGCGTAGAGGGCACAAGGGGGACCGGCTCCGCACCGACGCGGGCCACCAGGGACCCCGAGGACCCCGGCGAGCGGTTGACGGCGATGGTGCCCTCGCTGCCGTGCGCCTCAAAGAGGTTGGTCCCCGCCCCCAGCCCCGCCGAGGAGTTCGAGAGGACGGCCAGGGCCCCCGACTCGAGCCGCAGCAGCACGCCGGAGGTGTCGTCGGCGGTCACCTCCACCTCCCCCTGCGGCGTGGTCACCCGGTCGATGGAGTGGCGGACGTCGGCGCACACGGCGACGGCCCGGCCGAAGAGGGACTGCACGAAGTCGATCTCGTGGGACATCTGGCCGAAGAGGTAGCCGCCCCCCTGGTCGCGCCGGTACATCCAGGCGGCCTGGGGCTTGTGGGTGGGGTGCCAGTAGCCGGTGGTGATGGTGACCTGCACGAACGAGGGGCGGCCGATGGCCCCGCCCTCCACCAGCTCGCGGATCGCCAGGTGCTCGGGCGACCACCGGTTCTCGAAACACGCGAGGGTGGCCCGGTCGGACGCCTCGGCGGCGTCGGCCATCACCCGCCCCTGGGCCCCGTTGAGCGAGAGCGGCTTTTCGCACAGCACGTGCCGGCCCGCCGCGAGGGCGGCGAGGAACATGTCGTGGTGCCGCTCCACCGGTGCCGACACCGACACGAGGTCGAGGTCGTCGCGGCGCACGAACGACTCCCAGTCGGTGGTGGTGTCGCCGATGCCCAACCGCTCGCCGCCGGCGGCGACCGACTCGGGCCGGCTGCTGCACAGCGCCACCAGGTCGTAGCCGTCCACGGCGGCGAAGGCCGGCGCGTGCACCAGGGCCCCCCAGCCGACACCGATGAGCCCCACCCGCAAGTTGTCTGCCATGGGCCCAATCGTGCCGGACGGGCGGGGCCGCCGTCGAACGCGGCCGGCGACGCGGGCGGGAAGCGGGCTGCGGGACGAAGGAGTACCGTGAGCCCATGCCCCTCCCCGACGACGTGCAGGTCGTTTCGGTGGACGACCACGTGATCGAACACCGGACCGTATGGCAGGACCGCCTCCCGGCCAGGTTCCGCGAGGCGGGCCCCCGGAACGTCAAGGACGACCAGGGCCGGGACGTCTGGATGTTCGAGGGCCGACCGCACTACAACGGCGGCCTGGGCGCCGTGGCCGGCAAGGACAAGAAGGACTACGGGCTCGACCCCACCTCCTACGACGAGATGCTCCCGGGCTGCTACGACCCGGCGGCCCGGGTGAAGGACATGGACGCGGACGGCATCTGGGCCCAGCTCCCGTTCCCGACGTTCCCCGGCTTCGCCGGGAGCACCCTGTTCGCCGCCGACGACAAGGAGCTCGCCACCGCCTGCGTCGCCGCGTACAACGACTTCATGATCGACGAGTGGTGCGCGTACTCGCCCGAGCGCCAGATCCCACTGGTCCTGGTGCCGTTCTGGGACGTGCAGGCCGCCACCCGCGAGGTGGAGCGGGTCGCGGCCAAGGGCGCCAAGGCGATCACCTTCACCGAGGCGCCGCACGCCCTCGGGCTGCCGTCGTTCCACAGCGACCACTGGGACCCTTTCCTCGCCGCCGCCCAGGACGCCGACCTGCCGCTGTGCCTGCACTTCGGCAGCGGCGGCGTCCCGGCGGTCGCCCCGGACTCGCCCTTCATCGTCTCCATCGCCCTGTTCGGGCTGAACTCCCAGCAGACCACGGTGGACCTGCTGCTGTCCCCGGTGTTCCGCAAGTTCCCCCGCCTGAAGGTGGCGCTGTCCGAGGGCGGTATCGGGTGGATGCCCTACATCCTCGAGCGCACCGACTACAGCTGGGACCGGCACCGTTGGTACCAGGACGTCGACCGTGAGACCCGGCCCTCGGACATCTTCCGGGACCACATCTTCGGCTGCTTCATCGCCGACGAGGCCGGCCTGCGCAACCTCGACCTGATCGGCGAGGACAACGTGATGTTCGAGGGGGACTACCCGCACTCGGACAGCAACTGGCCCAACAGCCGCAAGATGCTGGCCGAGTCCCTGATCGACGTTCCCGACGACACGGCCCGCAAGATCGCCGAGCTCAACGCCCGGCGGGTGTTCAACTTCCCGCGCAAGGGCTGAACCACCGGGCCGACGGCCCTCACGGGAGGTAGGGATTCGTGAAGGCAGCACTCGAGGGCCTCCGGGTGGTCGACCTGACCACCACCCCGACCGGTGCCGAGGTCACCCAGCTCTTCGCCGACTTCGGTGCCGAGGTGGTCCTCGTGGAGCCGCCCGGTGGCAGCCCGCTGCGCGGTCAGCCCGCCTACCCGGTGTGGCTCCGGGGGAAGAAGAGCATCGAGCTCGACCTCCACCGCCCCGACGAGCGACAGGTGGCCCGCGACCTGTGCCTGGCGGCCGACGTCGTGGTGGAGACGTGGCGTCCGGGCGTGGCCGAGCGGCTGGGGCTCGGCTACGACGAGCTGCGGGCCGGCAACCCCCGCCTGGTGTACGGCTCGGTCACCGGCTTCGGGCGCGAGGGGCCGCTGGCGAGCGTGAAGGGCTACGAGGGGATCGTGATGGCGAAGATCGGCGGCTACGGCCCGCTGCGTCTGGCCGAGCGTCCCGGTCCCTCGTTCTGCGCCACCTCCGCCACGTCGTTCAATGCCTCCCAGACGCTGCTGCAGGGTCTGCTCAGTGCCCTGTACGAGCGGGAGCGCAGCGGGCTGGGCCAGCGCGTGGACACCTCGATGCTCGGGGCCCAGACGGCGCACGACTGCTGGAACTGGCTCGTGCAGGTGCAGGCCGAGCGGTACCCCGAGGCCTTCGCCGCCGTCCCCCGCGTGAACGAGGCCCGGCGGGTGCCCAACGGCTGGCTGTCGTTCCGCCTGCTCGTGGGACTGTCGAAGGACGGCCGCTGGATGCAGTTCTCCCAGACCTCGCAGCGCCTGTGGGAGGCCTTCATGCGGGTGCTCGGGCTCGAGTGGATGCTGACCGACCCGGAATGGAAGGACGCGCACTCCTCCGAGGACATCGACAAGCGCGAGGCGTACTGGGAGAAGCTGCTCGGCGTGATCCGGTCGAAGACGGTGGCCGAGTGGTACGAGGTCTTCGACGCCGAGCCCGACGTCTTCGCCGAGATCTTCCGCACCGGGAGCGAGCTGCTCCACCACCCCCAGCTCGTCCACGACGGCCTGGTGCTCGAGATCGACGACCCCAAGCTCGGTCGCATCCGCCAGCCCGGACCACTCGTGAAGATGGCGACGACGCCTGCGGTGATCGAGCGCTCGGCTCCCGCCCTCGACGAGCACGCGGCCGAGGTCCGGGCCCCGCTCGCCCCGACGATGCGCCCGGGGGCCGCCCCGGATGTCGCCCCGGATGTCGCCACGGATGTCGCCCCGGAGTCCCTCGCCGGCGAGGGGGGCGCCTCCGGCGCGCCGCCGCTGGCGGGGGTGACCGTGCTGGAGCTCGGGACCTTTTACGCGGGACCCTTCGGGTCGACCCTCCTCGCCGATCTCGGCGCCCGGGTGATCAAGCTCGAGCAGCTCGACGGGGACCCGATGCGCTCGATCATGCCGTTCCCCGAGGTCGGCGGGGTGAAGGTGCTGTCGGGCAAGGAGAGCGTCGCCGTCGACATCGGCACGCCCGAGGGCCGCGAGATCGTCCACCGGCTCGTGCGCCGGGCCGACGTCGTCCTGCGCTCGTTCCGGGCCGGGGTGGCCGAGCGCCTCGGGTACGACGACGAGACCCTGCTGGCCATCAACCCCGACCTGGTCTACCTGAACGCCCCCGGCTTCGGGGTGGACGGCCCCTACGGCCACCGCCCCGCCTATGCCCCGACCATCGGGGCCGGGGCCGGCCAGGCCGGGCGCAACCTGGGCGCCTCCATGGTGCAGCGGGCCGATCTCACGACGGACGAGGTGAAGGGGACCTCGCTGCTGATGGGCGGCGCGGTGATGAGCGGCAACAACCCCGACGCGAGCTCCTCGCTCGGCGCGGCCACCGCGATGCTCCTCGGGCTGGTGGCGAGGCAGCGGGGCGCGCCGGGCCAGTCGATGTTGACCACCATGCTCAACACCATGTCCCACGCGCTGTCGGAGGACATGGTGGAGTACCACGGACGGGCGCCCGCGCCCACCGTCGACGCCCAGATCCTCGGCTTCGGTCCCCTCTACCGCCTGTACGAGACGGCCGAGGGCTGGGTGTTCCTCGCCGCGCCGAGCCGGCGTGAATGGGACGCGCTCGCCGCGGCGCTCCCCGCCGGCCTGGCCGACGACCCCCGGTTCGCGACCGCCGAGGCCCGGTCCGGGCACGAGGCCGAGCTGGCCGAGACCCTGGGGGCCGTGTTCGCTGGGCGACCGGCCGCCGAGTGGGAACGCGACCTCACCGCCGCGGACGTGGCCTGCGTGGTGGTGGAGGACGGGCCTCCCGAGACCTGCATCATGCAGGGCGAGCGCGGGCTCGCCCGCGCCCTCGACCTCCTCGTCGACCTCGAGCACCCGGTGTGCGGCGCCTACCCGCGGATGAAGCCGCTGGTGAGCTTCTCGCGGTCGGGTGGCCTGGCCAGGGGCGCGCCGCTGCTCGGTGCCGACACCGACCGGGTGCTCGCCGAGCTGGGCTACACCGGCGAGCAGATCGCCGATCTCCGCGCTCGCGGCGTGGCCGCCGGCTGAGCGCCCGCGTCACGGCAGCAGGGTGAACGAAGGGACGTGCTGTGGACGGACCACCGAGAAGTGGCGGCGGTCGAGGGTGGCGATCGCCGGGACATGGTACCGCTCGGCGAGTGCCACCACCGATGCGTCCACCACGCCGAGGGGCAGGTCGATGTACTGCTCGGTGAGATCGGCGACGCGATCCCAGTCCGAGTCGATGACCGGCTCGACGATCAGCTCGCCCCGGGCCACCGAGCGCACGAACGCCAGCTCGGCGTGCGCCCCGATGCGGTCGGACAGGAGATAGCAGACCTCGGTCGCCACGAGCGCGGGAACCAGGATCGGCCGCTCGGCACCCGAGAGCAGGTCGACGCTCGCCCGATGATTGCGGTCCCGCCTCGCCGCCGCCGCGTAGAGCGGACCGGCGTCGACGATCAGCACCTACGCGGCGGGCCCGGCGCGACGGCGCGCCACCGCCCGGCCGACCAGCTCGTCCACCCGCTCGGAGGCGTCCTCGGGCTCACCGTCTCCGACCCCGAAGAACCCCAGCCGTCCGCCGGCCGACGTGCTCGCGAGGTGGTGCTCGATCGCCTCGCGGACGACGTCGGCCATGGAGACCCCCCGGCGCCTCGCCTCCAACCGGAGGCGCGTGTCGAGCTCCTCGGGCAGCATGATGGTGGTGCGCTTCACGCATCAAGCATACCGCGTCACCTCAGCCTCGCAGGCTGAGCACCAGGCCGTCGAGGATGTCGGCCTCCGACACCAGGCACCGGTCGAACCCGAAGCGCTCCATCACCTCGCGCAGGACCATCGCCCCCCCGACGATGACGTCCTCGCGGCCGGGGTCCATCCCCGGTCGTCGGGCCCGTGCGGCCGCGGGTTCACCGGCGAGCACCCCGCACCAGTGCGTCACCGCCGCCAGGTCGAGCACGGCGTGGTGGACCCGGTCGCGCTCGTAACGGTCGAGCCGGCGGTCGAGCATGGTCAGGGTGGAGACGGTGCCGGCCAGGCCGAGCAGCCGGCTCCCGCTTCGGAGGGCACCGAGCGCGGGCACCGCGGCGACGGCGCGGTCGAGCTCGGACCCGATCGCCGCCACCGCGGCGGCCAGCTCGGCGGCGGTGGGCGGGTCGTGGCGCAGGTGCCGCTCGGTCAGGCGGACGCAGCCGAGGCGCAGCGAGACGGCCCGCAGGACGCCGTCGCGCTCCACCACCAGCTCGGTCGATCCCCCCCCGATGTCGAGCACGACGTCGTCCCCGGCCGCCGGCGGGAGGTCGTGGGTCGCCCCCGCGTAGGCCAGCCGGCCCTCCTCCTCGCCGCTCAGGAGCTCGGCGTCCACCCCCGTGACCTCGCCGGCCGCCGCCAGGAAGTCCGCACCGTTGGTGGCGTCGCGCACGGCCGACGTGGCGACGAGCCGGGCCGCCGCCACCCCGAGCGAGTGGATGGTCTTGCGGTAGTCGGCGAGCACGGCCAGGGTGCGGTCGACGGCGCCGCGAGCCAGCGTGCCGGTGGCGTCCACCCCCTCCCCGAGCCGGGTGACCCGCATCTGGCGGTCGAGGACGGCGCCGTCGGCGCCCACGACCAGGAGCCGGGTGGAATTCGTCCCGCAGTCGAGGGCGGCGAACGGACCCGCCTTCTCACCGAGCATCTCTTTGACTTAGCACACCACCGGCCACGGCGATCCCGAGCCGGTCCGCCACCAGGCGCCCCACGGGATCCTCACCACCCGCCAACCACCAGGCCAGATGGGCGTGGAGGCACTTGACTCCCCGCCTGGTCCCGCCGACCCCGCCGGCGGGCCGTGGGCCCTCGCGGCCCTCGGGGACCAGCGCGTCGCGCTCGGTCGCGTACCGCTCGTGCGCCCTCGCCAGCTCCCCGGGGTCCACCTCGGCTTCGGCCCAGCGGACGCCGCCGGTCGACTCGAGCCGGCTCACCGCCTCGCGCAACGCCCGGTCGACCAGCCAGTAGCGGGTGGGCATGGGGGTGCCGTCGTGGAGGAACGGGGCGTTCGCGATCACCGCGGGCCCCCCGGAGCGCTCGCGCACGACCACCGTGAAGCTCCCGGCGGGCGGGCGCCCGAGCAGCTCGGCCACCGCGGCGAGGTCCGCGTCCGACGGACCGGCGGGCGGCGCGGGCCGCCGGGGGCTCAACGCCAGAACTCGAGGGTCTGGCCGATCCGGCCCAGGAAACCCGGTGATCCGCTCGGGCCGCGGTTGGAGGCGGTGGCGGTCGAGCCGGTGCTCCCGGTGCTCCCGGTGCCGTTGGCGCCGTTGCCGCCGGTGGCGCCGTTCGCCGGAGAGCCCGCCGTCGGCGCGGCCGAGGACGGGTTGGTGGAGGTGGAACCCCCGCCCGTGGTCGCCGCACCCGAACCGGGGGGGAGCTCGGACGCGGACGACGGCGAGACCACCGGCTGGTTCCCCGGATCGCCCGAGTACGAGGCCAGCCCGCTCTTGCCGGCGGGCGGGAGCACCTCAAAGGCCTGCTCCCCCGGGTTCACCAGCTGGTACCGCTCCCGGGCGAGCCGGGCGATCTCGGCGGGGCTCCCGAGCGCCTGCTGCTCCTGGGTCAGCGCCGCGTCCTCGCGCTGCAGGCGGGTGAGCTCCGCCGCCGACGCGCTGATCGCCGCCCGCTGGTGCAGGAGCGAGGCGGCGGGGAACCACCCCACCAGGATCAGGGCCGACAGCAGCGCGGTCCCCGCGAGCGCCGCCCGGGTCCGACGGACCTTGGCCGCCTGCCGGCGCGCCACCCGGCTCCGGGGCGGCGCGGCAGCACCCCGGCGGATCCTGCTCCGGCGGGTCCCGCCCCGGCGGGTCCCGGGTCCCCGGCCCTCGGCCCGGCGGACCTCGTGGCGGCCCGGGCGGGTCGGGGTGTCGACCCGCTTCTTCGTCCCCGGGCGCGAACCGGGCAGCGGCAGGGCCCGCGCGGCGTGGCCGAGCCGGTGGCTCAGCCGGGCGAGCAGCTGCGTCTCAGCCATGTCCGCCGTCGTCGGGACCGGTGGGGTGATCGGGGCCGGCCCGCCCGACCGCGCCGGCCAGGGCCGCCGCACCGAGGAAGGTGGCCGAGCTCCCGAGGTCCTCTTCGATCCGGAGGAGCTGGTTGTACTTGGCCACCCGGTCGGACCTGGCGGGCGCACCGGCCTTGATCTGCCCGCTGTTGACGGCGACCGCCAGGTCGGCGATGGAGGTGTCCTCGCTCTCGCCCGAGCGGTGCGAGATCACCGAGCGGTACGCGGACGCCGTGGCCGTCGCCACCGCGTCGAGGGTCTCGGTGAGCGTCCCGATCTGGTTGGGCTTCACGAGCAGCGCGTTGGCCACGTTGGCCCGGATCCCGCGCTCCAACAGCGCCACGTTGGTCACGAAGAGGTCGTCGCCGACCAGCTGGATCCGCTCCCCGAGCGCCTCGGTCAGCCGGGTCCACCCGTCCCAGTCGTCCTCGGCCATGCCGTCCTCTATCGAGACGATCGGGTACCGGTCGACCAGCTCCACCCAGTACTCGGCGAGCTCGCCCGGGCCGAGCGTCCGGCCCTCTCCCGCCAGCACGTACCGGCCGTCCTTCCACAGCTCGGTGGTCGCCGGGTCGAGCGCGATGGCGATCTCCTCGCCGGGAACCCGGCCGGCGGCCTCGATGGCCTCGAGCAGCACCCGCACCGCGTCCTCGTTGGACGGGAGGTCCGGAGCGAACCCGCCCTCGTCGCCCACCGCCGTCGACAGCCCCCGCCCGGCCAGCACGCCGCGCAGGGCGTGGTAGGCCTCGGTGCCCCACCGGAGCGCCTCGCCGAACGAGGCGGCCCCGACCGGCATGAACATGAACTCCTGAAAGTCGACGGAGTTCCGGGCGTGAACCCCGCCGTTGAGGACGTTCAGCATCGGCACCGGGAGCACGTGGGCGTTGGCCCCGCCGATGGCCCGGTAGAGCGGGACCTCCAGCTCGGCGGCGACCGCCTTCACCACCGCCAGCGACGTGGCGACGGTGGCGTTGGCGCCGAGGCGGCTCTTGTCCGGGGTGCCGTCGAGGTCGATCAGCGCGTGGTCGACGCCCCGCTGGTCCAGCGCGTCGAGGCCGGACAGGGCCCCGGCGATCTCGCCGTTGACGTTGCGGACCGCCCGCAGGACGCCCTTGCCCCCGAACCGCTCGCCGCCGTCGCGCAGCTCGGCGGCCTCCTGCGACCCGGTGGACGCCCCCGACGGCGCGATGGCCCGTCCGCGGGCCCCCGAATCGAGGACGACCTCAACCTCCACCGTGGGATTGCCGCGGGAGTCGAGGACCTCCCGCCCGACGATTTGTTCGATCGCGCTCACGCCCAGCTCCCTCGGCACCTTCCCTGGTACGGCGCCGGGCCCCCACGCTACCTGCTGGGACGTCGCGAATCAGTGAGGGGAGACGTTGCCGAGGGCCCTTGGCTCAACCGAGACGCTCGGCCGCCACGATCCGGTCCCGAAGGGCCAGCGCCGTGGCACGCAGCGCCTCCTCGGGATCGACGCCGGCCCGCCGGGCCAGGTCGGCCAGGGCGAGAAGGGCGACACCGAAACGCTCGGCCCACGGTCCGGCCTCTGCACCCGCCACCGGCACGCGCAGCGCGTCGGCGAGCGTCCGCTCCAACTCGCCGAGCTCGGGCTCGGGCAGGCCGACGGCCGTCGCCTTCTTCTGCAACTTGGTCGCCAGGCTCAGTGCCGGCAGCGCGGTCGGGATCCCCTCGGTCACGCTCGTGCGGCCCTTCTCGGTCTTCTTCAGCACCTCCCAGTTGGCGACCACCGCGTCGGGGGTGTCGGCCACCACGTCGCCGAAGACGTGGGGGTGCCGGCCCACGAGCTTCCGGTGGACACCACGGGCCACGTCACCGATCGTGAACAGCCCCTCCTCGCTCGCCAGCACGGAGTGGAACACCACCTGAAACAGCACGTCCCCGAGCTCCTCGCACAGGTCCGCCACCGCCACGGGATCGGGGCCCGCGCCGGCACCGCCTTCGGCGACGCTGGAGGCGCCCAGGGAGCGGTCGAGCGCGGTGATGGCGTCGACGGCCTCGTAGCACTCCTCGAGCAGGTGCCGGGCCAGCGAGGCGTGGGTCTGCTCGCGGTCCCAGGGGCACCTCGCGCGGAGCGTCCGGACCAGCTCCTCCAACCGGGCGACCTCGCCGGCGATCGGCACGGCCAGGCGGGGAACCCACAGCGAGGTCAGGTGGTCGGGCTCCATCGCCCTGTCCATCTCCCACCACCCGACCGTCACCACCCGCTCGTCGGGCAGGCCCAGATGGTGGAGCAGGGTGACCTGCGGCTCGTGCCCGTCGCCGCCGGCGTCGACCGACAGCTTCACCTCCGAGAGCACGTCGCGCGACCAGCACTGGGCGACCAGCAGCGGCCCGCGCTCGCCTGCGGCCTGGCTCGCGAAGCCGGTGCCGTCGACCAGGCGGACCCCCGACGCCACCGGGTCCACCCCGAGCCGGTCCCAGGCCAGGTCGAGGAAGGAGAGCGCCGGCACGGCGGTGACGTCCACCCGCGGATCGGCGCGCAGGAGCTCCACCGTGCGCTCGGCGATCAGCGGTGAGCCCGGCACGGCGTACACGACGGTCCCGCCTCCCCCCGCCGCGTCCCTCGCCGCGTCGACCAGCTCGTCGACGATCCGCCGGTAGACCTCCTCAAAGGTGGGGCAGGCCTCGTACAGGCGGTCGAAGGACGGCACGCCGGTGAGCGCCTCGGCCGCCGGGTGCCGGCTCGTCCGGAGGAAGGCGGCCGCCGCCCCGGCCATCGCCTCGCGGGCGGCCGGGGCCAGGTGCTCGGGCCCGGCCGGTCCGAGGCCGACCACGCTCACCCGCGGGCGCTCGGCCGGGGCCGGGTGCTCGGGCCCGGCCGGTCCTGACCCCCGCGGGCGCTCGGCCGGGGCCATCGGGTCAGCCCGAGCCGGCGCTCGTGCCGGTGCCGGCGTAGCGGGGGGCCGAGGGGTCGTTGGCCACCGGCGACAGGAGCGAGGACGGAGGGGGGCTGGCCGGCGCGCGCACACCGACTGCGGCCGCGCTGACCGTCCAGGTGCCGTAGCGGGGGTCCACCGTGATGGCCGAGCGCCGCTCGGCGGCGATCAGCAGCTGGTCGGCCCGCTTGAGGCCGGCGTTGACGATGGCCCCGCGCAGCACCGGCCGCGAGGTTGCCAAGGTGGCCGGCGTCCGCTGGGTCAGCTGAAAGAGGTAGTACGCCCCCGAACTGCTTGCCAGCGGCTGGGAGACCCCGCCGACGGCCAGGCTCCCGACTGCACTGCTGATCGCCTGGTAGCTCGAGCTCGTCGGGGAGAAACAGGCGCTCTGCACCGTCGAGCCGGCCGGGACGGCCTTGGCGAAGGGCGTGCCGGCCGCGATGGTCGCCCGGATCTGGGCCGCGGCGGCCTGGGTGGCGACCGAGAACCCGCCGACGCAGAAGGTGTCGAAGTCGGCGCGGTGCGCGGCGAAGTACCGGTCCATCGACCCCGCCGACAGGTCCGACCCGACCACGTGAGCAGCCATGAGATCGCTGGTCGCCTGGGCGCGGGCCAGGGAGTCGACGAACTCGGCGGGCAACGAGGCCAAGACCTGGGGGCCCGACGGCACCGGCGAGCATCTCGGCTGGATCCCGTTCTGCTCGAGCGTGGCGAAGGTGCCGGTGATGATCTGCTCGCTCTCGGCCTTGGCCGCCGCCTCGTCCGCCGGCGTCACGGCGAGGTCACGGGCGCTCGCCTGCTGGGCGACCAATTCGGTGCTCACCATGCGGCTGAGCCAGTACCGCACGAAGGCGGCGTCGTAGGTGCCCCCGGAACCGGGACCGCCCGACCGGCTCACGCCACCGATGACGGGCAGCTGGGCCTGGCCCTGCGAGTCGAGCAGCACCGACGCCTGCAGGTAGCACTGGTATTCGGGGCTGGCGTCGATCGCCGCCAGGTCGTTGTCGAGCGAGGACACGCCGATCCCGTGGCCGTTGACGGTGGCCGCGTCGGAGGGCACGGTGAACGCCGCCGCGGCGAGGCCACCGGCGATGACCAGCAGGAGAACGAAGAGTCGCTTCACGCGCCGCGCATGCTATCGGGACCTCCGGCCCGCCTTCGAACCGGGTAGTGGGACAGATCGACTCCGACCGCAAGTGGAGGCGCCCGCCAGGCCTCACGCCCAACCGGACCCCGTCGCTCCCGTGAGGGCACTGCGAGTGGGCTCGGTCTAGCTGGAGCCGGGGAGGCTTGCGGCCAGTTCTCGGGCTCGTCGCCGGGCGGCTTCGCTCATAACAGCTCGGCGGGGCAGGTAGGCGGTCGAGAGGGGAATGTCCTCACCCTCATCAACCATGATCCAGCCCAACTCCTGGTGAGACATCTCCGACACCTGGCCGGCCGTCTTGCCCCAAAGCGCCTTGACGACTTGGTCGACGGTATCCAGTTCCTGCTTGCTGAGGGCGTCCACTCGCGGTGCCCGCAGAGGAACCAGCCTATGCAGCGGCTTGCCGAAGTACTGGTCGATCTGAAGCCGAGCGGCCCCATCCGAAATCAGTCGCTCTCGAACAGGGATGAGCTGTCGAGGAGCTGGCCCCTGCGGGAGCTTCTGGTAAGCCGCACCCGTGATTGGCACGCCGTGAGAACGGATATGAGAGAACTCCGAATAGTAGAGAACCTTGTTGACCTTCGTTGCTCCACCGGTCGGATCATCGAGAAGCTGACCGGCCGCGTACAGGATCAACTCACCGAGTTTGGCTTCGTCCGGAGCGTCCCACAGGTCCATCGCGGCCCATCTTCCCACGCCTGGTTGGGTGCTGTCGGGACCGAACATATGTTCGATTTTAGTCGATTCAGCCACAGTCGAGCAACCCCGCGATCTCCCACACCGACCAGACGTGTTCAGCCTTCCCCACTGCCATCGCTGGGGTCGTCGGGCGGCCGTACCGCTTCGTGAGGGTCTGGTGGGGCCGGGCGAAGTTGTAGAACATGTAGTGGAGGCTCACCGTGTGGGCCAGGTTCTCCACCTTCTTCGAGAACCCGAGGGTCAGCCGGGTGAGCCGGCGCATTCCCATCCTCATCGTCAGGTTCTGGCGCTCGACGTAACTGGTGGAGATCAGGGCCGGGTCCGGCGCGCCCACGATCACCCGCTTGTCGATCCCGGTGCACTCGGCCGGGCTGTAGGTGTGCTCGAGGCTGTCGTTGCTTCCCGCCCCGTAAATCCTATCCGGCTGCGAACGCGGGGGGATCGACCTAAACTCGATCCATCACCGCTACAGACTGCGGCATCAACATGCTGAAAGGCGGGATCAGCACCGGGACGCGTCGGGATCGGGTTGCAGCACGGGTTGAAGCACGGGTTGAAGCACGGAACAAGAACCACTACCGAAAAGGACATCGAGATGCTCGAGCTTGACGAAACTGCCGTCTTCAGTCCAATCCCCGACCATGTACCCCAAGCATTGGTGTACCCGTTCGAGCAGGTCTTCGCGAAGGGTTTCGACGTGGACCCGTGGCAGGTCTATCGCCAGATCAAGGAAGAGGCCCCCCCGATCTTCTACAGCCCGATCGCGTTCATGGGAACGGGAACGGGCATGTGGTATGTGACGACGAGCGAGGATGTCCGGACGGTGTTTCAGGACTACAGCCGCTTCACCACGTCTTTCGACTACGCAGCCGGCGGGGACATGGCGCGGCGGATGTTGCCTTTGGAGCTGGACCCCCCGGATCACAACAAGTACCGGTCGCTCTTGACGCCTTTGTTCTCGCCGAAGGCCATCGACCGTTTGGAGCGGTCGATCCGCGAGACCTGTGACGGCATCTTGGACGACATCATCGACCGCGGGGAGTGCGACTTCCCGGGGGACTTCGCCCGGACGCTGCCGGGGACGGTGTTCATGCAGCTGATGGGCCTGCCCATGGATCGCCGTGAGCAGTTCTTCGAGTGGGAGGAGACCTTCTTCCACGGGGCCACGGCCGAGGAGCGGCGGGTCACGGGCAAGGCCATCGAGGGCGCGTTGGCGGAGCTGGTAGAGCAGCGTAAGGCCGAGCCGCAGGAAGACCTGATGTCGATGCTGGTGCATGGCAAGTTCGGTGACGGAGCGCCGATCCCCTACGACGACGTGATGGACATGTGCTGGCTGCTCTATATCGCCGGCCTCGACACCGTGCACGCCGGCCTCGGCCACGCGTTCCGCTACCTGGGCGAGCACACCGACAAGCGCGACGAGCTCGTCGCCGACCCGTCGCTCATCCCGGCCGCCGTCGAGGAGCTCCTGCGCTGGCACTCTTGGGTCAATCCTGCCCGCACCGTCCGCGAGGACTGCGAGCTCAACGGGATCCAACTGAAGCGAGGCGAGAAGATCGCAACCCTGGCCGTGATCGCGGACCGCGACCTGGCCCAGTACGACAACCCCGATGACGTCAACTTCCATCGCGAGCGGAACATCCACTGGGCTTTCGGCGGCGGACCGCACCGCTGCGTCGGGTCGCATCTGGCCCGGCGGGAGATCGGCATCGCCATCGAGGCGTGGGTCAACCGCATCCCCGACTTCCACGTGACAGCGGAGGAATCGAAGAAGCTGCGCTATGCCACGCTCGGCATGTTCTCCCTCCCGCATCTCCCGCTCGAGTGGGGCGTCCCCAACAGCTGACGGACCGCTCGCAGGGGGGCGGCCCTGCCGACCGACCGCCCCGTCGGGACCCGTCCGGGCGGCCCGGCGACTTGTGGCCGGGGGAGGCTCGGGCGAGGATTGCCCCATGAGCCCCGACGGCACTTCGTTGCCCCTCCTCACCCATTGGGTCGACGGCCGGCCCGCCCCCGCGGTGCCCGACCGGGTCGGCGACGTCTTCGACCCGAGCACCGGCCAGGTGGTGAGGCAGGTGGCCTTCGCGTCGGCCGCCGAGGTCGACGACGCCGTGGCCGCGGCAGGGCGCGCCTTCGGGCCGTGGAGCGGGACGTCGCTGGCGGGCCGGGTGAAGGTGCTGTTCCGGTTCCGGGAGCTGTTCAACGAGCGGGCCGGGGAGCTCGCATCCCTGATCACGGCCGAGCACGGCAAGGTGGCGGCCGATGCGCTCGGCGAGGTGATGCGGGGGCTCGAGGCGATCGAGTTCGCCTGCGGGGTGCCCCAGCTCGTGAAGGGCGGCTTCTCCGAGAGCGTGTCGTCCGGGGTGGACGTCCACTCGGTCCGCCAGCCGCTCGGCGTCGTGGCCGTGGTCAGCCCGTTCAACTTTCCCGCCATGGTGCCCTGCTGGTTCTTTCCCCTGGCCATCGCCACCGGGAACACGGTGATCCTGAAGCCGAGCGAGAAGGACCCCTCGGCGGCCAACTGGATCGCCGAGCGGTGGGCGGAGGCGGGCCTCCCCGCCGGCGTCTTCAACGTCGTGCACGGCGACCGGGTCGCCGTCGACCGCCTCCTCGCCCACCCCGACGTGAAGGCGGTCTCCTTCGTGGGCTCCACGCCCGTCGCCCGCCACGTGTACGAGACGGCCACGTCGTTCGGCAAGCGGGTGCAGTCCCTGGGCGGCGCGAAGAACCACATGGTGGTCCTGGCCGATGCCGACCTCGACCTGGCGGCCCGTTCCGCCGTCAACGCCGGGTTCGGCTCCGCGGGCGAGCGGTGCATGGCGATATCGGTCCTGGTGGCCGTCGACTCGGTCGCCGACGACCTGGTGGCCAGGATCGCGGACCGCATCGCGGACCTCACGGTCGGCGACGGCCGGGACGGCGTCGACATGGGCCCCCTCGTCACCCGGGTCCACCGCGACAAGGTCGCCTCCTACCTCGACTCGGGCGTCGCCGCCGGAGCGGCCCTGGTGGTCGACGGCCGGGACCACCCGTTCCGCGGCGACGAGGGGGGTTTCTGGCTGGGGCCGACGCTCTTCGACCGGGTCACCCCGGAGATGGCGCTCTACACCGACGAGATCTTCGGACCCGTCCTCTCGGTCGTGCGCGTCCCCACCCTCAACGACGCCCTGTCGCTGGTGAACGCCAACCCCTACGGCAACGGCGCGGCGATCTTCACCGGCGACGGCGGCGCGGCGCGGCGTTTTCAGAAGGAGGTGGAGGTCGGGATGGTCGGGATCAACGTCGCCATCCCGGTGCCCGTCGCGTACTACTCCTTCGGGGGGTGGAAGAGCTCGCTCTTCGGCGACGCCCACGCCCACGGCACCGAGGGCGTGCACTTCTTCACCCGGGGAAAGGTGGTCACCAGCCGGTGGCCCGACACGGGCACCGAGCGGCTCGACCTCGGGTTCCCCCAGAACGACTGACCGCGGGCGACCCGCGCGACCCGCGTGACCCGCGTGACCCGCGTGACCCGCGTGACCGCCGGCTACCCGCGTGACCGCCGGCCGACCGGCGAGGGGGCGGGCCCAGGCTCGGTGGAGGCGCCCGCCGCAGGTCCTGGCCCCGGATCGGGCACCGGATCGGGCACCGGATCGGGCTCGGGGGGCGGGACCAGCCCGAGCAGCAGCTCCCCCAGCACGACGGCCGGCGAGCCCGGTCCGGTGAGGGGGACCACCAGCTGGCGGAGCTCCTCGCGGTACTCGGCACCGGGTGCCAGGCGCCGGAGCCGGATCTGGGCGCTCGCGGCCAGGGTGAGCGGCGAGATCCGGGCCACCGAGCGGTTGGGGCCACCCACCCGGGGGACGGTCACCGCCACGTCGGTCACCCCGACCCGGAGGCACTCCACCCGCAGCCTGGCGAGGGCCAGCAGGCCCTCGGCCGCCTTCGGAAGCGGCCCGAAGCGGTCCGTCCACTCGGCCGCCACGTCCTGTACGGCGCCGGGCGAGGTCGCCCCGGCGAGGCGGCGGTAGGCCTCGAGCCGGGCATCCTCCGCGCTCACGTAGGCGGTAGGGAGGTGGGCGTCGCCGGGGACGTCGAGCGAGACGGTGGGGGGCGTCGGCCGCGGCTCGCCCCGGGCCTCGGCCACCGCCTCGGCCACCAGCTGCACGTACAGGTCGTAGCCGACGGCGGCGATGTGGCCCGACTGGTCCGAGCCCAGCAGGTTGCCGGCGCCGCGGATCTCGAGGTCGCGCATCGCGATCTTGAACCCCGACCCCAGCTCGGTGTGCTCGCCGATGGTGCGGAGCCGCTCGTAGGCCTGCTCGGAGAGGACCCGGTCGGCGGGGTGGAACAGGTACGCGTAGGCGCGCTGGCCGGACCGGCCCACCCGGCCCCGGATCTGGTGGAGCTGGCCGAGGCCCAGCAGGTCCGCCCGCTCGACCACCAGGGTGTTCACCGAGGGCATGTCGATCCCCGACTCGATGATGGTGGTGCAGACGAGCACGTCGGCCTGGCGGTCCCAGAAGTCGAGGACCACCTTCTCCAACGTTCCCTCGTCCATCTGGCCGTGGGCGATCGCCACCCGGGCCTCGGGCACCAGCCGGCGGAGGTCCCGGGCCTTCGCCTCAATGTCGGCCACCCGGTTGTGCACGTAAAAGACCTGGCCCTCGCGCAGCAGCTCCCGCCGGAGGGCCTCGGAGACCGCGGCCTCGTCGGACTCGCCCACGTAGGTGAGGATGGGCCGGCGATCGGCGGGCGGGGTGTTCACCATCGAGAGGTCGCGGATGCCGGTCAGGGCCATCTCGAGCGTCCGCGGGATGGGGCTGGCGGTGAGGGTCAGGACGTCGACGCCCTCGGTCAACCGCTTGACCGCCTCCTTGTGGGTCACGCCGAACCGCTGCTCCTCGTCCACCACCAGCAGGCCCAGGTTCTTGAAGACGACGTCGCCCCCGAGCAGCCGGTGGGTGCCGACGACCACGTCCACCGAGCCGTCGGCCAGTCCGGCCACCACGGCCCGGGCCTGGGCGGGCGAGAGGAACCGGCTGAGCATCTCCACCCGCACGGGGAAGCCGGCGAAACGCTCCGTGAACGTCTGGTGGTGCTGGCTGGCGAGGAGGGTCGTCGGGACCAGCACGGCCGCCTGCCGGCCGTCCTGCACCGCCTTGAAGGCGGCCCGCACCGCCACCTCGGTCTTGCCGAAGCCGACGTCCCCGCAGACCAGGCGGTCCATCGGGCGGGGCTCCTCCATGTCGGCCTTCACGTCCTCGATGGCCCGCAGCTGGTCCACCGTCTCGGTGAAGGGGAATGCCGACTCCATCTCGTGCTGCCACGGGGTGTCGGGCCCGAAGGCGTGGCCCGGGGCCTCGAGCCGGCGGCGGTAGAGGGCGACCAGCTCCTCGGCGACCTCGCCGGCCGCGGCCCGGGCCCGGGCCCGGGTGCGCTGCCATTCGGCGCCGCCCATCCGGCTCAGCGTGGGCGACTCGCCCCCCGAGTACGGCGTCACCGCCTCGATCTGGTCGACCGGCAGGTAGAGCCGGTCGCTGCCCCGGTACTCCAGCACCAGGTAGTCGCGGGTGGTCCCGCCGATGGCCCGCGAGGTGACGCCCGAGAACCGGGCCACCCCGTGCTGGCGGTGGACCACGTAGCTCCCCGGGGCCAGGTCGTCGAAGAAGCCGTCGGCCGGCCGGGCCCGCGGCCGCGCCCGGCGGTGGGGCACCCGGCGGCCCGTCACGTCGGACTCCGACAGCACCGCCACCTTCGCCTCGGGGAGGACGAACCCGAGCTGTAGCGACGACTCGACCACCCGCGCCCCCGGGGTGGCCGCGGCCGCCTCGCGCACGGGGGCGCTGATCCCCTCCTGGCCGAGCACGGCGGACAGGCGCTCGGTGCCCGCCGGCACGGCGGAGCAGAGCGTGACCGAGTACCCCTGGGCGACCAGCTCGCCCACCTGCGAGGCGAGGTGGGCCGGGTCCCCCGCGGCCGGGGCGATCCCCCGCACCGTGATCGCCGGCACCCGCGGGCTATCGGGCGCCGGGGGGAGCGAGAGCACGGCGGCGGCGCTGCGGGCCAGCAGCCGCTCGAAGGGCAGGTGGAGCCTCGGCAGGTCGGGGTTGGACACGCCCCAGGTGGCCGCGAGGGTCTGCGCCAGCGCTCCCTCCTCCTCGTGCACCTCCATCGCCCGGTCCCGCACCCGGCGCGGGTCGACCAGCACCACCTGGGCCGTCGGCGGCAGGAGGTCGGTCAGCAGCTGCTCCTCGGGGTGCAGCCAGGGCAGCCAGGACTCCATGCCGTCGAAGCTCTCGCCCGCCGCCAGCCGCTCCCATTGCGAGCGGCCCCAGGGCTCGGTGTCGACCAGGGCGGCCGCCCTGGCCCGCACCGCCTCCGTGCTCGACAGCTCGCGGCAGCCCAGCAGCACCGCGGCCCGCAGGGGCACGACGGAGCGCTGGTCGGCGATGTCGAACGCGGTCAGGCGGTCGACCTCGTCGCCGAACAGGTCGATACGGACGGGCCCCTCGGCCGTCGACGGGAAGACGTCGACGATGCCGCCGCGCACGGCGAGCTCGCCCCGATGCTCCACCTGGTGCTCGCGCCGGTAGCCCATGGCCACCAGCCGGGCCACCGCCTCCTCCTGCTCGAGGCGGTCCCCCGGGACCACCACCAGCGGCCGTGAGCCCTCGCCCCACGGGGCGACCCGCTGGAGGAGGGCCCGGGCCGAGGCCACGACGATCCGGGGCCGTGAGGGCGCGTCGCCGAGGAGGTGCCAGAGCACACCGAGGCGCCGCCCCATCGTGCCCACGTCGGGACTGACCCGTTCGAACGGCAGGGTCTCCCACGCCGGGAACACCACCACCGGGTCGCGCAGGTCCCCGACGACCCCGTCCGTCCCGACCGGTCCCCCGCCGTCTCCGTTCCCGCCGTCTCCGTTCCCGCCGCCTCCGTTCCCGCCGTCTCCGTTCCCGCCGTCTCCGTTCCCGCCGTCTCCGTTCCCGCCGCCTCCGTTCCCGCCGCCGGTGCCCACCGGGCCGACGAAGCACGCCAGGTCGCCGGCGATCCGGTCGGCGTCGGCAGTGGTGGCGGTGACCACGAGCATCGGTGCCCGATCGGACAGGCGGGCGAGGCCGGCCAGCACGAAGGCCTGCGCCGGGTTCGGCACCGCCAGCGTGGCGTCGGTCGACCCGATCACCTCCGCCACCGCCGGCTCCCCCCGGAGGGATGGCGTCAGGGCCCGGAGCGAGCCGAGGGTCACGGGTCGGCGTTGAAGCGGTTCATCGCCGCTTCCACCCCGTCGCTCACCATGACCTCCACCGCGTCGGCCGCCCGGGCCACGGTGACGGCCAACAGGTCGCGCTCGGCCCGGGACGGCCGGCGCAGGACGTGATCGGCACCCTTGGAGGGGTCCGGCGGCTTGCCCACCCCGATGCGGACCCGCACGAAGCCGGCGTCATGGAGGTGCGACCGCAGCGACCGCAGCCCGTTGTGCCCCGCCGTGCCCCCGCCCACCTTCACCTTCAGGCGGCCCGGCGGCAGGTCGAGCTCGTCGTGAACGACGACCATCTGGCTCAGGTCCTCCAACCCGAAGCGGCGGACCAGGGGACGGACCGCCGCTCCCGAGTCGTTCATGTAGGTGGTGGGAACGGCGAGCGCCACCCGCGATCCCCCCATGACCACCTCGGCGACCAAGGCCTGCTGGCCCCGCATGGGCTCGAGGGTGCCGCCGTGGCGTCGGGCCAGCAGCGCCACCGCTTCGGCTCCCACGTTGTGACGGGTGCCGGCGAATTCACTGCCGGGGTTGCCCAGACCGACGACGAGGACGTCGGACGGCGTCCCGCGACGGCCTTCGCCCGGCGCGCCGCGTCCGTCGCCCCCGAAGAGGCGGCGCAGGGCCTAGCCCTCGCCGCCGGTGCTCTCGGACGCTCCGGCCTCGCCCGCTCCGGCCTCGCCCGCTCCACCCTCTCCCTCGCCGGCGCCCTGCACCCGAGGCGGCTGGCCGACGACGAGCGCGGCCTCCGGGTCGATGTCGGTGCTGACCCCCGACGGCAGTTGCAGGTCGGCCACCCGGATGGAGCCGCCGATGACGAGCTCGGAGATGTCGATCTCGAGCACGGTCGGGATGTCGGCCGGACGGGCGTGCACGGTCAGGGCGAAGAGCTGCTGGTCGACCAGGCCGTCACCGTGGTGCACCTCCAGAGCCTCTCCGACGAGCGAGATCGGCACCTCGGCGGCGATGACCTCGTCGCGCCGCACGATCAGAAAGTCCACGTGGGTGACGGTTCCCTTCACCGGGTGGCGCTGGAGCTCCCGAGCAAGGGTCAGAAAGGTCTGCTCGCCTGCCATGAGCGAGAGCAGCGAGTTGGCACCGGACTCACCCGACAGAGCCGTCCGCAGGTCGCGGGCTGCCACGCTCACGGGGACGGGGTCGGTCCCGTGGCCGTACACGACGCCGGGGATCCTCCCCTCGCGCCGCAACCGGCGGGTGGCGGACGAGCCGAGGGGGCGACCCACCTCGGCAGCAAGCGTGATCTCGGGCATGACGGGTCTCCTCGCGCATCTGGCTGCTGTGCCCCGGAACCAGAGCCTCGGCTCCCCGGCGAACGACCCACCAGCGTAGCTTGCCCCGGCGGCCCCCGGAACGGGGGTAGTGAGGTCAGTTCGGGGTGGTCAGGTGCTCCGGAACAGGGGTCCTCAGCTGAGGTTGTCGCCCCCGAAGATGTCCGACACCGACGTGCCCTCGAAGACCGCGGCGATGGCGTCGGCGATGATCTTGGCCACCGACAGGACCTCCAGCTTGTCGAAGGCGCGGTCGCTGCCGACCGGCAGCGTGTCGGTCACCACCACGCGGGAGATGGGCGCCACCTTCAGCCGGTCGACGGCGGGGTCCGACAGCAGTCCGTGGGTGGCCATGGCCCACACGTCGGCGGCCCCGGCCTCTCTCAGCAGCTCGGCCGCCGCGCAGATGGTGCCCGCGGTGTCGATCATGTCGTCGATGAGCACGCAGTGGCGCCCGGCGACGTTGCCCACCACGTGGCGGGCCTCCACCTGGTTGGCGGAGCCCCGGGGACGGGTCTTGTGCACCAACGCCAGGTCGCACCCGAGGTGCTGGCTGTAGCGCTCGGCGACCTTCACCCGCCCGGCGTCGGGGGCGACCACGACCACGTCGCCGTCCACCCGCTCGCGCAGGTAGCCCTCGAGCACGGGGGCCGCCGTCAGATGATCGAAGGGGACGTCAAAGAAGCCCTGTATCTGCCCGGAATGCAGATCGACGCTGACCACCCGGTCGGCCCCGGCCTTCGACAGCATGTCGGCGACCAGCTTCGCGGTGATGGGCTCGCGCCCCGACGACTTGCGGTCCTGGCGCGAGTACCCGTAGTACGGGCACACGGCCGTGATGCGCGTCGCCGAGGCCCGCTTGGCCGCGTCGATCATGATCAGCTGCTCCATGAGCGAGTCGTTGACGGGCCCGCAGTGCGTCTGGATGATGAACACGTCGCACCCACGCACCGACATCTCGTACCGGCAGTGGATCTCGCCGTTCGCGAACTCGCGCAGGTCGGCCCCGCCGAGGCCGACGCCGAGGTGCCGGGCGATCGCCTCGGCCAGAGCGGGGTGGGCACGCCCGGATACCAGCTGGAGTCGCCGGCGTGGGTTGAGCTCCACGCAACGACGCTACCCCATCGGCCCCGGAGGCGTTTCAGCTCAGCGCCGTGAAGGGTGGGACGGTCTCCCCCTCCGCCACGGCGCCGCCGCGCCCGATCGTGACGAAGGGCCCCACCCGGGCCCCCCGACCGATGGTGACCTGGGTGGCCACGCAGTGACGGACCTCGGCCCGCTCGCCGACCTCGGTGTCGACGAGCATGGTGTCGGGACCGATCTCGGCACCCTCGCCGATGACGCACCGGCCCTTCAGGATGACCCCGGGGAGGAGCGCCACGTCGGGGGCGAGCTGCACCTCGGCGTCCACGTAGGTCCGCTCGGGGTCCCACATGGTCACCCCCCTCCGCATCCACCGCTCGTTGATCCGGTCCCGCAGCTCCGCCTCGGCCACCGCCAGCTGGGCCCGGTCGTTCACCCCGGCCGCTTCCATCGGGTCGGGGGCCAAGGTCGACTGCACCAGGTACCCGGCCCCGTACAGCACGCCGATCACGTCGGTCAGGTAGTACTCGCCCTGGGCGTTGGACGGGCTCAACCGCCGCAGGGAAGGGGCCAGCAGGCTCCGGCGGAAGCAGTAGATGGACGTGTTGACCTCGGTCACGGCCCGTTCCTCCTCGGTGGCGTCGCCTTCCTCCACCACCTTGGCGACCATGCCGTCACGACCCCGGACCACGCGCCCGTAGCCGGTCGCGTCCCCCACCTCGGCGGTGAGGAGGGTGGCTCCCGCGTCGTTCTGGCGATGGACCCGCACCAGCGCGGCCAAGGTCTGCGGGCGCAGCAGCGGGGTGTCGCCCGGGAGCACCACGACGTCGCCCTCCCCGGCGTCGTCGTGGGCGAGCCCGGTGAGCCCGACCGCCAGGGCGTCCCCGGTGCCGCGCTGGGCCGTCTGCTCCACGAACTCGATGTCGAGCGACCTCGGGGCGTGGTCGGTCAACGTCTTGGTGACCCATTCGCCCCGGTGCCCGACCACCACCACGACCCGATCGACCTCGAGCTCGGCCAGCGCGTCGAGCACGTGGAGCACCATCGGTCGCCCGCAGAGCTGGTGGAGGGGCTTGGGGCGGGCGGAGCGCATCCGGGTCCCCTCGCCCGCCGCGAGGACGATCGCTGACAGAGGGCGGTTGGTCACGAGTGCCATTCTTCCCCCTCCGCCCCGGCGACGGCGCCGCCGTGGCCCGCGGGTCCCGGGACCGGGGCCTCCCGGGACCCGGTCCCGAGTCGGTAGCGTTCGACCCGTGGCCGTCAGGTGGTTCTCACGACGGGCGATCGCCCTTCACGTCACGGTGGCCGTGGTCATCCCGACCTTCCTGTGGCTGTGCGACTGGCAGGTCCGCCGGGCGGTGGGCGGGAACAGCCTCAGCTGGGCCTACGCCTTCGAATGGCCGTTCTTCGCCGGGTACGCCGTCTACATGTGGTGGAAGCTCGTGCACGATCTTCCCGAGCCTGCCGAGGTCGGAGGCGAGGTCGGGGTCGGAGGTGAGGTCGGAGTCGGAGGTGAGGTCGGGGTCGGAGGCGAGGTCGGGGTCGTGGCTGAAGTCGGGAGCGAAGGTGGGACCGGGAACCGGGACCGGGGGACCGGCGGTGCCGGCGAGGACGAGGGCCGGCGTGAGGACGAGGAGCTGGCCGCCTACAACCGGTACCTGGCACAGCTGCACACCAGCGGCCGGCGGAAGCACTGGTGAGCCGGGCGGGATCCCTTCCCGTGGCTGGTGTGCTCGCCGGACCCATCCCCGATCCGAGACGAGCCGCCACCGCGAGGATGCCGAGGAAGGCTCAGGGGATCAGGCGCCGACGGCGCAGTCGGCACTCCGGCCGGTCCTCACCAGTGGTCGTAGTGGACCACGTCCTCCATCGGCTTGCGGGTGAGGGGGCCGAACCGCCTGCCAGGCCACCCGAGTGGGACGGTCACGCAGATCTTCGTCTCCTCCGGGATCCCGAGACGCTCTTTGATCTCCACCTCGCTCGCCAGGTGAAACGTCGTATATGCCGCCCCGAGCCCAAGAGCGCGGGCTGCCACCAGGAGGTTCTGGGCGGCACCGAACGCGGCCGAGTACATCATGTGCTCCTGCGGCGCCTTCGGCGGGTAGACGTTGTTCCCGCACACGAAGATGAGCACCGGGGCGTCGACCAGATGCTCCACGAGATAGCCGACGCCCTGAAGCATCCGACGTTGCGTGGGATCATCGGGCGCAGGCGCGGCCGCCACCCGGCGGATCCCGCCCAAGTGCCCGGTGATGACCTCTCCGACCTCCCGCCGGGTCACCTCGTCCCGCACCACGACGAAGTCCCACGGCTGCACGTTGCCCGGATTGGATGCTCTGGTGGCCGCCCAGACCACCTTTCGGACCAGCTCGTCGGGAACCGGATCGGGCTTCAACCAGCGCATCGACACTGCCGTACCCATGGCCTCAAAGACGTCCATGCCACCGAACCTACCGGGCGGCTCGCCATGGAGGTTGGCCGACACCGCCGCGCCGTCGGAGTGGATGCGGGCTACGACGCCCTGTCCCCGTCAGCGGGCTCGATCAGCTCGGGCCCCTCGTTCTTCGGGCTGTTGACCCGGGTGCCGACCTCGGTGAGCACCAACAGCCCGTCCGGAGCCGGTCCGAGCATCGCGGCCTGCTCCTCGCCGGTGAGCGGCTCGGGGGCGAGCCAGCGGTCCCAGGACCCTTCGGACAAGACGACCGGCATCCGGTCGTGAATGGGCGCCAGGAGCGCGTTCGGCTCGGTGGTGATGACGGTGCAGGTGCGCAACGGCCTGTCCTCGGCGTCGTACCAGACCTCCCAGAGCCCGGCCAGGGCGAGCGGCTCTCCGCCCTGCGTGCGGATGTGGAAGGGCCTCGGCGTGGCCCGGTGACCAGGTCCGGCCTCGACCTTCTGCCACTCGTAGAACCCGCTGGCCGGGACGATGCAGCGCCGGGTCTCAAACGCCTTGTGGAACGCCCGGCTCGAGCTGAGCGTCTCGGCGCGGGCGTTGATCATCCGGTTGCCGATGGTGGGGTCCTTGGCCCAGAGCGGCACGAGGCCCCACCGCATCTCCCCCAGGCGTCGGGTCTTCCCGTCCCGGGACGAGGCGATGGTGACGACCGGCTGGGTCGGGGCCACGTTCCAGCGGGCCGGGATGTCGTCGGGCACCACCTCGTCGACGTGGAAGCGGTCGGCCAACCGGCGCTTGTCCTCGTACATCGAGAACCGGCCGCACACGGCGACAGCTTGCCACCGCGGCGCAAGGGCACGCCGGGCCTTCTCCCTGTGGCCCCCTGATCCGGCCTACGCCCCCCGGGCACCGCCTCCGGCCAGGAAGTCGTATCTAACGCCGCCGGCCGACAGCCGCGCCGATCACGGCGACCAACAGCACCACCGCGCCCACGACGAGGGCGACCAGTCCGCGCTTGGTCCGGTGGGAGCTCGAACCGGCGATGTGCCCGGGGATGAAGGAAGGCAACGACCCTGCCTTTACGACGAAGTAGACGATGCCGATGGCGATGAGCACAAGGCCGACGAGTCCCAACAGGACAACAAGGAACCTACGGGAAGTCGCCACGGAGAACCCCCTCTGGTAACGGATGGGCAACCGTACCCGTCGCCGCCACGGAAGTCAGGAGTCCCGGGCGTCCCCGTGGCGCACCCATCCTCCCGGACGCGAGCAACCCCGCCGGCGCGAGCCGACGGGGTTGTCCCCATGCCTATCGATCATTCGACCGTCGCGCGGGGGGTGCTCGACTGTCGATACTCGACCGGCAACCCACACTTTACTTCCGGGCGATTCCGCCGGACAGGGTCCAAAGTCCTGGTTCTCCCGGGTTCCCGACGCGGACCGGCCGGGGCGTCATCTTCCCTGTTGAAGGCACTGCTCCGGGGGGAGGGCTCGAACCTCCAACATCCGGCTCCAAAGGCCGGCGTTCTGCCGATTGAACTACCCCGGATTGGGTCGGGTGGCCTGGTGGGCAGCTTCGCGCACCGGGCTGCGATGCCCTGACCTGCGAGCCGCCGCGATGGCAGCTTCGCGCACCAGGGCAGGGTCGAGCGACCGCCGACCGCTCTCCCGGCACGATCACCGGCCCCTGCGGCCTGCGTTTCTTCGGGGCTCCTTAGGCGGTCCTCACCGTCCTCTCACCCGACCCCACGAGGATGGGCAGGGTGGGCGACACCCTGGCGGTCGACGACGACCCGGCGCCGGTATGCTCCGCGCGGCTTGGCGCCCGGACCGATCGGGCCAGCCCAGGCGCCGCGTGCGGACCCGGGAGGGCCCGCCGGAAGGAGGCGGTGGGTGTCATGCGAATCCTCGTGGTGGACGACGACCCGGCCGTGTGCGCATCCATCGACCGCGCACTCCGGCTCGACGCGTACGACGTCGAGACCGCAGGAACCGGCCAGCGGGCGTTGGAGACGCTCGCCATCTCGGCGCCCGACGCCGTCGTCCTCGACCTTCAGCTGCCCGATATCGACGGGTTGGAGGTCTGCCGCCGGCTCCGCGCCGTGGGCGACGACACCCCGATCCTCATGCTGACGGCGCGGGACGCGATCGACGACCGGGTGCAGGGTCTCGACGCAGGGGCCGACGACTACCTGGTGAAGCCGTTCGCGCTGGCCGAGCTGCTGGCCCGGTTGCGGGCGCTGCTCCGTCGCCGGAGCGACGGTGACGGCGAGACCCTCCGCTTCGGCGACCTCTCGCTCGACCCGGGCACCCGGGAGGCCCGGCGGGGTGACCGGGCCTTCACCCTCACCCGCATCGAGTTCGACCTGCTCGAGCTGTTCCTCCGGCACCCGCGCCAGGTGCTGACCCGCGAGATCATCCTGGAGCGGGTGTGGGGCTACGACTTCGACTCGGGCACCAACTCGCTGGCGGTCTACATCGGCTATCTCCGGCGCAAGACCGAGGCCGATGGAGAGGACCGCTACATCCACACGGTCCGGGGTGTGGGCTACGCCCTGAGGGAGCCGTGACCTTCAGGGCCCGTCTCGTCCTGGCGGCGACCGTTGCCGCCGTGCTCGCAGTGCTGTTCTCCTCCATCGGGTCGTACCTCGCCTCGCGGCACTCCCTGCTGAACTCGGTCGACGACTCCCTGGTCGTGACCGCCCAGCGGGGGTTGGCCGCCGGCAGGCTCGACCCGACCTCCTTCACCGGGGTGGCCGTGCAGGTGACGGCGTCGGGCGGTCAGGTCGTGGCGTCGAACGGGCTGCCCACCTACTCGTCGCTCCCCGTCAGCGACGCGGTGAAGGCCGTGGCCTCGGGACAGTCGGACCAGTTCTTCACCGACGTGCAGGTGGGCGGCACCGAGCTGCGCGAGTACATCACCCGGCTGCCCGGTCCCGTGGTGGTCGACGGCACCCTGTTGCCCCAGGGTGCCGCCCTGCAGCTGGCCACCCCGCTGACCGGCGTGAACTCGCAGCTGGGCAACCTCGGCCTGGCGCTGGCCCTGGTGGCCGTCGCCGCGGTGGCGATGGCCGTCATCCTCGGCTGGCTGGTGGCCCGCGCGGCGGTCGGACCCCTCAACTCCCTCACCGCCCGGCTCGAGGTCCTCGCCCAGAACACCGACGTGTCCGAGCGTCTCGACCCGGGCGGGACCGACGAGCTCAGCCGGCTGCGCCGGGCCTTCAACCGCCTGCTGGGCGCCCTCGACCGGTCCCGCGAGGCCCAGCGGCAGCTGGTGCTCGATGCCGCCCACGAGCTGCGGACCCCGCTCACCAGCCTGCGCACCAACCTCGAGGTCATCCGCCGGCTCGACGAGCTGCCGGCCACCGACCGCGAGCTGTTGGTGGACGACGTCCTGACCCAGATGGAGGAGCTCACCGTCCTGGTCGGCGACCTGGCCGAGCTGGCCCGAGGCGAGCACCATCCCCAGCAGGTGGTACCGCTCCGGCTCGACCGGCTGACCGAGGACGCGGTGGCCGTGGCCCGGACCCACGGCCGCCCCCGGGGGGTGCAGTTCGTGCTCACGTCGAGCCCCACCTGGGTGAGGGGGAACCGGGAGCGGCTGGTGCGGGCCGTGGGGAACCTCCTCGACAACGCGCTCAAGTGGAGCCCCGACTCGGCGGTGGTGGAGGTCGCCTGCTCGGGGGGGGCGGTGACCGTCCGCGACCACGGGCCCGGGCTCGACCCCGGTGACCTCCCCCACATCTTCGACCGCTTCTATCGTGCCCCCGGCTCGCGGGGCCTGCCCGGGTCGGGTCTCGGGCTGGCCATCGTCGCCCAGGTGGTCGAAGCCGAGCAGGGCTCCGTCACGGCCGAGAACGCCCCGGAGGGCGGCTCCGTCTTCACCCTCCGCGTTCCCGAGATCGCCGCCCCCGTCGCGGTACCGGGCGCCCCGGAGGAGGAATGAGCCCCCCACGGCCGGCGGGGAGGCCGGCAGAGGGCCGTCGGGGCCACGCTCATCTGGCGTGTGGGTCCGCCGGCCGCTAGCCTGCCGCACGACATGGGTTCCCTGATCAAAAAGCGCCGTAAGCGCATGCGCAAGAAGAAGCACAAGAAGATGCTGAAGGCCACGCGCTGGCAGCGGCGGGCGGGGAAGTAGCCGCAGCGAGGTCAGTCCCGGCGGTCGGTGCTCGTCTCGAGTGCCTCGTCGGGCCCCCCCCAATGCTCGGGCACGGCGTGGGCCACCACGACCCTCGCCTCTTGGTCCCGGTAGGCCAGGGCTCGACGCCCGTCCATCCTGAGATCCGCGGCGTCGCCCTCGACGAACCACGTCGACCCGCTCCCGGCGAGCACCGGGTCGCGTCCAGTCGCTCCGGCGAAGATCCGACGCCAGTCGGCCAGCCGCGGCTCCACGGCGATGGCGGCCCGGGTCAGGTCGTTCGGGGGTTCGTGCCAAGGCCGCCCGAGCTGGGACGACAGCCGGTCCCACGCCCGGTAGACCGCGCCGGTGTCGACACCCAGCGGCGGGACGAGCAGCACGAACGAGCGGGGCTCGAAGGGAAGGGGCTCGACCTGCTCGCCGATCCCGCCCACCAGCGCCCTCCCGCCCCGCACGCAGAAGGGCACGTCCGCTCCGAGCGAGGCCGCCGCCGCCGGGTCGTCCAAGCCGGCCCACCGGAGCACGGCGCCCGCGTCCGCGGACCCGCCGCCGAGGCCCCCCCGGACGGGGATCCTCTTGGTGAGCTCCACGCCGGCGGAACGGCCCGCAAGGGTCAGAGCCTGCCGGACCAGGTTGTCGGGACCGGCCGAGAGGTCATCCGCCCGGGTGCCCGCCTCGGCGGAGATCCGCAGCCCGCTCCCCCCCGGGTCGATCCTGAGCTCGTCGGCCAGGTCGAGCGAGACCATCTCGGCCGCCAGGAGGTGGTAGCCGTCCGGCCGCACGCCCTGCACCCGCAACGTGACGGTGAGCTTGGCCGGAGCGATGACGCGCCGGACCACGCCCCTTACCCCTGACTCGTCCGCCATGCCGCCAGTCTGCCCCAGTCCTCGACGGAGAGCTCCTCCGCTCTCGCCTCCGGCTCCACACCGGCTCGCGCGAAGGCCTCGGGGTCGACCAACCCGGCGAGCGAGCGACGCAGCATCTTGCGGCGGTGCGCGAACCCGGCGCGGACCACCGCGAAGAGCCGGTCCGGCGGGACGAGGTCGACGCTGACCGCGGGTTCGGCCCGCCGCTCGATCCGCACCAGCACCGATTCGACACGCGGTCGCGGCACGAACACGGTGGAGGGGACCCGCCCGACCACCGACGCGGTGGCCCAATAGGCGATCTTCACCGACACGGCCCCGTACGCGGCGTCCCCGGCCTTCGCGGCCATTCGCTCCCCGACCTCCCGCTGCACCATCACGAGCATCGATCCGATCCGCGGTGCGGACTCGAGCACGCCGATGACCAGCGGGGTGGCCACGTTGTAGGGGAGGTTGGCGACGAGGCTCCACGGGGGGGCCGGGCCGGCTCCGGCTCCGTTCGGCGCGAGCAGGGTCTCCCAGTCGAGCCGGAGCGCGTCGGCCTGTACGACGGTGACCGGTCGACCTTGGACGACCTGGCGGAGGATGGGCACCAGGCGGACGTCCATCTCCACCGCCAGCACCTCGGCGCCGGCCTCGGCGAGGGCGAGGGTGAGGGAGCCCAGGCCGGCTCCGATCTCGACGACCCGTGCTCCGGGAGCGACCCCGGCCAATCGGACGATCCGGCGCACCGTGTTGGGGTCGGCCACGAAGTTCTGCCCGAGGGCCCGGCTGGGGCGCAGCCCGTGCCCGTCCAGCAGCCGCTGAATGTCGGCTCGGGTCAGGGTCACCGGGTCACTGTGTCACCTGGGCGAACCACTCGGCGCCGGTCGCCGGCTCGGGGCGGCGCCGAGGCGAGCCCCTTCACCGGCTCAACAGGTCACCGGGCCACCAGCTCAACAGGTCACCGGGCCACCGGGCCACCGGGTCACCAGGTGACCGAAACGGTGACGACCCCCGTGCCCAGGGTGGCGATCTGCGAGAACCCCCACGGCGACAGGTCGACGATCCGGCCCGGGTTGTCCGCCTCGCGGTCGTCGACCGTGCAGGTGGTCCGGGCGCCGGTCGAGGGGTTGGTGATCGACAGGACCGTCCCGAACGGCAGCCACGGGCTCGCGCAGTAGCCGGGTGGGGCCTGCGAGTACCAGGTGGCCACGCCCACCGCGGCGTTGGCCGCCGGCATGGGGGCCGCGACCTGCACCGCCCTGGGAGGGGCCGTGGGCGGCGTCGTGGCGACCGAGACATGCGGGGCGGTCACCGGCGCCGGGGGGCCCGACGTGGTGGTCGCGGGCGGTGACGTGGTCGCGGTGGTCGTCGTCACCGGCGGCGACGTCGTGGTCGTCGAGCGGGTGCGGTCGTAATTGGCCAGCTGCCAGCCGGACAGCCGGGCAGCGGACGCCGCACCCGCGGGCCTCCGGTGTCCGCCGCCACCGGAGGCGCTTGCCACCGCTGACGGCCCACTCTGTAGCAGGAGAAGAGGAGCTCCGAGCATCGCCCCACCCGACAAGGTCGCGAGCATGATGCGCCTCCCCCCGGTGCTTGTCGTCCGCAGGGCTCCACCCTTCTCCGGGGACATGGCACCACCTCGCCGGCAAAGCCGGCTCGGGGGAAGCCGTCACCGTAGGAAAGCTCCGGGGATTCTGCAAGTGTGATTGGCCGGCGTCCATGGTGTAACGGCCCATTCCCCCTGGCCAGGACCGCTTTTTGAGCCTGGCTCCGCGAATACCCTGTTGAACGCCATTTTCGGACGAACGAGATCGCCAAAGAACCAGGTCAACCCCCTGCGCGGAAAAATTCCTCCGCCGGGAGGGATTCGGGCCCCAGACCGAAGGCGGCCGCGGCGGCGGCAGCGGTCGAACGGGCGACCTCGCCCAGCCCGAGACCCTTCACCGTGGCGATCGCCTGGCCGACCAACGGCACGTACGCGGGCTCGTTGGGCCGTCCCCGATGGGGCACCGGGGCGAGAAAAGGGCTGTCGGTCTCGACGAGCAGGCGCTCGGGTGGGCAGAGGGCGGCCGCCTCACGCACCTCGGCGGCGTTCCTGAACGTCACGATGCCGCTGAACGACAGGAACATCCCGGCCCGCAGGCACCGACGCGCCTCGTCCGGACCGCCGGTGAAGCAGTGCAGCACGGTCCGATCGGGGACCCCCTCGGCGCCGAGCACGTCGAACAGGTCGTCCCAGGCCTCCCGGGCGTGGACGACGAGTGCCAGACCGTGGCGATGGGCCAGCGCGATCTGCTCGGCGAACGCCTCCCTCTGGGCTGGGCGCGGCGAATGCTCGTAGTGGTAGTCGAGCCCGCACTCACCCACGGCAACCACCGAGGGATCCCCTCCGGCCATTGCCGCCTCCACCATCCGCCCGATCTCGCCGGTCCCGGCCGAGGCCTCGTGTGGATGGAGGCCGATGGTGCCCCAGATCGCCGGGGTCGCCCCGCTGCCGGCCGGATCGCCCGCCGATCGGGCCACCCCCAGTGCCTGGGCGGAGGTCGCCGCGTCGGTCCCCACGCAGACCAGGCGACCGACCCCGGCCGCACGGGCCCGCGCCAGAGCCGCCGCCAGAGCCGCCGCGTGGCCCGGCCCGGCCTCTCCGTTCCCCGGAGCCCCGGGCGGGTGCAGGTACTCGTCCTGCAGGTGGCAGTGCGAGTCGAACCACACCGGGTCCTCCGCACCCTCGGGTCCCTCGGGTGGCTCCACCACCGGTCCCGCCGATCGCCGGGCCTAGGACGCGCGCCGCGGGAACAGCGGCG
>DATKRB010000019.1:0-17079 GCA_035532415.1 Acidimicrobiales bacterium | reverse complement strand
TGAAGTGCGGCGAGGTGTCGTCGGTCCAACGCCTGCGGGCGAGCGACTTGATGGTCTGCACGGCCACCCGCCGCTCCGTGCACCGATCGAAGAGCACCTCGGCATCGCGCCGGTACCCGTCGTCCTGCCAGAGGCTGAAGTTGTAGGGGAGGAGGACCGAGTCGAAGTCGAAGCGCTCGAGGCTCCGAAGATGCATGCCGGCGACGCGCAGGCCGTGGCCGGTCACCCCGATGAACCGGACCAGTCCCTCGTCGCGGGCCCTGGCGAGCGCCTCCACCGCACCACCGGGGGAGTGGGCCGTCTCCCACTCGTCCTCCTCCACCAGGTTGTGCAGCTGCACGAGGTCGACCTGGTCGACGCCGAGGCGCCCGAGGGACCGCTCGAGGCCGGCTCTGGCCCCGGCTCCGGTCCGTTCCCCGGTCTTCGTGGCGAGAAAGAACCGCGGGCGATGGCGAGCCATCCACGGAGCGATCCGGAGCTCGGAGTCCCCGTAGTCGGCGGCGGTGTCGATGTGGTTCACCCCGAACTCGAGCAGGATCTCGAGCAGTTGGTCCGCCCTGTCCTGGGACATGCGCCCGAGCGCCGCCGCACCGAACAGGACCCTCGAGCTCTGGTGGCCCGTCCGTCCGAACTCCAACTGGTCGAGCATGTCCGGGTTCCTCCTCGGCTCTCAAGCACCCACGTACGCCTGCCGGCCCCCGGGAGAGGAGCCGACCCACGCCACGGAGGAGCACCACCCGCTCGGCTCCGGACGGGACGACGAGGGTAGCGCTGCATCACCGGGTTCATCATCGCACCCGGCCGGACCCCATCGCACCCGTCGCACCCCGGGGGTGCGTGCCGCCGGCCGGGCGGCCGTGGCGCCCGGGAAGTCCCCGTGCCGTTCCCGAAGGCTCCGGTTAGCATGCCGTTCATGGCTCACGTCGACCCGGGTCGCCTCCACCGCCTCGCCCTCGCGGTGCACGACTCCGGTGCTGCGGGCGACTGGTTCGACCGGGTCCTCGGAGCGAGACCGCTCCGGCACGACGAGGGTTCCGGCGAGCCGCGTCCACCCGACGAGCGCCGTGGCGGCGGGGAGGCCGACCTCGAAGGGACCGACACCCGCCTGTTCCGGCTGGGGGGATACCCGTTCATCCTCTTGTCGAAGGGAGTGTCGGGCGGCCCGGTGGCCAGGTTCCTCGGCCGCTACGGCCCGGCGGTGCATTCGCTGGCCTGGGAGGTGGGGGACATGTGGACGACCCAGAACCTCCTCGTCCAACGGGGAATCGGGATCGGCGCGGTGAACATCCCCGGCCGTCATTTCTTCATGCACCCGCGAGACACCCACGGCGTGCTCATGGAGTGGACGGACGACACATTCGGGCCCAACGGGGCGTCCGGGGACACGGCGTCCGGGGACACGGCGTCCGGGGTCGTCGGCGTCGAGAGCCTGGCGTGGGTCACCGCCGCGGTGACCGATGCCGAGGCCACCGCGGCCTTCCTCGGCGATCTCGCCGGTGCCACGCCGGTTGACGGCAATGCCCGAGGTCCGGAGGACCGCGAGCTCACCGTCGACGTGAGGATCGGCGACGTGACCCTCCGCCTGGTCACGCCCTGTTCGGCGGAGAGCCCCTACGCCTCCGTCCTCGGCGGTGGCCCGCGCCTGTGCACCTTTGCCGTGCGGGTGAGCGACCTCGACGCGGCCGTCGGCACGTTGGCCGCAGCGGGGACCCCCACCATCCGGCGCGACGACGGCCTCGCGGCAACCGACCCCGCCTTCACGTTCGGCGTCGCGATGGAGTGGACCGCCTGAGCGCTCGATCAGGGTAGGGCTCGGATGACGAGCCCGTCGTCCGTCGCCCGTCGGGGCGGCAGCGTCCCGACGCCCCGTTGGGGGGGAGCCCTATGCTTGCGGGCAGGGGAACACAAGGGGGTGCCATGCCGCGTATCGAGCCGATTCCCTGGGAGGACCTGACTGCGGGCCGTCGCGCGGAGATCGAGACGGGGATGCAGTCGGGGGCGTACACGACGCAGGTGCCCCTTCAGATCTTCGCCTACGCCGACCACGACCACGTGCCCGACGACGGAGACCGCCACCCGCAGTTCCCCGGCTCCCTACTGCCGGGCCGGCTCCTCGAGATGCTGCGCATCCGCAGCGGCCAGGTCAACGGGTGCGAGCCGTGCATGTCGTCCCGAAAGGTCGATTCGATCACCGAAGCCGATGTCGCCTGCATGGTCGATCCGGCGTTGCGTGAGGACCTGAGCGAACGCGAGCGCCTGGCTCTGCTGCTGGTCGACCTCATGGCCACCGACCATCACGGGATCGGCGACGATTTGGTCCGTGATCTCGCCAGCGTCTTCACGACCGCGGAGATCGTGGAGCTCGGGCAGTTCTGCGGCCAGATGATCGGGGCCCACCGGTTCATGCACGTCCTTGACGTCTTCGGCGACGGCGAGCCGGTGATCCGCTACGACCCGGGCCAGGTGGGCGTGTCGTGGGCCGAAGCGCACGCCGCCGCCCCCTGACCGCGCCCCGGGCCGTGCGATGCTCGGGTCGTCACCTTCGTCAGCGGAGGGAACCTACGAGGACGGGACGGTGATGCGCTTTCCGCAGGTCGCCTTTCCCTTGTACGGCGTGAACTGGGTGCCCTTCAGCTGCATGAAGTAGTAGCAGAGCGTCTTGGGGACGATGGCCGAGGTGCCGAAGCCCGACATCGGCACGGCGGTCGGCAGGATGCCCCCGGCGTCGTACGACTTCAGCGTGCGCAGCTTGGAGATGAAGGCCGAGCGGGTCGGGTTCGACCCGGCCATCTGCAGTCCCTTGATCATGAGGTCGGCTGACAGGTAGGAGCCGTACAAGCCCAGGTCGGGGATCCCGCCGGTGTACGACTTGTCGTACTTCTTGAGGTTGTCCAGCATGGCCTTGGTGGCCGAGTTGGGTTGGGTGAAGTTGGTCGTTCCCTCCTCGTAGGTGCCGTTCAGGGCAGCGCGGGCGGTCGGGCTGTCGATCACCCCTTGGTCGTAGCCGGTGAAGTAGACCTGCTTGGCGTTGATGCCGGCGTTCTTCACGGCCTGGGCCAGGGCGACGTCGGAGCTGTCGACGAAAGAGCCGACCACGGCGTTGCACCCGGACGACTTGATCTGCAACGCGTCAGCGGTGAAGTCCACGCCACCGAAGGGCACCGAGAAATTCTGCAGGCAGTTGCTCACTCCCCCGACCGCCTTGCCCCCGGAATACACCACGCGGACCGACTGCTGCGAGGACTGCGAGATGCCGTAGGCGAACCCGGCCACCTTGGTGCCGCCGATGCCTTTGAGGAGCTGGGCGAACGCGGTGGACCCGTAGTAGACGGGAGGGCTGCCGACCGGGGCGTCGACCAGGGCCGAGTAGCTGAACATGTTGGTGTTCGGCTCCTGGGCCCACTCCGGGCCGTCGAAGGCGCCACCGGTCACCGGGATGCCCTGCTGCTGCAGGTACTTGTAGCCACCGAAGGTGAAGGCCGAGAAGTCGATGATGCCGAAAGCACCCTTGTTCTCCACCAGGTCCTGGCCGGCCGTGTTGTTGATCGTCGGGCTGGACTGGTCGTCTTCGGCCACCAGCTTCAGCTGGTGGCCGTTCACCCCACCGGCGGCGTTCTGGGCGTCGATGCGGGCCCGGGCCCCACCGACCCCGTCGGCGAAGGTGGAGGAGGCGAACCCGGTCAGGTCGCTGATGTACCCGATGACGATCGGGCTCTTGGCGGCGGACGCCACCCCGGTGCCCACGACTGTCAGTGTCGCAGATGCCACCAGGCTGCCCAGACCGATGCCGACGAAAAGCCGCCGTAGCCGTTTCACGAGATGCCCCCCAATGTTGAGACGAGTGCAGTCAGAACAGATTGCGTTCCGGAACCGATTATGACAGACCCGCGTCAGGAATCAAGCGGTGGGCTCTCTTCGGTGGACGCTCCACTCCCGGGCCGGGGGACCACCGACCCGCAACGGATCCTCGGCCCCCGAAACCGGGCCCTGCAACGAAGAGTGCTCGGCGATAAGCTTTCCCGTCGGAGCGAGGGGACCCGGACGAACCGGTCCGGTCTGCCAAACGGTCTCGCAAACGGTGCCCGTCGCGCTGGATCGGCCGTTCGCAAGGAGGGGGAGCAAGATGACCGCTGTTCAGGAGGCGTCCGGCGGGCACGTGCCTGCGCATGTGCCCGAGGATCTCGTGTACGAGTTCCTTCAGGAGGTTCACCCCGACTTTCCCGTCGATCCCTACGGGACGTACAAGAAGTTGCAACAGAGCGCCCCCGAGGTCTTCTGGTCGCCGACGTCGCTCGACGGCAACGGGGTGTGGATGGTGACGTCGTTCGCGCTGTGCCGCGAGGTGCTTCAGGAGCACAAGCGTTTCACCACCACCATCGACTACTCGCCGGGCAACGCCTGGCCCCGCCGGTTGATCCCTCTCGAGCTCGATCCGCCCGACCATCAGAAGTACCGGTCGTTGCTCACCCCGCTGTTCGCCCCCGCCGCCGTCGACCGGCTCGAGGCCGGGATCCTGGCCACGACGAACGAGCTCATCGACAGGGTCATCGGCGATGGGGGGTGCGACTTCGTCGACGCCTTCGCCCGCATGCTCCCGGGCACCATCTTCATACAGCTCCTCGGCCTGCCCGTCGCGATGCGAGACCAGTGCTTCGCGTGGGAGGAGACGTTCTTCCACAGCGGGACCCCCGAAGAGCGCGCCCAGGTGGGGGTCGACATACAGCGCATGCTCATCGAGCACATCGAGTCCAAGCGGGCCGACCCCGGTGACGATCTGGTGTCGCAGCTCACCAAGGCCTCCGTCGACGGCAAGCCGATCGAGGACGAGTACATCCAGGACATGTGCTTCCTGCTCTTCATCGCCGGGCTGGACACGGTGACGTCGGGGCTGGGCCACTCCTTCCGCTACCTGGCCGAGCACCCGGACAAGAAGCAGCAGCTGCGCGACAATCCGGAGCTGATCCCCGCCGCAGTGGAGGAGCTGCTGCGGTGGCACTCGTGGGTCAACGTGCCGCGCACGGTACGGGTCGACACCGAGCTTGGCGGCGTCTCCATGAAGCAGGGAGATCACGTTCAGGTGGTTCTCACCCTGGCCGACCGCGACCCTTTGACGTTCGACGCGCCCGACGAGGTCGACTTCGAGCGGGCGCACAATCCCCACCTGGCCTTCGCCGGTGGCGTTCACCGCTGCGTCGGCTCGCACCTGGCGCGCCGCGAGCTGCGGGTGGCTGTGGAGCAGTGGCTGCGGCGGGTGCCCGACTTCCGGGTCCGCGAGCACTCGGAGCCGCTCGACTACAACCCCTACGGGATGTTCTCGGTGAAGTATCTCCCGCTCGAATGGACGGTCCCCGCCTAGCGCAGACCGACCGACAGCCCGGCGGCGGGCTGCCAGAGGCCGGACGAGGGAGCGGTCCCGGCGGCTCCCTACGGGCTGACCCGATCCCGGCCGGTGATGGGCGGAAGGTCGAACACCGACACCACGCCAGGACCGGCCTCGCAGACCAGCGGGATGGCGTTCACCGCCCGCATGGCGGTGATGTTGAAGCCCCCGGCGAGGTGGTCATCGCCCTCGCGGAACTGAAACTCGCAGTCGAGCCGGGGCGAGCCGTCGATGACCACCCGGTACGCGTCGCCCTCGAGGCCGCGGGCCCACCCGGGCGCCTGGTCGGGAAGGGTGCGGGTCACGTGCTCCACTGCCACCTTGGGTTTGCCCGCCACCATGCCGACGATCTCGAACCGCATGGCGGCGATGGTCCCCGCTTCGATCCGGCGGCCCTGATAGTCGAAGGCCTTGTCGGCCGGCCACAGCTCGTACCGGGCCTCGATCGTGTCGAGGGTGACGCCCAGCTGCTGGGCGATGGACGCCACGACGCCACCCCAGTTTCCCTGGAGCCCGGCCGGTGCGACGATCGGCGGCATCGCGTCGAGCGGCTGGCCGAAGCCGAAGATGTCGAACGCCACCTCGTCGCTCTGGTGGCCCGACTCGTACACGGCCAGCTCGTACACCCGGATCGAATCGATGCGCTGGGCACAACCACTCAGCACGACGGGCAGGTAGTCGCTGAAGAAACCCGGGTCGATGCCGGTGGCGAACAACGTCGCCCCGCCCCGGCCGGCTGACGCTTGGAGGCGGCTGAGCACATCCGGCCGGGCCGCCGGTGGATGGATGAGAGCGCCGAAGGAGGTGGTGGTCACGTTCTTGCCCGACTCGAGGATCCGGCACAGCTCCCCGATCGCCGCCTTCAGCCGGCCCTGGGTCGTGGCCATGTAGCAGAAGGCGTCCGCCTCCTGGGCGATCGCCTCGTCGATGTCCTGGGTGGCGATCACACCGACCGGACCGAGGCCGCACAGCTCGCCCGCATCCCGACCCACCTTGTCGTCACTGTGGACGACGAGCCCGACCAGCTCGAGATCAGGATGGTTGATGATGCCACGCAGGCCGTGAATGCCCGAGAAACCGGTGCCGTAGTGGACGACCCGGCGCCTCACACGGACGACCGCCCCGGAAGGCTCACCGCCCGCTCGGCCACCTCGGGCACCGAGACGATTCCTGCCATGTTCGCCCCCCTTTGTTCCGCGGCGGTCCCGGGACCGGTCAGAACGCCGTCGTGGGTACCACGCCTACCACGCTGTCTCCCGCCGGGCAAGCAGGATGGGGCCGGCACTGCGGTGGCCCGGCGTCCGGCGGGGGCGACGATCGGTCCTTCATCCTCGCAGGATGGCGTCACCGTTGATGCTGAACCCGCCGTCCGCCGACACGAGGTCCCCCGTGACGAAGGCCGCCTCGTCGGACGCGAGCCAGAGGGCGGCGTAGGCCACGTCCATCGGGTTCCCGAGCCTCGTCAACCGCCCGCCGGTGGCCTCCCCCACCCCGACACCCGTGTCGCCACGCCCGCTCACGACCCGCCCCACCACGATGCAATTGCAGCGGATGCCGTGGGGCGCGCCCTCAACCGCGAGCACCCGCGTGAGGCTGTTGACGCCGCCCTTCGCTGCCGAATAGGCACCGAAGCCCGTGATGCCGAACAACGACTGGCCGGAGGAGACGTTCACGATCGAGGCGCCCTCGCCGGCTGCGAGGTGGGGCCAGGCGTGCTTCGTCGCCCAGAAGACGTTCCCCGTGAGCGTCCCCGTCAGGATGTGCGTCCACTCCTCGGTCGTGTACTCCACCAGCGGCTTCACGGTCGTCGACACCTCTGTCGTGGGAGCGGCGTTGTTCACCAGCGTCGTCAACGATCCGAACCGCTCGGCGGTGGCGTCGATGACCTCCCTGACGTTGCCCTCGTCGAAGATGTCGAGACGGAAGAACTCCGCCTCGCCCCCCGCTTCCCTTATCCGCTCGACGACCTTCTCACCCCGGTCGACGGTGCGGCCGGTGACGGCGACCTTGGCCCCTTCGGCGGCGAACAGCTCGGCCGTCGACCTCCCGATCCCGCGGGTGGATCCTGAGATCAGTGCCACCTTGCCCTCGAGACGACCCGGCATGTTGCCTCCTCGGTACTTGATTGTGGAAGAAGGGATCGTCCGCAGGCGACGGCTCCGACCTCGACCCGCTCACCGGCTGACCGGTGCCCCCAGGCCTTCTCTGGCGGTCGTCCCCGCCCAAGCGGTCGCTCTCCTCCGAGATGGTAGCCGCCACAGGGCGGGTCGGCCGGGTGCCAGGCGCCGCCCCGGGGAGCCGGTGCTAGCGTGCGGAGCTTGTGAGCGAGAGGAATTTCGGGGTCATACCCGACCGCTTGGCCTGGGACCTTCCGCTCACTGCGCTCACCGTCGAGAGCGGACCGTTTCAGCTTTTCTCGGCCGGCGCCGCCGATGCCGCGAGCAAGCCCAGGGCCCTGGCGAGATCCGAGAGCCTCGGGCTCTATCTCCGACGGTTCCCCGAGGGGGGCGGGGAGAACGGGCTCCACTCCCACGACCAGGACGCCATATGGTTCGTCGTCGAAGGCGGCGCCGACTTCTTCGAGGAGGGCGGAACGCCGATCGCATCGCTCGGGCCGGACCAGGGCCTGCTGGTCCCGCGGTTGATCCCGTACGGTTTCGTCTGCACCGAGACCTCGCTTCTCCTGAGGTTCGCCGGAGCGCCGGGGGCCTGACGCGGTCGGACGCCCTCCGACCGGCAGCGACCACCGCCGTCTGGTTCGACACGTAGGGCCAGGAGTACACCGCGATCAGCGGCGACGCCGGTTCCACGCGGGTTCGGCCTACGGGTGGGCCGCCTCGAGCGGCGCCGGTCGTTCGGGTGGCGGGAGCGGGACCCCCCCGAAGTAGTTCCGGGGATTGTCCGTGAGGAGGGCGTCGATCTGGGCGGAGGTGGCTCCGAGGTCGCGCAGGGCAGGCGCGATGTCGCGCACGAACCGGAGAACGTGCCACGTCGGCTCGTCCGCCCACGAAGCCGGCTTTCCGTACCAGCACCACGTCGTGTCCTGCGAGACGACGATGCGATCGCCGAAACCGTCCTGCAGAAGATGCCAGAGCGATTCGGTACGCGTGGCGTCGGGGATCTCGGACTCCAACCCGAAGCGGTCGAAGCCGAGATAGGAGCCGGTGCCGGCGATCCGCCGGTGGTAATCGTGATCGGTGCTGGCACAGGAGTGCCCGATGACGATCCGCTCCGGTGCCACGCCGTGCTCGAGGAGGATCCTCTGCTGCTCGTCGCCCATCTGGCCCCGATCGGTGTGGGTCGTGATCCCTGTGCCCGTCTCGATCGACGCGATCGCTGCGGCCTCGAGCACCAGCCGCTCGTACCGGGTGATCCTCTTCGGGCCCGTGGCCACCTTGATGACGCCGGCCCGGACGTCGGTGCCCTCGATGCCCTCGGTGAGCTCGTGGATGAAGGTGTCGGCGAGGTATCGCGCCCCTTCGAAGGAGGCTGCGTACTTCCAGTGCGACGCGGCCATGGCGTCGAGGTACAGGCCCGTGGCCATGACGATGTTCAACCCGGTGGAGGCGGCGACCTCCGCGGCGAGCAACGGATCACGGCCGAGGTCCATCGGGCAAGGGTCGACCATCGAGGTGATCCCCGCCGCCATCATCTCCCCCACGCGGTCCTCGGCCAGAGCCAGCACGTCGGAACGCTCGGGCACCGCGGCCCGGGGGTCGGTGCGCCATCCGGGAAAACCGAGCGTGAGGTGCTCGTGCATGAGGGTCGGTCCGAGCTCGTCGGCGGGGACCGGGCCGAGCACGGTGGTGACGGACGCCGTCGAAGGGGTCTCGGTCATGGTCAGGATCTCCCCTTCGTCCGTCGGCGCACCTGCCCGGTGGCCCCTGGGCAGCCCAACGATAGCCAGCTCCGGGTCGACCGGCCCCACCCCCCGTGCGCCGGCTCGAGCACTCGCGTAGTCTCCGTCGCGGTTGGTGCCGTCAGCACCGGCGGTGTCACGGTCGGCGCCGTCAGTGCGTGAGACGTCTGGGGGAGCGACATGGATCTCGGCCTGTCAGGCCGCACGGCGGTCGTGGTCTGCGAGGACGGGGAGACCGGGCCGGCCTGCGCCACCCTCCTGGCGGGCGAGGGCGCCAGCGTGCACCTCGTGGTGGGTGAGCACTCCGGGGTCTCCGACCGCGAGCTTGGCGGCGTGCGGGTGCTGCGCGGCGGCCTGCAGGCGGCCGGCGACACGGTGACCGAGGCCCGTGCCCGGGACGGGCGGGTCGACGTCGTGGTGGTGTGCCAACCGACCGGGCCGTCACGCTCCGTCCTCGAGGTGGAAGGCGCTGCCGAGCTCTTCGACGCCTGGGAGGTCGTCGTTCGAACCGTCGCGGCCTACCAGGCGGCGCTGCCGTCGATGCTCGAGCGACGCTGGGGGCGTCTGGTCTGCGTGACGACGACGGACACGAAGTGGCTGTCGGACCGCACCGACAGCGTCGGCGCCCTGGTCGGCATGGGGCTGCTCGGCATGCACAAGGCGGCGGTCGCGGACGTCGCCCCCCACGGCGTGACCGCCAACGCCGTGCTCGCCGAGCGCGACGGCCCCGCCGACGACGTGGCCGCGCTGGTCGGGTTCCTGGCCTCGGACCGGGCCGGCTACCTCGACGGGGTGGCCGTGGGCCTTGACGGTGCGATCAGCCCGGCCGTTTTCTGACCGGCTCTCTGACCCTTTGACGAACCCATCTCACGACCGACCGGAGGGACAGACGTGCTCCTGGGACTGAAGGGCAAGGTCGCGGTTGTCTCGGGCGCCAGCCGGGGCATCGGCCGGGCCATCGCCACCGAGCTGGCCCGCGAAGGCGCCAACGTGGTGATGGCGGCGCGCCGGCCGGACGATCTCCGGCAGGCAGCGGCCGCCATCGAGGCCGAGCGGCCCGGTCAGGTGGCCACAGTGACAGCGGACCTCACCGATCCGGAGGAGGTCGGCCGGGTCGTCGATGCCGCTCACCAGCGGTTCGGTCCCGTTCAGATCGCCATCAGCAACGTGATCGGTCACGTGATCGATGCCGGCAAGGAGGGGGAGGGGCCCGGGGCCGGGACGTTCGTGAGCATGCCCCCCGGCGAGTACCGCAACGAGTTCGCCCATCTCCTGGTCTCCGCCTGGGCGTTGGCAGTGCGCTGCATTCCCGACATGAAGGCCGGCGGGTGGGGTCGGATCATGAACATCGGATCCGGGGTGGCCCGCGAGCCCACCAAGGACCTCCCCCACGTCCTCCCGAACACCGTCCGTCCGGCCGTGGCCGGCCTCTACCGGTCCCTGGCCCGTGAGCTGGCCCCTGACGGGATCACGGTCAACAACATCCTCACCGGTTCGATCCTCACCGAGCGCAACCGCTCCTACTGGCAGTGGCTCGCGGGCGAGCGGGGCCAGTCGGTGGAGGAGGTGACCTCGGGGGTCACGGGGGGCATTCCCGCCAGGCGCATGGGCGAGCCCGAGGAGATGGCCGCGCTCGTCGGGTTCCTGGCGTCCGAGCGGGCCGGCCGGATCACCGGGCAGTCCATCCCGGTCGACGGGGGTACCAACCGCCACCTGTGAGGCGGCGCCGCGGGCCTACCAGTAGACGAGCCCCTCGGTCTCCGGCTCGGTCCCGGCGGCGACCGTCAACTTCGAGCCCGGGCGGAACCGCACCAGGTCGAGGATCAGCTCGGCGATCTCGTCGGGCCCGAAGTGCTCCAGCAGGTCGTTCTGTGCGGCTTCGTCGAACGCCCGCGGGTCGGTGAGGAAGCAGTGGGCCAGTCGGAGCGCCGCCTTCTGGCGATCGGGGAGGTCACTGTGCTCGAAGTCGTCGATCTGGTCGGCCATCGACTCCTCAAAGCCGCGGTCGATCGCCGCCCGGAGGCGCAGGTTCCTGCAGATGCGGCAGTGCGACTGCCGGCCGCTCATGATCCGGACGAGCTCCCGGGTCACGAGATCGACGACGCCCGGGTAGGCGACCCGCTGGAGCTCCAGCTGGGCGGCGCCGAGTGCCGGTGCGACGTCGGAGAGCGCCATCGGCCGGCCCTCGGTGACGGTGGTTCGGGGCACGCTGGCCATGTCAGCTCCTTTCGCCGAGCACGATCCGGGCGCGCTGGGTCGTCTCGAAGAACCCGCAGGCGTAGGTCAGGACGAGGAACCCGCCCTCACCGATCGCAGCCACGACCTCCGCCGCCTGCCCGTCGCTCACGCCCTGGGCGTCGATGAGCACCTGTTCGGCATGGCCCAGGCAGGCCCGCAGACGGGCGTCGAACCGCTCCGACGACGGCCAGCTCGGGAGCTCGGCGACGGCCGCCTCGTCGAGGCCCGCTGCCAGCGCGGCCGGGCTGCGCTCGCGGAGTGCTGCTTCGGCCCCCAGCAGCTGGGCGATCCGCAGGCGGCACAGCTCGAGCACCACCGGGTCGAGCACGTCCTGCTCCCAGATCGCCACGTCCACCGCCCGCATGGCGGCCGCGTACTCCGGCCGGTGGCCGGCGACGCGGTCGAGGAGGGTGCCGCCCGTCGCCGGCTCGGGAAACCAGGTCGTGTCCGTGGGGCCAACGCTAGCAACGGCCGTGCCGACCCGCGCGGGGTATCGGCCCGGTCGGGCTAGGTGGACAGCCTGCGGGCCCCCGGTCCCTCGTCGCCGAGGACGTCGTCGGGGTTCGCCAGGCGGCAGCGGTCGATCGAGAGGCACCCGCAGCCGATGCAGCCGGTGAGGCGGTCCCGGAGCTTCTCGAGCTGGGCGATCCGGCGGTTGAGGTCGTCGCGCCAGAGTGCCGACAGGCGCGCCCAGTCCTCGCGGGTCGGGGTGCGCTTCTCCTCGAGCTCCGCCAGGGCCGTCCCGATGGCGCGGAGCGGGATGCCCACCCGCTGGGAGGCGCGGATGAAGGCGACCCGGCGGAGGGTGTCCCGGCGGTACCGGCGCTGGTTGCCGGGGGTGCGCCGGCTCGAGATGAGCCGCTGTTCCTCGTAAAAGTGCAGTGCCGACACGGCCACCCCGCTCCGAGCCGAGAGCTGGCCCACGCTCAGCTCGCGGGCGTCCACAGGAGCTCGTGCCATAGGTCTTGACCTCAATCTTACTCGAGGTTTTAGGGTGTCCGTATGATCCTCACAGACCTCGAACGCGAGTACCTCACGTGAGCGGCCCGTCGACCGCCTTGGACGAGGCGTTCGAGCGCCTCGCCGCATCCGGCTTCGAGCTGCCGAACGGGTTCGTCAACCACGGCCCGATGGCCTGCGAGGCCCTCGCCGCGCTCGGGTGCGACGACGAGGTCGACCTCTGGGCGCGCCGCTTCGCCCGTTCGGGCGGGATCCCGGTGGAGCCCGAGGTGCCGGCGAACTTCGAGTGGCGAGAGGCCCTCGGCGACGGCCGGCGGCTCCCGGAGTGGATCGGGTACTTCGAGCGGATGATCGCCGACGACGGGTGGAATCCGGTGGTCGCCGAGTGGGTGCCGCTCCTGCTCCCCGGGATGGCGGTCGCCCTCTTTCACGGCTCCATCAGGGCCGCCCATGCCGTCCGGGCGATCGACCTGGCCGACACCGAGCCGCGGCGCGCCGAGCTGGCGAGGGCGCTCGGCTACTGGGCGGCGAGGTTCGAGCCCGGACAGCGGGCCGACGAGACGGTGTTGGCCGACGACCTCCGGCTCGCCGTCTCGGAGGTCGCGGCCGACGGGGCACGCCGGTTCGTGGCCAGGCCCGACATCCTCCGCCTGCACGGCGTGACCGGTGCCATGGCGGTCGACCTCTTCGTCGACCACATCCCCGTGCCCGATGCCGCCGCCGGGCTCGCCCAGGTACGGGCCGAGCACGCCGCTCTCTACCGCGGCACCGGGCCGGCGGCAGGGCACGGACCCGTGGGAGTTCCGCCCGACGAACTGGTGCGGTCGGCGGCCAAGAGCGGCGACCCGCACGAGGTGAAGCTGGTGGAGGCGTGCCTGCGCGGCCTTGCCCTCACGGGCGACCCCGTGTTCGCCGCCGCGGCCGAGACGGTCACCGGGTTGGGGAGCACACCGGCCGGATCCTGACCAGGGCGGCGGGATCAGGCGAGGAGCGCCACCTTCGACACGGTGACCGCCTGACCCGAAAGGACCACGCGGTCGCCGGCGAGCCGCATCCGCACGGTGCCGCCGCGGGCCGACGCCTGGTACCCGACCAACTTGTCGCGACCGAGGCGGGGACACCAGTAGGCGGCCAGGGCGCAGTGGGCCGACCCGGTCACCGGGTCCTCGGGTATTCCCGCGTTCGGGGCGAACACCCTGCTCACCACGTCGGCATCGGTGCCGGGCTGGGCCCGGGCGGTGACGACGAAGGCGCGCCGGCCGACGTTGGCGATGCCCGCCTGGTCCGGGGAGAGCTCGATCACGTCCTCGGCCGAGGGCAGTTGCACGAGCCAGTCGTCCCCGGCGACCCCCGTCCAGACCGGCGTGCCCAGGCCCCGGGGGAGGGAGGGGAGCGGCCGTGCGGTCGGCGTCCACGCCGGGAAGTCCATCTCCACCCAGTCGCCGCTCCGCGCACAGGTGAGCCGGCCCGATCGGGTGTGGAACTCCGCCGAGCCTCCGAGCACGTGGGCCGTGGCCAGCGTGGCGTGACCGCAGAGGTCCACCTCGACGGCCGGGGTGAACCAGCGCAGGTCGTAGGCACCGTCGCCCCGGGCCACGGCGAAGGCGGTCTCGGACAGGTTCATCTCGCGGGCGACAGCCTGCATCCGCCGGTCCGGAGGGAACCCGTCCACCAACGCGACCGCCGCCGGGTTGCCGGCGAACGCCCGATCGGTGAACGCGTCGACGACCGTCAGCTCCATCCGAGGACCATCTTTCCCTTCCGACGGCTCTGAACTAGCAGGCCTCGAGAAAGCGGCGCCATCGAAGATCCAGCAATTCCGGGTTGGGCTTGGCCGAGCGCTGCTTGGGTAGTCCGATAACCGCTCCATCGATGGCCTGCAGGGTATGACGGAGAGTCGGTCCGTCGATCTCGGTCATCACGTCCGGCCGGACCCCGACCTTGTAGTCGGGGGAGATGCCGAAGATGTCCGCGTCGTAGGCGGCGTGATGGATCTTGCACATGGCGATCCCGTTGGTCACTATCGGCTCGCCACCGTCAGCATCGGCCAGGACGTGGGCCGCATCGAGAAGGCGGGTGTGCCGAAGGTGGCAGAGCGAGCACTGGTTTCCGTAGGCGAGCAGGACCCGCTGCCGAAAGATCGGCTGGTGAAGCCGCGCCCGGACAACGCGCTCGGCATAGGAGCGCACCAGCGCGGGATCCTCGAGAGCCAGGTCTCGTCGCACTCGGAGTGATTCTTCGTCGAGCGAGACGACGAACTGTTGGGCCAGTGGCTCCTCGTCGGCCAGCCAGACGGGATAGATCGGCAGGTAGACGCCCGAAGCGACGCCCTCGAACAGGATCAGAGGCAGTCCCCGGTTCATGGCGTTCCGGAGCGCCCGATTGTCCGGTCGGTCGTAGTTGCCGCGATCGCCGGGGTCCGTGAACCGCCACTTGTACCGGAGGTACCCGTCGGGGCCGATCCCGTCCTCGTACGGACGGCGGCGCGGATCCTCGACGTACACCGTGCGGAAGCTCAGCGCCGCATTCAGCTGGCGTGGCTTCCAGATGCCCTGCTGGGTGGCCATCAGCCGGACACTCGTCCCACCGAAGGTGAACCCAGTCAGGTCGTCCTGACGTACCAGCGACCTTCCGTCCGCCGCAAGCGTGTCGAGAAAGGCGAAGGCAGCCGCCCGGAGTTGCTGGTCGCGATCGAGATCGAAATCGGGCCTGGGTACTGTCATCGACGCCGAGCCATGCCCTCTTGCACCTGTTCAGACTACGGAGGCCAGCTGACTCGTTGGGGGAGTGCGACGGGCCGGGGCGCCAAAAGGGCCCGGTGCTCGCGTGCGTTAACCCTACCCAGTAGGGTATCCTTCCCTCATGAGTTCCACCAAGACCCAGATCGTGACGCCCACGTCCACTGCCACCTCCTGCTCGGCTGCGAGACCTTGGACAAAGCAGCGCATCCTCTTCCTCATTGCCGGCACCTTCACCTTGACCGGCACGGCACTCGCCGCAGGCGTGAACCACTGGTTCGCGTTGATCCCCGCCCTGGTCGGCGCCAACCAGCTCCTCATGGTGGGCGCGGGTTGGTGCCCGATGTCGAAGCTGCTCGACCGGATCCTCCCGACGCCTCCGGCGTGAAGGCCTCGGGGAGCGGCGTCTGCCTCCTGCCGAGCGCTCGCTCCACCGACCGAGGAAGGGCCGCACGACCCCGTCGGCTTTGGTGGGGGCCTCCAACGCCCGAGTGCTGATCGTCCTCGCCTCGCCGGCGTCTTTCTGCAGAGACACCATGCGGTGTAAAATGGTGTCGTGGGAAGAACTCAAATCTACCTCGGCGACGACGAGCTCGAGCTTCTTGATCGTGTTGCCCGAGCGACCGGGGCGTCTCGCTCGGAGCTGATCCGACGAGCGGTACGGAGCACCTTCGGCGAGGCGACCAAGGCTGAGCGGCTCCGAGCCCTCGAGGCGAGTGCCGGGGCGTTGCGCGGTCGCCGGGTGACGGGCGCGGAGTATGTGGACAAGCTCCGTGGGGACCTGAACGAACGCCTGACCCGACAAGGCCTCGGGTGAAGCTGCTCGACACGAGTGTCGCCATCGATCATCTGCGTGGTGTCCAACCGGCCGTCGACCTTCTCGAGCGGCTCGTCGGTGGAGACGAACCGGTGGTCTCCAGCGAGGTTGTCCGCTTCGAGCTCCTCGCCGGCGTCCGAGGCAAGGAGACCGAGGCCCTGGAGCAGTTCTTCACGGCCTTTGCCTGGGTCCCCATCGACGAAGGCATCTCCCGCTCCGCTGGCGCGCTTGCCCGACAGCACCGGCGTGCCCACAGTGGGATCGACGACGCCGACTACCTGATCGCAGCTACCGCGCTGTTCCTCGACGCGGACCTGTTGACGATGAACGTTCGCCATTTCCCGATGCTCACCGGGATTCGCCCGGCCTACTGAGCGCCACCCGCGGGAGGTAGCTCTCATGGACCACCGTGGAACTCATGTCCGATCGGGCAGCCACCGGTACCGCTGTTCCCAGTGACGAACGTCCACCACCGGCCTCCGGAGCTTGGCAGCTCCCACCCCGGGTAGCCAAGGAAGAGCCCGACCACAAGGGCACCAGCTGCAGCGAAGGCCTCAGGACATCGAGCACGACGATCGGAGCTTGCCTCTTGCGGCTCAGAGACCGTCCGGGCCTCCCGACCAGCCTATGCCCGCCCCCCTCGCGGACGCCTGATTGGAGCTTCGGGACCTTCGACTCTGCAATGAGGTTGCGAGAGGTCGTAACGTGGCGCGTGTGGGTGCGGTCGTCGAGACCTTGCACGGCAAGCTTCGTGGCAGCGTTGCCGATGGTGTGCATGCGTTCCTAGTGTCCTGAGTCAGTGATTCGCATCAGATATCCGCTGAGGGATTCGAGGATCTCGTCGGCGGTCTTGTGCCACACGTAGGGACGGGGGTTCTCGTTCCAGGCTCCCACCCAGTGTGTGATGGAGCCGGCGAGTTCCTTGACGCTTCGGTGGGTGCCCCTTCGGATCGACTTCTCGGTGATCTCGGCGAACCATCGCTCGACCAGGTTCAGCCAGGAGCTGGACGTCGGGGTGAAGTGAATGTGGAACCGGGGATGCGCGAGCAACCACTTCTTGATGGCCGGGGTCTTGTGGGTCGAGTGA
>DATKRB010000018.1:0-64389 GCA_035532415.1 Acidimicrobiales bacterium | reverse complement strand
GTCGACCTGGGCGTCGGTCGGCTCGCCCCCGAGGAGCTCCGCCAGCCGGGCGCGCCGGTCCGACGGCATCGGGCCGAGCGACTTGGCCACCTCGGCGATCCACTCGGGCTCGGGATCGACGGGGACCAGGTCCGGCTCGGGAAAGTAGCGGTAGTCGTATGCCTCTTCCTTCGATCGCATCGTCGACGTCCGGCCGGCGTCCTCGTCCCAGTGGCGGGTCTCCTGCGTGACGGCTTGGCCGGAGCAGATGAGGGCGATCTGGCGAGCCACCTCGTACTCGACCGCCCGGCCGAGAGAACGCAGGGAGTTGAGGTTCTTGACCTCGCACCGCGTTCCGAGCTCCGTGGAGCCCATCGGCCGCACCGACACGTTGGCGTCGATCCGCATCGACCCCTCCTCCATACGGCCGTCGGACGCGCCGCTGGCCACCAGCACCGAACGGAGCTCCGATGCGTAGGCGCGCGCCTCGGCGGCCGAGCGAAGGTCCGGCCTGCTCACGATCTCGACGAGCGGGACGCCGGAACGGTTGTAGTCGACCAGGGAATGCTCGGCGGCGTGGATGCGGCCACCCGCGCCGACGTGGGTGGTCTTGCCGGTGTCCTCCTCGAGGTGCGCCCGCTCGATCCCGATCCGTGCGCCGTCGGGGAGGGCGAGCCAGCCGTCGACGTTGATCGGTTGGTCGTACTGGCTGATCTGGTAGTCCTTCGCCTGGTCCGGGTAGAAGTAGTTCTTCCGGTGGAAGATCGACGGCTTGATCGAGCAGTGCAGGGCGGTCCCGATCCTCATCGCGAGCTCGACCGCCCGGCGGTTGAGGACCGGCAGCGAGCCGGGCAGACCGAGGCACACCGGGCAGACGTTGGTGTTGGGCTCGGCGCCGAACTCGTTCACGCAGCCGCAGAAGAGCTTGGTGGCGGTCTGCAGCTCGCAGTGGACCTCCAACCCGATCACGGTCTCCCACTCGTGCGTCCGCGCCGCCGTGGTCATCGTGCCGCCCCGGCACCGGGGGCCCGGGACTCGAGGGCCGCGGCCACGCGGAACATGACCGCTTCCCCCAGGGCGGGGGCGAGGACCTGAACCCCGACCGGCAGCCCGTCGTCGCCGGACCCGAAGGGGACGCTGATCGCGGGATGGCCGGCGAGGTTGGAGGGAATGGTGCAGACGTCGCTCATGTACATGGCCATCGGGTCGTCGATCTTCTCGCCGATCCGGAACGCCGTCGTGGGCGCCGTCGCCCCGAGCAGGACGTCCACCTTCCCGTACGCCCGGGCGAACGCCTCGATGACCAGGGTCCGGACCCGCTGGGCCTGCCCGTAGTACGCGTCGTAGTACCCGGCGGAGAGGGCGTAGGTGCCGAGCATGATCCGCCGCTTCACCTCGGGGCCGAACCCGGCGGTGCGCGTGGCCGTGTTCATCGACGCCACGTCCGCGGCATCCACCCTGAGGCCGTAGCGCACCCCGTCGTAGCGAGCCAGGTTGGACGACGCCTCGGCCGGGGCGATCAGGTAGTACGCCGACAGCCCGTAACGGAGCTCGGGGATCGACACCTCGCTCACGGCGGCCCCGGCGGCGGCCAATTCGTCGGCAGCCCCTCGCACCCGGGCCACCACGTCGGGGGCCGAACCCTCCACCAGCTCGGTGCAGTACCCGACCCGGAGCCCGGCGACCCCCTCGCCGAGGACACCGCCGAGCTCGGGGGCAGGAGCCCCGAACGACGTGCTGTCGGCCGGGTCGTGCCCGGCGATCACCTCCAGCAGCAACGCCGCGTCCCCGACGGTCGCGGCGAAGGGCCCGATCTGGTCGAGCGAGCTCGCGAAGGCCACCAGCCCGTAGCGCGAGACCAGCCCGTAGGTCGGCTTCACCCCGACCACCCCGCAGAACGCCGCCGGCTGGCGGATGGAGCCCCCGGTGTCGGACCCGAGAGCCAAGGGCACGAACCCGGCGGCCACCGCCGCGGCCGATCCGCCGCTCGAGCCGCCCGGCACCCGGTCGGGATCGTGCGGGTTGCGGGTCACCCCGAACGACGAGGTCTCGGTGGAGCTCCCCATGGCGAACTCGTCCATGTTCGTCTTGCCCACCACCACCGCGCCGGCCCCGCGGAGGCGTTCCACCACCGTGGCGTCGTAGGGCGGGAGCCATCCGCTGAGGATCCTCGATCCACAGCTGGTCGGCAGCCCGCGGGTGCACAGGTTGTCCTTCAGCGCCACCGGCACGCCGGCCAGGGGGCCGGGATCGCCCCCCTCGGCCACCGTCCGGTCGACGGCTTCGGCGGCAGCGCGGGCCCGTTCGGCCGTCACGGTCACGAAGGCGTGGACCTCGCGGTCGCCCGAGCTCATGGCGGCGAGCGCTTCGTCGACCACGGAGACCGCCGACCGCTCACCGGCCCGCACCTGGCGCGCCGTCGACGCAGCGCCCCGGGGGTCCTCGGTCACGGTCACGGGGCCTCCCCGACGATCCTCGGGACCCGGAACCGTCCGTCCTCCACGTCCGGTGCCACGGCCAGGACCTCGTCGCGGTCCACGCCGGGCCGGGGCTCGTCGGCGCGCAGGACGTTGCGGATCGGCAGGGGGTGGGCCGTCGGGGCGACCGAGGAGAGATCGAGCGCCGCGACGTCGGCCGCGTGGTCGAGCACGGTGGCCAGCTGCCCGGTGAAGAGATCGAGCTCCTCCTCGGTGAGAGCGAGCCGGGCCAACCGGGCGACGTGGGCGACGTCAGCCCGCCCGAGGCTCACCCCACCACCCCGGCGAACACGTTCGCCACGAACGCCACGGTGCGAACCTCCACCTCGTCACGGTCGTAGTCCAGCGGGGCGACGTGATAGCTGCGCTCGAGCCAGACCCGTTCCACCGGCCCGGCCACCGAGGCGACCACCCGGTCCCCGTTGGAGGGCGGCACCACATGGTCCTCGCGGCTCGAGAGCAGCAGAACCGGGCATCGGATGTCGCCGAGACCCCTCCCGACCTCTCCGGCCGCGTCGAAGAGCGACAGACCGGCCTCGAGCGGTGTGGCGTCGTACGCGACCTCCCCGGCGCCGGGCATGGCGATGTCCGAACCGATACCCGGTGCGAGGGTCTCGCCGGAGCCGAGCATCTCCCCGACGGCGTCGATCAGCTCGCCCGGAGGGGGTTCGACCAGCGGGTTGACGAGCACGAGGCCGCCGACTTCGGGGTGACGCTCCGCGAGCCAGCAGGCCAGGGTCCCCCCCATCGACAGACCGACGACGACGACCCGGTCGCACCGGGCCGCCAGGTCGAGATAGGCCGCGTCGACCGCGGCCGCCCAGTCGGACCATCGGGTCGGCAGCAGGTCCTCGACGCACGTGCCGTGCCCTGGCAGCAGCGGCAGCTCGACGCTCAGGCCGGCGACCGCCAGGTGCTCGGCGACCCCGCGCATCGACGCGGGGCTTCCGGTGAACCCGTGGACGACCAGGGCGCCGTCCGCGCCCCCGACCACCGACATCGGCTCCGCACCGGCCAACATGGGGGCTGTCACGACCGGTCATGCTACCGGTCGCGGGTATCGTACCGACGGCCCTCCGGGCGACGACTCCGGACGACGACAGAGGAGCTCCGAGCATGGCGAACCCGTTCCTGAGCGACGAGTGGCTGTACGAGGCCCGCAAGCTCCGCTCCGAGTACGAGGGGAAGACCGCACCGTTCCCCAACGTGGTCAGGATGAACCTGGTGGTCAACGAGGTCCCCTTCGGCGACGGTGTGATCGACGCCCATCTCGACACGTCCTCGGGTGAGCTCGACCTCGACACCGGCCACCTCGAGTCGCCCGACCTGACGGTGACCGTCGACTACCTGACGGCCAAGGCCATCCTGATCGACGGCAACCCGCAGGCCGGCATGCAGGCGTTCATGGCCGGCAAGGTCCGGGTGGTGGGCGACATGGCCAAGCTCATGGCCCTGCAGATCGCACCGCCGGACGGCTCGGCGCAAGAGCTGGCCGGTCGCCTCCGCGAGATCACGGACTAGCCGGTCGCAAGGGTCCCTTGCGACCGGACCCGGACGAACTCGACAGCTTGGACGGACGCGCCGATCAAGTCGGCGCCCTCGACAAGGGCACCCCCTCGGTCGGCGGGGTCGGCGGGGTCGGCGGGGTCGGCGCGCTCGGCGCGCTCCCGTTTGCGCCCGTGGCACCGCCCACCGTCGCCGGAGCGGCGGTGGCAGTGGGCGCCTTCGCTCTGACGGTCGCCGACCTCCCCAACCTCTCGACGTCCGTCTGGGCGCCGAAATTCGCCGTGATGCTGGTGCTGGGCGCCGCCGGGCTCCCCTTGCTGGTCATGCGCTCCCTCGGTCGGCGTACCTGGCCGAAGAGCGACGTCTGGGCGGCCCGGTGCGCCGTCGGGCTCCTGATCTCGGCCGGGGTGTCGCTGGCCGGTTCGGCGAAACCGATGCTGTCGCTGCTGGGTCTGTACCAGCAGGGCACCGGCTGGCTCTTCCTCGCCGCCCTGGCAGGCTGCTGGGCACTGGGAACCGGTCTCCGGGCCGGCGATCGAAGGCTGCTCGAGTCCGCGCTGATCGCCGGGGGCCTCGTCAACGCCGCCGTCGCCGTGCTGCAGCAGCTGTTCGACCTCGGTGGGATCGGGCTCGGCGCGTACCGTAACGGGGCCGGCCAGGCGTTGCCTGACGGGCTCCTCGGGAACCCGGTCTTCTCCGGCGCCCTGCTCGCCGGAACACTGGTCCTGCTCGCCCCCCGGCTTGCGGCCAGCCCCAGGCGGTGGGCGATCCCCGTGGCCCTGACCGGGCTCGGGCTCGGGGTCGGGAGCGAGCGCCTTCCGGCACTGATGGGTGTGCTGGTCTGCGGGTGGGTGTTGTGGGAGGCGGCGTGGCGTCGAGGCCGCGGCGGCGTCGGTGGCGGCGTCGGTGGGGGCGTCGGTGGCGGTGGCGGGGGCGTCGGTGGGTTGGCCCGGGTGCGCTCCCACGGGCTCTCCGGCGGGTTGGCCTTTGGAGGTCTGGCGTTGGGGGGCCTCGCCGCCGGCTCCCTGATGGCCCGGAGCAGTGGAGGCCTGGGCGTGGTGAGCCACACCGCCCAGTCGACGTCCGCCGAGACGTTCGGTCAGCGCCTGAGCGCCTGGTCGGCTGCGTTCCACGCCATCGCCCACCATCCCTTCTTCGGCTACGGCCCTGGACAGTTCCGTACGGCCACGTCGCCGTACTTCTCGACCGCGTTCGCAAGGAGCGCCCCCGGGGTGACCTTCACCGACGGCCACAACGTCGTCGTGGAGTACGCCACCACCACCGGGATCATCGGGGTGGCCCTCCTCCTGTCTTGGCTGGGGCTCTCCCTCTGGTGCCGACGCGGTCCGCTGGTGGGGTTCGCGATCGTGGTGCTGGGCGTGGAGATGGCCGAACCGCTCAATGTCGCGGTGACCCCGTTGGCCGTGATGGCGCTGGGCGCGGCCCTCGTGGTCGAACGGGCCCGCGACAAGGGGTCGGTGCGGGTGAAGCCGCTCGACGACGGGTGGCCCCGGGCCACGCCTCGGCGGGTGGGGCTCGCCATGGTGGTCCTGGCGCTGCTGGCCGTGCTGCCCGCGTCGGCGGTGGTGGTCGGCGACCTCGCTCTCGCCCGGAGCGGCTCGGAGTACCAGGTGGCCCAGGACGGCGCGGCACTACGCGATGCGACCGACGCCGACATCCTCCTCAAACCGTGGCCACAGCCGGCCACGCAGCTCGCCCGGATCCACTTTTACGAGGCGGTGGGCAACGTGCCGTCCCAGGCTCCCCTCGCCGAGAACTGGGCCAGGGCGGCTGCGACCCGTGACCCCACGAACCCCGACCTGTGGGCGACCCTGTCGGCCTACCAGCTCTTTGGAGGCGACCTGGCCGGGGCCCGGACCAGCGCCCTGCGTGCCCTCGACCGTGCCCCTTGGTTCGCGCCGGCCATGAGCATCCTCGGGCGCATCGCGTACATTCAGGGTCACGACGCCCGTGGGAGGTACTGGTTCGGACGGTCGCTCGCCTCGGACCCGAACCAGCCCTCCCTCCAGAAGGTCCTCCACGGCGGACGCCCCCCGTCGGAGCCCTGAGCACCCCTGCTCCGGTCGCTCCTCCGCGTAATTCCGCGTCTCGCATAGTTGAATTGCGCCATGCGCAGCGGGATGCGATGGCTGATGGTCCTGGCGCCCGTCGCCATCGTGCTGTGGATCGGGGAGCTCCACGCCCGGTTCGTCGGCCACTACGACTTCACGGGCGGCAGTCGTTTCGCCTGGACGATCGCCTTCATCGCCTTGCTCGAGCTCGGCGCGTACGCCGTCGGCCTGCCGGACGCTCCTCGTTCGACCGCGGGGGGCCTGTGGACGGCCGTCGGCGCTGTCGGCACCGCGGCGCTCGTCATCTCGCTCCTTCAGTTGATGCTGGCCACGACGGTGCTCCCGAGGGCCGTCGTGATCGGATCGTCCCTCATGCTGGTCCCGGTGTACGCGGGGCTGGTCCTGGTCGACCGGCGCGCCCGCAGGGTCGGCACCGACACCGCACGGGTGCTGGCGGTGATCGGCCCCAACGAGGTGGACGCGCTCCGAACGGACATGAACGACCGGCCGGAACGGCTGGCCCAGCTGGTGGCCGTCCTCCACCCGGGGCAGGCGACGGCCCAGGTGGAGTCGCCGGCCCCGGTCGTGGAGGCAGCGCGGGCATCGGGCGCCTCGGTGGTGGTGCTCGGCCGCGACGGCCAGGGGGACGAGTCGGTCGTCGCACAAGCCGCCCTGCTGCACGGTGGCGGGACGAGGGTGCGGACGCTTTCCCTCTTCTACGACGAATGGCTGGGCAAGCTCCCCGTCGCCGAGCTCGAGCGGATCTCCCTCATGTTCGACATTCAGGAGCTGCACGCGCCCCGCTATGCCCGCCTGAAGCGACTGGTGGACCTCGCCGCCGGATTGGCCGGGCTCCTCGCACTGGTCGTGGTCACCCCCGTCGTCTGGCTGCTGGACCGCTCGGGCAATCCCGGCCCGCTCCTCTTCCGACAAGCCCGTGTCGGCAAGGCCGGGCGCGAGTTCACCATCCTGAAGTTCCGCACCATGCCCGACGGCGCCACCCAGCCCGGGTGGACCGTCGACGGGGACGTCCGCCTGGGCTCTGTGGGCCGTTGGCTGCGGCGGTCCCACCTCGACGAGCTGCCGCAGGCGGTGAACCTCCTCCGGGGCGAGATCTCGCTCGTGGGGCCCCGACCCGAGCAGCCGCGCTACGTGGCCGAGCTCGGGGTGAAGATCCCGTTTTATGACGTCCGCCATCTCGTCAAGCCCGGGGTGACGGGGTGGGCCCAGGTGAAGTTCCCCTACGGGGCGAGCGTGGAGGACGCTCTCGAGAAGCTGCAGTACGAGTTCTATTACCTCCGGCACCAGGGACCGCTGCTCGACGCCCGGATCATCGCCCGCACGCTGCGGTCCATCCTGCGCCTCCAAGGGCGCTGAGGCTGGGTCGGCCCGCTCGATCGGTCGCCGCTGGCGCCGCTGGCCGCGCAGGCACCGCGGGCACCGCTGGCACCGCTGGCCGCGCAGGCACCGCAGGCACCGCTGGCCGCGCAGGCAGCGCTGGCAGCGAGGCACCGCGGGCAGCGCAGACCGCAGAGATCGCGCCGGGGGCGCAGACCGCACGGATTCGTCAGGCGCCCAGCTTCGACATCTCCCGGCGCAGCTCGTCCACCGTCCAGCGGTCCGGTCTCTCGATCCGGTCCGTCAGCGTCCAGTTCTGAAACGTCTGAATGGTGCCGCCCTGCACGAAGAAGACCCGCCCGTTGGCGGTGCAGTCCTCCGTGGACAGGTAGGCGACCAGAGGCGAGACGTTCGCCGGGTCCCACACGTCGAACTGACTCCCGTTGCGGGGAGCCGCCACGATCTCCGAGAGCCCCGGCGTCGACTCGGTCATCCGGGTCCGGGCCGCCGGGGCGATGGCGTTGACCCTCACCCCGTAGCGGATCAGCTCCTGGGCGATGATCACCGTGAACGCGCCGATGCCGGCCTTGGCCGCGCCGTAGTTGGACTGTCCGGGGTTCCCGAGAAGCCCCGACGTCGACGACGTGTTGACCACCGCCGCCTTCACCTCGTGGCCCCCCTTGGTCCGCTCTCTCCAGTACGCGGCAGCGTGGCGCGTCGGGACGAAATGGCCCTTCAGGTGGACGCGGACGACACTGTCCCATTCCGACTCGGTCATGTTGACCAGGACCCGGTCGCGCAGGATGCCGGCGTTGTTGACCAGCACGTGCAGATCGCCGAACGCCTCGATCGCCGAATCGACCAGCCGCTTGCCCCCGTCCCAGTCCGCCACGTCGTCGGAGTTGGCGATCGCCTCACCGCCGAGGTCCGCGATCTCGGCCACCACCTGCTCGGCCGGGGTCCGGTCGTCACCGGAGCCGTCCATCGCCCCGCCCACGTCGTTCACGACCACCTTTGCACCTTCGGCGGCGAAGAGCAGGGCGTGCTCACGGCCGATCCCGCGCCCTGCGCCGGTGATGACGGCCACCCGCCCGTGAAGTGCTCCCATGGCGTTCCACTCCCATTCGGTCCCTGTCGTACGGGGCCCTCAGGCTAGTGGCCCGGTCCCGGCGGCCAAGGGATCGGCCGGTCCGGTCCCGGCGGTCAAAGGATCGATCACCGGCTCGACCACCGGCGAGACCACCGGTTCAACCACCGAAGCGGCGGAACCACCATTGCGGATCGCGCCCATGGGCGTGGAAGTGGTCCGGGATCTGGCGCATCACCCGGTCGACGGACCAGCCACCCTGGCCGAAGCGCTCGTCGGCGACCTGCCCCAGTTGCGCCAGCATGTGCCGAAGGGCCGCCTCGGGCGGCTCACGACCGTGCTCCCGCCAGACCACCATCGGCACGTCGCAGATCTCGCAGTCGGCCACCCAGCAGATCTCGTCCTGGTAGTGCCACGGGGTGATCTGGGCCGCCTCGCAGAGATCGCAGTCCGTGCGCCGACCGAAGAGCGCCCCGCCGGCGACGGGACCCCCGGGAACGGTCTCGGTCATCTCGGGTGCCGGCTCAATGGAGGTGCACGGTCATTTGGTGTACAGGTTGACGGTCTGCCCCTGCGGCAGCTGCTGGCCGGCCGCAGGGACGGTCGTGAACACCTTTCCGCCGGGCGGACCGAAGACCTGACCGACACCGAGACCCGCGGCCTGCAGGGCGGCCGTCGCCTGGGCGACGCTGCTGTCGGTCACGTCGGGGACGGCCACCACCGGCGGTCCCTGCGACACGTACACGGTGACCGGGGAGCCGACCGGCGCCGGCACCCCGGCGGCCGGGCTGGTCCGGGTGACCTGTCCGGCCGGGTACTGGGTGGAGTTCTCCTGGGCCTGGGTCACCGAGAAGCCGAGTCCCTGCAACGCCGTCTGCGCGGCGGCGAAGGTCCCGCCCGCCAGGCCACTGGGGATCGGGACGGGGGGAGGGCCCTTGGAGACGGCGACGAGGATGGTGGCGCCGTAGGGGGCGGACGGCGGGTTGAGCTGGTTGTTGTAGGACCAGTTGAGCACCTGGCCGCTGGGGATGGAGGAGCTGTACGCGGACAGGGCGGGGCAGCTGGCCTTCAGGTGGAACCCGGCGAGCAGTCTGGTGGCGACGTCGCAGTCGACGCCGGCGAGCGACGGCACCTGCACCGACGGCGGTCCCTTGGAGGCCACGACGTGCACGGTGCTGCCTTGCTTCAACGATGACTTGGGGCTCGGCTGCTGACTGACGATCAAGCCCTGTGCGAGCGAGATCGAGTAGACGGGTGGGCCGACCCTGAGGTTGAAATGGCCGGCTGCCAGGGCGTGGTGCGCTTGCTCGACGGTCATCCCGGCCAGCGCCGGCACGGGGTCGCTCGGGGTGAAGGCCTGCTCCTGCCAGGCGGTCAGCAGGCCGGCGGCCACCAGGGCGGCCACCGCCGCCGCCACGATGACCCAGCGCCACGGGTGACGGCGCTTCCGGCGGACGATGGGAGGGGGTCCGGGTAACACCGCTACCCCCGAGCCCCTCGGCGTTCCGGGCGCACCCGATGCGTCCGGGGGCGATCCGATCATCGCCTCGTGGTCGAAGACGACGCCAGGGCCGGCGCGGGCGGTGGGCAGGTTGGCCGCCGTCATGCCCGCCACGCCCGCGGCGACCCGGGTGGTCGGCCCGTCCTCGGCGGCCGACGCGCGCGGCCCGTCCTCGGCGACCGGCGCGTTCGGCCCGTCCTCGGCGGCCGGCGCGCTCGACCCGTCCTCGGCGACCGGCGCGCTCGACCCGGGGTCGATCATCCCGATGGCCGTGAGGTCGCGGCCGGCACGCTGGGGGGCGAAGCCCGACCCCGAGGCCGGAGAACCCGGCCCCGACCCGGCCGTCCTCTGCAGCGGCAGGGGGTCCGGTGCCGCCAGTCCGGTGGCCACCGCCTCCAGCCGGGCTGCGAGCTGCGTGGCGTTGAGACGGGCTTCGGCGTCGGGCGCGGCGGCCCGGGCCAGCACTGCGTCGAGCGGGCCGAGGAGCCGGTGCGAGGGCAGGGGTTGGCCGACCCGGGCCATGAGGGTGCCCACCGTGGTGTCGGCCACGAACGGGACGACGCCGGTCACCGCCTCGTACAGCACCAGGGCGAGCGAGTAGACGTCGGCCCGCCCGTCGACACTGCGCCCTTCCGCCTGCTCGGGTGACGCGTACCGGGCCGTCCCGACGATCGCGCCCACCGGCTCCGTCCAGGAGGCCTCGGCAAGGGCGCGAGCCACCCCGAAATCGGCGATCCGCACCCGTCCCTCCTCGTCAAAGAGCAGGTTCGCCGGCTTGACGTCACGGTGCACCAGGCCCCGGGCATGGGCGTACGCCAGACCCTGCGCCGCCTCGACGCCGAGCCGGGCCGCCTGTGCGTGGCTGAGGTGCACCCGGTGGTCGAGCACGTCCCGCAGGCTGCCGCCGCCGAGGTACTCGAGCACCAGGTAGGGCCCGTCGGCATCCTCGCCCCAGTCGAAGACCCGCAGGACGTGGGGGTGGTTGAGGGACGCCACCGAGCGCGCCTCGGCGCGGAACCGCTTGAGGAACGACTCGTCCGTGGCCAGCCCCGGTTGGAGCACCTTCACCGCGACATGGCGCTGCAACGACACGTCCTCGGCCAGAAAGACGTGCGCAGACGCGCCGGTGCCCAGGGCGGAGACCAACCGGTACCGCTTCCCGAGGACCCGGCCGATGGAGTCGGAGATGAGGGGCATCGAAGCAGCCCAAGGCTAGCGGGGACGCCGGGGGTTGCCGGGGACACGTGCCCGACCACGGCAAGTGCACCCTTCCCACCAGGTTGTTCGACCCTCCGCCCCGGGGCCTGGCCCCGCGGCTCAAGCAGGCAGTTCCCCCGTCCGGAGCAGCTCCTCAAAGGCCTCGGCAACGACGATCGGGACGTCGAGCGTCTCGGCTTTCGCCAGCTTGGAGACGCCGGGCGCCGATCCCACCACCACGGCGAAGGTCTTCTTGGAGACGGTGCCGGGCGACTTGCCCCCGCGGGACACGATGGCCTCCTCCGCCTCCTCGCGCGTGTAACCCGGGAGCGCTCCGGTGACGACCACCGATTTGCCCTGCAAGGTCAGTGACAATGGAACGGCTGGCGCGGGGACCGCCTCCCCGGTCCCGGTCCGGGCGGCGACACCGGGCTCCTCCATGTTGACCCCGGCCCTGCCCAGCCGGTCGAGCACCACCGCGTTGGCCGGGTTGGCGAAGAACTCCACGATGCTGTCGGCGATGATGGAGCCGATCCCGTCCACCTCGGCCAGGGCTTCGGGGGAGGCGGCACGGACCGCGTCGAGCGATCCGAAGCTCGAGGCGAGCGCCCGGCCCGCCGCCGGGCCGACATGGCGGATCCCGAGGGCCACCAGCAGGCGACTGAGCGGCTTGGCCTTGGACGCCTCGATCGCGTTGACGAGGTTGGCGGCGGAGATGGAGCCCAGACCCTCCAGGCCGGCCAGCTGCGCGGGCACCAGCGCGAAGAGGTCTGCGGGGTCGGTCACCAGTCCCTCGTCCACGAGCTGGACCACCCGTTGCTCGCCCAGCCCCTCGACGTCCATGGCCGCGCGCGATCCGAAGTGCACGATCCTCTGGACCCGCTGCGCCGGACAGTCGATGTTGGTGCAGTAGGTGTCGCTCTCTCCCTCGAGCCGCACCAGCGGGCCGCCGCACGACGGGCAGCGGGTCGGGAACCGCCAGCGCCTCGGGCGGCGGGCCGGGACCCCCGGACCGTGAAGCACCGGACCGACGACCTCGGGGATGACGTCCCCGGCCTTGCGGACGACCACCAGGTCCCCCGGCCGCACGTCCTTGGCACGCACCTGGTCCTCGTTGTGGAGGGTGGCCAGCCCGACTGTGGACCCCCCGACGAACACCGGGTCGAGGCGGGCGAAGGGGGTGGCCCGGCCGGTCCGGCCGATGGAGACCGCGATCCCGAGCAGCGTGGTCGTGCGCTCCTCCGGCGGGAATTTGAAGGCGATGGCCCACCGGGGAGCCCTCGAGGTGGACCCGAGCCGGTCGTGCAAAGCCAGGACGTCCACCTTCACCACCACCCCGTCGATCTCGTAGGCCAGGTCGTGGCGGTGCTCGGCCAGCTCGCGGCAGCGGGCGAACGCCGCGTCGATCCCGATCACGGTACGGGCGTCGGGGCTCACCGGAAAGCCCGCCGCTGCGAGGCGGGCCAGGGCCTCGCTCTGGCGGCTGGGCGGCCAGGCCGGGCCGGTCGCGGCCCCCGGCCCCGGGCTGAGGCCGGTCGCGGCCCCCGCTGCACGGCCGGTCGCGGCCTCGGGGGGCAGCCCGTCGAGCTCGCCGATCTGGTACGCCCAGAAGGCCAAGGGGCGGGCGGCCGTCGCTGCAGGGTCCTTCTGGCGCAACGATCCGGCCGCGGAGTTGCGCGGGTTCACGAACGTCTTCTCGCCGGCCCGCCTCTGGCGCTCGTTGAGCTCGGCGAAGGCGGCCGTGGCCATGTAGATCTCGCCGCGCACCTCGAGGTGGTGCGGGTAGGGCCCGGCGTCCGGAGCCAGCTCCCGGGGAACGGTGGGCACCGTCGCCACGTTCGCCGTCACGTCCTCACCGCTGATCCCGTCCCCCCGGGTCGCCGCCTGCCGGTAACGGCCGTCGACGTAGGTGAGGGACATGGCGACCCCGTCGACCTTGGGCTCGCAGGAGAACGCCAACGTGGCCAGGTCGACGTCGGGCAGCAGCCGGCGCAGCCGCTCGGCCCAGGCGGCGAGCTCCTCCTCGGTCAGCGCGTTGTCGAGGCTCATCATCGGCACGCGGTGGCGGACTTCCGCGAACAGGGCCGACGGGGCACCGCCCACGGTCCGGGTCGGCGAGCCGGCGATCACCAGCTCGGGCTGCTCGGACTCGATCCGTCGCAGCTCGCGGACGAGCTCGTCGTACTCGGCGTCGGGGATCTCGGGATCGTCGAGCGAGTAGTACCGCTCGTCGTGGTGGGCGATCAGGGCACGGAGCTCTTCCGCCCGCGCCGACTGGTCGCCGCCGGCGTCCCTACCGGGCACGGCCGAGGGCGGCGATCCCGGCACCGGCCACCGAATCGGGCTCGTCGGCGTCGTACAGCGCGACCGTCTGGCCGGGGGCCACGAGCCGCTGGCGCTCGTCGAAGTGCACGACCGTGGCGCCGGGCCCGTGCTCGAGCGTGCAGCCGGCCGGCCGGCCGTGGGCGCTCACCTGGGCGATCGCCCGCCCGCCATCCGCCATCGGCCCGTCCACCCAGGTCAGGGAACCGGGCTCGAGCGTGACTTCGCCGGTGCGCACCGCGTCGTCGCCCCCTACGACGACCCGACGGCGGGCGACGTCGACCGCCACCACGTACCGTCGCTTGCCGTCGTCCCCGTGGCCCATGCCCCGGCGCTGACCGACGGTGACGAGCTCCACCGCGTCGACCGTCCCCACGGTCGACCCGGTCCGACCCTCCACGACCGTCCCTCCGTGCAGCGCCAGCCGCCGGGACAGGAAGCCCTGACGACCCTCGGCACCGTGAATGAAGCAGACGTCCTGGCTGTCGGGCTTGGCCGCGGTCCTCAGGCCGAGGGCGGCCGCCAGGGAACGAACCTTCGACTTGGTGATCTCCCCGACCGGCATGAGCAGGCGAGCGAGCTGGTCCTGCCCCAACATCGACAGGACGTAGGACTGGTCCTTCGGACCGTCCACCCCGCGCCGCAGGCGGTACCGCCCGCCGGCGAGCGCCGCCACCCGGGCGTGGTGCCCGGTGGCCAACGCGTCATGACCGAGCCGGACGGCCCGGCCGAGGAGCCGGTCGAACTTGATGTGGCGGTTGCATTCGATGCAGGGGTTCGGCGTCCGGCCCTCCCCGTGGGAAGCCACGTAGGGATCGACCACCGCCGCCGCGAAGTCCTCGGTGAGGTTGAAGACATGGTGGACGATCCCGAGATGGTCGGCCACACGGCGGGCGTCCTCCACGTCGGCCACCGAGCAGCAGCCCGAGTCCGACGGTCCGCCCCAGAGCTTCAGCGTGGCCCCGACGACCTCATGGCCCTGCTCCACCAGCAGGGCGGCGGCCACGGACGAGTCCACCCCTCCCGACATGGCCACCAGCACTCGCACGGGGAGATTCTGTCAGCCTCGCAGGAGGGCGACGGCGTCGGTCACCGCCGACACCGCTCGCTCGATGTCGGGCGGTCCGGTGGAGTGGCCGAGGGTGAAGCGCACGGCGCCACGGGCCTGGCCGGCCGGCACTCCCATGGCGGCCAGCACGTGGCTGCGCTCGAGCGCCCCGCTGGCGCAGGCCGACCCCGCCGACGCGCAGACGCCGCGCTCGTCGAGCAGGACCAGCAGCTCCTCCTGCTCGACGCCGTCGAAGCGCAGATGGCAGTGGCCGGGCAGCGACCGCGCCGAGTCGACGGAGCGGACGGTGCCGGGCAGGCCCGCGACGAGTGCGGCGGCGAGCCGGTCCCGCAACGCGCCCACCCGGGCCGACTCCTCCCGGCGGGACGCGGCCACGGCCCTCAGGGCCGCGGCGAGCCCGACCGCGCCGGCCACGTCGTGGGTGCCGCTGCGGCGATCGCGTTCCTGACCACCGCCGTGCACGATCGGGTCGACCCTCACCCGCTCCCGGACCACCAGGGCGCCCACCCCCTTGGGCCCTCCCAGCTTGTGCCCGCTCACCGAGAGGAGATCGGCACCCCGCGCCAGCTCCGCCACGTTCAGGTAGGAGGCGGCCTGCACCGCGTCCGTGTGCACCGCGGCTCCCGGAGCCGCCCGGGCGACGGCGCCGACCACCTCGCCGATCAGCTGGACCGTGCCGACCTCGTTGTTGGCGAGCATCACCGACACGAGGCCCACGTCATCGCGGAGGAGGTCCTCCAATGCCTCGAGGTCCAAGATCCCCTGCCCGTCGACCGGGGCCACGCGCAGCTCCACCGGCGCGACGCCGGCGATGCGGGCGGTGGCCCGGGTGGCCGCCCGGCAGGACTCGAGCACGGCCGCGTGCTCCACGGCCGAGCACACGATCGCACCGGCCGCAAGCCCGGCCTCCTGGCGGGCCGCCAGGGTCCCGAGAATGGCGAGGTTCGCCGCCTCGGTTCCCCCCGACGTGAAGACGACCTCGCCCGGAGATGCTCCGAGGCACTCGGCGACGAGATCGCGCGCCTCCTCGAGCGCCCGTCGGGCGTCCCGGGCGACATGGTGGGCGCCCGACGAATTGCCGAACCGCTCGGCCCCGAAGGGCGCCATGGCCTCGGCCACCTCGGGGCGGAGCGGTGAGGTGGCGGCGTGGTCGAGGTAGACGGTGGGGGGACGGCCCGGCACGGGCGCGGTCATGATCCGGCGGAGCCGGCCCGGGGTCATGCCACCCACACGGCCTTGGCGTTGCAGAATTCCCTGATCCCGAGCGCCGACATCTCGCGCCCGTACCCCGAGCGCTTCACCCCGCCGAAGGGCATCTCGGGGGACGACGCCACCATGGCGTTGACGAACACCTGACCCGCTTCGATCTCGTCGATACAGCGGCGCTGCTCCTCCTCGTCGTTCGTCCAGACGCTCGCCCCGAGCCCGTACCGCGTGCTGTTGGCCAGGCGGATCGCCTCGGCCGGGTCCGCCGCCGGCTCGAGCACGGCAACCGGTCCGAAGACCTCCTCGGTGAAGACCCGCATGCCCGGGGTGACCCCGGTCAGGACGGTGGGCGCGTAGTACCAACCGGGCCCGCCGATCACGTCACCCCCGCACTCGAGCACCGCTCCCTTCGACCTGGCGTCGTCCACCTGGCCGGCGATCTCGGCCCGTTGGGACTCCGAGACGAGCGGGCCGACGTCCGAAGCCGGGTCGAACGGGTCGCCGACCCGCAACGCCGCCATCTCGGCCGTGAACCTGGCCCGGAACTCCTCGTAGACGGGCTGCTCGACGATGAACCGTTTGGCCGCGATGCAGGACTGCCCGTTGTTCTGGACGCGGGCCCGGACAGCCGCGGGGACCGCCGTGTCGAGATCGGCCGAGGCCAGCACCACGAACGGGTCGGATCCTCCAAGCTCGAGCACGCACTTCTTGAGGGCGTGGCCCGCGGCGGCGGCGACGGACTGGCCGGCGCGCTCGCTCCCCGTCAGCGTCACCGCGGCGACCCGGTCGTCCGCGATGATGCCGGCGACCGCGTCCTGGCCCACCAGCAGCGTCGTGAACGCCCCCTCGGGGAAACCCGCCCGGCGGAACAGGTCCCCGAGGTAGAGCGCGGTCTGCGGGACGTTGGAGGCGTGCTTCAGCAGGCCGACGTTGCCCGCCATCAGGGTGGGCGCGGCGAAGCGGGTCACCTGCCAGAGCGGGAAGTTCCACGGCATGACGGCCAGGACCGCTCCGAGCGGCTGGTAACGCACCATGCTCCGCCGGGCCGAGGTCCCGATCTCCTCGTCGGCCAGCAGCCGCTCGGCGTGCTCGGCGAACCACCGGAAGGCCATCGCGCACTTGGAGACCTCCGCCCTTGCCGCTGCGAAGGTCTTGCCCATCTCGGTGGTGAGGATGCGTGCGACGACGGGCTGCTCGCCCTCGAGCAGCTCCGCGGCGGTGGTCATCAAACGGGAGCGCTCCGCGAAACCGGTCCGCCGGTAGGAGGCGAAGGTGCTCGCCGCCCGGGCCAAGAGCCCTTCGACTTCTTCGGGGCTGTGCCCGGGGAAGGTCTGCTCGACCTCTCCGGTCGCCGGGTTGGTGGTTGCGAACGCCATGTGCCGATTCTTACCCGGTCACCTCAGGCCCGTTGCACCGGGTCCGTGACCGGCCCGGGCCCTGCTCGCTCCCCCGGTGCCAAACTGGGGGATGGACGCCGGAGCCGACTTCCGGAGCGAGGGCACGGCCGACCGGGGCGACACGGACGACCGGGGCGGTGACGGGAGCCCGTCCGTCGCCCGGGACCTCATCCTTCGCTCTTCGCGGGTCGTCGTGCTGACGGGAGCGGGTATCTCGACGGACTCGGGCATCCCGGACTTCCGCGGTCCCGAGGGGGTGTGGACGAAGGACCCGGGGGCGGAACGGCTCGCCACCCTCGCCACCTACGTGCAGGACCCCTCCATCCGGCGCGCCGCATGGAGGAGCCGCCTCACGTCCCCGACCTGGTCGGCCGCGCCGAACGCGGGCCACCGGGCTCTCGTGACGCTCGAGCGTGGCGGACGGCTGGACCTCCTCGTCACCCAGAACGTCGACGGGCTGCACCAGCTCGCGGGGAACGACCCCTCCCGGGTGGTGGAGATCCACGGCACCATTCGGCACGCCGTCTGCCTCCGGTGCGGCGACCGGCGACCGATGGCCGAGGTGCTCGTCCGGGTGCGGGCCGGGGAGGAGGACCCGGCCTGCCTCGCTGCGCGGTGTGGCGGGATCCTCAAGTCGGCCACGATCAGCTTCGGCCAGAGCCTGGTCCCCGAAGATCTCCGCCGGGCCGAGCGGGCCGCCGCCGGGAGCGATCTGTTGCTGGCCGTCGGCAGCAGCCTGACGGTCCACCCCGCGGCCGGGCTGGTCCCGCTGGCCGCGAGCGCCGGCGCGGCCGTGGTGATCGTGAACGCCGAGCCCACGCCGATGGACCACCTCGCCACCGCGACCCTGCATGGCCCGATCAGCGAGCTGCTCCCGGCGATCGTCGGGCCGGCGGTCTGACCGGCACCGGGGCGTCGCGCGGCCGGTCAGGCTTCGTGCTTGCGTCTGGGCTTCAGGGCGAACCACCAGATGCTGGCCATCGTGCCGAGCAGACCGACGGCCGCGGCCGCCGACTTCAACACCTTGTGCGGGCCGAGCTTCGCCATGGCCCGTGACCTTACCGTGTCGTGCCCCGCCGACCGCCGCCGGCGGGGCACGACACGGGTGCCGGACGCACCGGACGCACCGGCGCAGCGCCGGCGCGGGCCGGCGGGAGACCGGTGCCGGGGCTCACTGCTTGTGAGCTTCGACGTCCAGCTCGATCCGCACCTTGTTCCCGACGATCACACCGCCGCTGTCGAGCGCACCGCCGAAGCTGACGCCGAAATCACGGCGGTCGATCTCGGCGCTCGCCTCAAAGGCGGCCACCACCGATCCCGGCGCCATCCCGGGCCCCGAACCGAGGTACGTGAGATCGAAGTCGACAGGCTTGGTCACCCCCCGCACCGTGAGCTCGGCCTGCAGCACGTACTCGTTACCGCCGGACCCCGTGAGCCCGGTGCTCCTCAGGGTGAGGTTCGGAAACGACTCCGCCTCAAAGAAGTCGCCCGAACGCAGGTGGGCGTCCCGCTGCTCCTGACCGGTCTCGACGCTGGCTACGGCCACGTCGGCCTGCACGGACGACTGCTCGGGTACCTCTGCGATGACGATCGTGCCGCTGAACTCCGTGAATTTTCCCCGCACCTTCGCCCCGACCAGGTGGCGGGCGACGAAGCCCACGGTGCTGTGGATCTGGTCGATGGTGTACGTGCCGGCAACCGGGAGGGTGGTCGTGTCGACTGTCTCGGTGGTCATGGTCGTCTCCTCTGTGTTCATCTGTCGGAGTTCTCTGTCGGTGTTCTCTGTCCGGATCGCGTTCTCTGACGAAAGTATATCTGATGAATCAACTTCTTGTCAATCAGTTATTGTTCACACAGACAGTGTAGGATCAGAGGAGCGGGGGGCGACAGGAAGGTCGGTGACGACATGGAGGTCGGGATTGGGGGCGTGAGCGGTACCGCGGGCGCCGACCTGCCGGGCGCCTCGTCGGGGTCCCGACCCCCCTGCCCGGTCGACGACGACCGGATCACCCTCATGGGATTACTCGTCGAGGCGCACGCCCATCTCACCAGGCTCCTCGGCGTCGAGCTCGAGCAGGCCTGTGGGATCCCCCTCACCTGGTTCGACGTGCTCATCCGCCTGGCCCGCTCCCCCGACGAGCACCTGACGATGACCCAGCTGGCCGGCGAGGTCTCCCTGACGTCGGGGGGCATCACCCGCCTGGTCGACCGCATCACAGAGGCCGGTTACGTCGAGCGGCAGAACTGCCCGTCGGACCGGCGCAGCATGTACGTCGCCCTCACCCCGAGCGGCTGGTCCAAGCTTCACGAGGCGATCGCCGTCCACCTGGACGGCCTCGATCGGCACCTCATCGACCCTCTGAACGTCGCCGACCAGGACGCCCTGAACGTCGCGCTCCGCAAGCTGCGGGGTGACGGGCCCGTCTGCGGCGGCTAGTCGGACTCCGCGGACGTTGCGGACACGGTAGGCATCCCGCCGGCCGCATCCCGCCGGCCGCCGGCCCGGCTGACCTATCCGCGTCGAGAAGCCCTTGACCTCGAGGACGGGTCGGTGAGGTCGGCTGCGGCCCGGCGTGGTCTCCGGCAACCAGGGTCGAAGGTCCCCCTCCTCGTTGAGCCACGAGACCCTCGGCCGCTGTCAGTGAGCCGGCAAGGCTCCCGTTGGCGGTTGGTGCACCACCCCTTCGGCGCGTCCCCCGTGATGGAGCAGACGACGAACCCAGGGAAGCGCAAGGCTGTCCAGTCCGAGGTAGCCGGCGTTTCGCCAAGCCAGGACGAGAAACACCGACACGATCGCGTACGCCGGGTTCACGCCGGCGGTACCCGAGAACATGTAGATGAGGTTGAGCATGAGCCCGGCCGCGGCAGCCGCCCCGGTGAACAGGCCGACGATCAGCAGCAAGCCAAGCGCGAACTCGCTCACCGCGATCAGCTTGGCGATCCACGATGCGTTGGGAACGACGAAGTTGTGCAGGAAGGCCGCCCACCATCCATAGGACGCGCCACCCTTCCCGGTGGCCGAGCCGGTGATCCCGGCCGCTGCGTACCCTTTCACGGCTGCACCGCTGTTGTTCCAGAAGCCGGAGTTCTCGGCGCCCCAGAGCTTCTGGTAGCCGGCATTGAGCCACTCGTAGCCAAGCCACAGGCGGGCGACGAGCCATAGGACACCGGCCGCCTTCGAGCGATAGAGCCAGTCGGCGAATCGGAGGTTTCCGGTCGGGGCCTCCAGAATGCCGTCTTGGCCCATTGGGGCACCGCTCCCCGTCACGACGGAACCTCGAAGAAAGCCGAGCTTCATTCCCTCTCCTCCTCTTCTCGCTCTTCTCGACCTGTACAGGTAGCCGGCTGCAGCTTGCTGCACCGGTCCGAGACCCGGCAGGGCCGAAGGTCCTGGTTTCGACCACCAGCCGGCTGGCGCCGCGGCTGGTCGTACTTCCGCAGGAGTCCGGTGACGCGTGAGGCGGATGCGCCTCCGGTGGCGGCGTGACGCGCCGATCAGGCCCGGGTGATCCAGGCCATCGCCTCGGGACGCTCACCCAGGTCGAGCGGGGTCCCCTGTCCCCGCCCGGGCCCGACCGCCACCTTCGTGGCCAGCACCTCACGCCCGATGACGGCGAAGTGCGGCCCGAGCTCGTCGAGCCCGGTCAGGAGCAGCTCGATCCGGTCGGACACCTCGAGCCCGCTCGACTTACGCAGGTCCTGAACCTGCCGGACCACCTCGCGGGCCAGGCCCCGCAGGGCCAGATCGTCGTCGATGGTCAGATCGAGGGCGACGACCTCGCCGCCGCCGCGCGAGACGGCGAACCCCGGCTGGCCCTGCACCCGGAGCTCGAGGTCACCCGGACCGAGCTCGACCGGGCCCCCCGGCAGCTCCACCCGGACCACGCCGCCCGACTCCAACGCGGCCGCCGCGGCAACCCCGTCGAGCTCGGCCAGCGCCGCACGGAGGTCCTTCACCGCCGGGCCCAGCCGCGGACCGAGCTCCCGGAAGTTCGGGACCAGCTCGAACCGCAGGATCTCGCCCAGCTCCTGGGTCACCACCACCTCGTCGACGTTGAGCTCGTCCTCCACCACGCCGGGCGGGATCGCCGGCATGGCGGCGGGGACGAAGACCAACGCCCTGGCCAGCGGCTGCCGGACTCTGACCCCGGCCTCGCTCCTGGCAGCCCGCCCGAGCGAGGTCAGCCGTCTCGCCAGGCTCATCTGCGACTCGAGCTCCCCGTCGAACCGGCCGGCCCGGTCCGAGCTCCCGGGATCGGGCCAGTCGAGCAGGTGCACCGACTCGGGTTCCCCGGCCCCCGTCAGCTCGCGCCACATCCGGTCGGCGACGAATGGACAGAACGGGGCAAGCACGATCGACAGCGTCGTCAGCACCTCATGAAGGGTCGCATGGGCGGCCAGGGTGTCCGACAGCGGGGCATCGGGATCGGTCCGCCAGAACCGGCGGCGGCTCCGCCGGACGTACCAATTGGAGAGGTCGTCGACCAGCAAGCTCACCGCACCCGCCGCGGCCAGGGGCTCGTACCGGTCGAGCGCCGACGTCACGATCTCCACGGTGGACGCCAGCCGGGACAGCACCCAGCGATCGAGAGCGGGCCGGTCCGAAGCCGGGGGCACCGACGGGTCGGCGGGGTCGAACCCGTTGAGCGACGCGTAGGTGGTGAAGAAGCTGAAGGTGTTCCACAGGGTGAGCAGGGTCTCGCGCATCGACGTGTCGATGGCCCCCATGCTCGCCCGGGTCGGTGTCCATGGTGAGCCCTGGCTGAACATCCACCAACGGAGCGGGTCCGCGCCCCGGGAGTCGAGGATCTGCCAGGGATCGATGACGTTGCCCACCGACTTGGACATCTTGCGACCGTCGGCATCGACGATGTGGCCGAGGCACACGACGTGCCGGTAGGGGGCGGAGCCGAAGACCAGCGAGTTGACGGCCAGGAGCGAGTAGAACCACCCGCGGGTCTGGTCGATGGCCTCGGAGATGAAGTCCGCGGGGTACGCGAACGCCTCCGAGGACCCCGGGACGTGCGGGTACCCGACCTGCGCGGCGGGCATGGATCCCGAGTCGAACCAGGCGTCGATCACCGGCTCGACGCGGCGGGCCCGCGGCACGTCACCCACCCCGCCTCCGGGTCCGGCGGCACAGCCGGGGCAGGGAAACTCCACCCCGTCGATCGCCGGCCGGTGCGGGTCTATCTCGCGGACGTCGCGACCGGCGAGGTCGGAGAGCTCGGCCAACGAGCCGACGCAGTACACGTGGCCGTGGTCGCACCGCCACACCGGCAACGGCGTCCCCCAGAACCGGTCACGAGACAGCGCCCAGTCGACGTTGTTCTCCAGCCACTCGCCGAACCGCCCCTCGCGGATGTGCTCGGGGTGCCAGTCGATGCCGCGGTTGGCGGCGATCAGGTCGTCCTTGCGGGCGGAGGTCGCCACGTACCAGCTCGGCTTGCCCCAGTAGATGAGGGCGGTCCCGCACCGCCAGCAGTGCGGGTAGGAGTGCCGGTGGCGGTGGCGGCGGACGAGCAGGCCCGCCGCCTCGAGCCGATCGTCGACCCGCTCGTTGGCCTCGCGCACGGGGACACCGGCCAACCAGGCGACGGCGTCGCCGAACCGGCCGTCCGGGCCCACCGGGTTGAGCGTCGGGAGCCCGTGGGCCCGCCCGACCTGGCGGTCGACCTCGCCGAAGGCAGGAGCGAGGTGGACCACGCCCGTCCCCTCGTCGGTGGTGACGAAATCCCCGGGAACCACCCGCCAACCGTCGGCACCGGGCGGCTCGGCCAGGTCGTCGAAGGGCCTGCGGTAGCGCAGGCCGACCAGGCGCCGCCCCTCCACCCGGTGCGTGATCACCGCGCCGTCCCCGAAGACGGCGGGCACCAGCGCCTCCGCGACGATCATCCCGTCCACCACCGCGTAGGTGAGGTCGGGGTTGACCGCCACCCCGGTGTTGGCGAGGAGCGTCCAGGGGGTCGTCGTCCAGGCGACGAGGCCGGTGGCGCCTCCGATCACCTCCCGGTCGTCGCCCGATAGGGGAAGGAGCACGTACGCCGACTCGTCCTCCTCGTCCGAGTAGACGCCGGGCTGGCCGAGCTCGTGGCTCGACAGCGCGGTGCCGCAGCGCGGGCAGTAGGGGACGACCTTCAGGTCCTCGTACAGCAGCCCCTGATCGAACATCACCTTGAGATGCCACCAGACCGACTCCACGTAGTCCGGGCTGAGGGTCCAGTAGGCATCGTCGAAGTCGACCCAGTAGCCGATCCGGGTGGTCAGCTCCAACCACTCGTCGACGTACGCCAGCACCGACTCGCGGCACAGCCGGGTGAACTCGGCGATCCCCACCTCGTTCTCGATCTGCTGCTTGCCGGTGATCCCGAGCCGCTTCTCCACCTCCACCTCGACCGGGAGCCCGTGGGTGTCCCATCCGGCGCGGCGCGCCACCCGGTAGCCGCGCATGGTCCGGAACCGGCAGAAGAGGTCCTTGTACACGCGCGCCCACACGTGGTGCAGGCCGGGCCGGCCGTTCGCCGTCGGGGGACCCTCGTAGAACACCCAGGGCTCGGCGTCACGACGCTCCTCGACCGAACGCTCGAACACGCGATGGGCGGACCAGCGCGCCAGCTCCTGCTTCTCGAGTGCGACGAAGTCGGCGTCAGGGGGAACGGGACGGAACAACGGGACCTCAGGAGGGAACGGGAACGGGAACGGGCAACACTACGGCGTGTGCGGTGGGGCGACCGTCGGCGACGGCGGGAACGGCGGCTGCGGTGCCGCCTGTGGTGGCGGCTCGCCGATCGCCACGAGCCGCTCCCAGAGTTCCTCGTCGGCCTCGCCGAGGGAGGTGAGGACCACGTCGGCCACCGCCACCTCGCGCCGGTCCCGCTCTGCCGCCTCGGGCACCGCGACGCACACCATCTGCGCCGCCTTGGCCGCCAGCACACCCGCGGGCGAGTCCTCCCAGACCACACAGCCCCGGGGCCGCGCCCCGAGCTTGGCCGCCGCGGTCAGGAACACGCCGGGGTGGGGCTTGCCGAAGGGCTCGTCCTGGGCCGAGTGCACCAGGTCGAATTCCCCGGCCAGGCCGAAGTGCCCGAGGACGAGGTCGATCAACCGGTACTCGGAGGAGGATGCGACGGCCAGCGCCGGCGTGTGGCGGCGGCAGAGCCCGATGGCCTGGTCCACTCCCGGCTGGAGGCGACCCTCGGCGACCACCAGCTCCATGACCGCGTCGACGACGTCGGCGGCGGTCTCCTCGGTGGACGGCCCCGCCCACGGGTACCGGTCGAACCAGTACCGGGTGACCTCGCCGACGAACATCCCTTTGGTCTCGCGACAGGCGGACGCCACCAACGGGACGCCCAGGCTCCCGAGCACGGCGATCTCCGCCCGATGCCACAGGGGCTCTGAGTCCACCAGGAGGCCGTCCATGTCGAAGATGGCCGCGTCGAACGTGGCTCCCAGACCGGCGCGCCTCACTCGGGCGATGTCACGATGGACGCGTCACGATGGGCTCGTGGACGGCCAGGTGGTCCGGCGTGCTCAGCTCGGGAGCTGACCCTCGATGGCCTGCACGACCACCGGGTCCTCCGGGGTCACCTGCGGCCGGAATCGGGCAACCACGTTCCCCTCGGGCGAGACCAGGAACTTCTCGAAATTCCACTGGATGTCACCGGCCTTGCCGTCGGCGTCGCTCGCCGCGGTGAGCTGGTCGAAGATCGGGTGGCGCTGGGCCCCGTTCACGTCGATCTTCTCGAACAAGGGGAACGTCACGCCGTAGGTGGTGGAGCAGAACTCCTGGATCTCCTCCGCGGTACCGGGCTCCTGCCCGAGGAATTGGTTGCAGGGGAAGCCCACGACGCTGAACCCCTTGTCGGCATACTGCTGCTGCAGACGCTCGAGACCCTCGTACTGGGGGGTGAGGCCGCACTTGGAAGCGACGTTGACGGCCAGGACGGCCTTGCCCCGGAAGGCTCCCAGCGAAGAGGGATCACCCTGAAGGGTGCTGATGGGGATGTCGTAAAGAGTCATGGCCCAGAGGCTACCGGGGCCGGCCCGCCGATGTGGCAGGGTGGCGACATGACGAACGGGCCGAGGGCGGTCGCCGGCCCCACCCTGTCAGGGGTGGCTCACGCCGGTGTCCGGTGCCGCGCCGCGGTGCCGGACGGGGGTTGACGTGCACGCCGTCGTGAACCGCACCGGCGAGCTGGCCTGGGAGGAGCGGCCCGACCCCGAGCCGGGCGACACCGAGCTGCTCGTGGCCGTGCGGGCCGCCGGGATCAACGGAGCGGACCTCGCGCAGCGGCGCGGCGCCTACCCGGCGCCCCCCGGGTCCCCTGCCGACGTCCCCGGTCTCGAGCTGGCCGGCGAGGTCGTCGCGACCGGGCGCCAGGTGACCCGGTTCCGGGCCGGGGACCGGGTGATGGCCGTGGTGGGCGGGGGCGGTCAGGCGACGATGGCCACCGTCGACGAGTCCCATGCGCTCACGGTCCCCGCCGGTCTCTCGTGGCCCGAGGCCGGGGGTTTCCCCGAGGTGTTCAGCACGGCTTTCGACGCCCTGTGGTCCCAGTGCGGTCTCACGGTGGGCGAGCGCGTCCTCGTCACCGGTGCGGCCGGAGGGGTCGGGACGGCCGGAGTCCAGCTGGCGGTGGCGGCGGGGGCCCACGTGGTGGCGTCGGTGCGCAACGAGGCACAACGCGACGCCGTCGGCGGGCTCGGGGCCCACGAGGTGATCGAGCCGGCCGAGGTGGCCGGGTTCGGCCCCTACGACGTGGTGCTCGAGCTGGTGGGCGCTCCCAGCCTTCCCGATGCCCTGGGCGCGTTGCGCACCGGTGGCCGAGCCGTGGTGATCGGGGTGGGCGGCGGTGCCTCAATGGAGCTCAACCTCCTGCAGCTCATGGGCAAGCGGGCCAGGCTGTCAGGGTCGACCCTGCGAGCCCGCAGCCGTGCCGAGAAGGCGGCCGTCGCCACCGGAGTGGCCGCCCATGTCCTCCCGCTCCTCGAGTCGGGGCGGGTACGGGTGCCGGTTCACGCCACCGTCCCGATGGCTGAAGCGGGGGCCGGTTACGACCTCTTCGCCGCCGGAGGGAAGACCGGGAAGATCGTGCTGGTGGCCTGAGGGCGCTGGGCGATCCGCACACGAGGGTCGGAGAGCCCGGGCGGGGCGGGCTGGTCGGGGCGGGCTGGTCGGGGCGGGGCGGGGCGGGCGGCTCAACCCCGCCGGACGAGCTCGGTCCAACGCTCCACCGGCACCGGCCGAGACCTCAGGGTGCGGGGCTCGCCGGGACGCAGGCCGTCGAGGAGGAGATCGAGGTGCCGGCGCCAGATTGCCGGAGCCGCCTCCCCGATGTCCTCGACAAGGCGGGTGACGGTCCACACCAGCGCCGGGACGTCGGCGGCGGTGAAGTCGGCACGGAGGGTGCCGGCCGAGTGGGCATCGTCGATCAATTGCTCAACGACCGGGTTGAGCTGGTCACGCATGGATCGCCCGTCGGCCGCGCCCCACAGCCGCCGGACCGGCAGGCCATGCGACGCATAAAAGGCGACGAGCCGGCGGATGAACAGCTCGAACCCCTCCCCCGGCCCCTCACGCAGGGCCCGCCTGGCGATATGGAGGGTCTTCTCGAACACCGGGAGGGCGACGGCATCGAGCAGCGCCTCCTTGCTGGGGAAGCGGCGGTAGACGGTCCCCACACCGACGCCCGCCCGGCGGGCCACCTCGTCGACGGTGAGACCGGTCCCTCGCTCGACGAAGACGTCGTGCGCCGCCTCGAGGATGCGCTGCCGGTTGCGCGCGGCGTCGCAACGGAGCTCCTCCTTTCCGGACCTGGGTCCTTCCTCCGGACCGATCCGCCCCACCGGCGGGGTGACCGGCGGAAGGGACACCGTGGGGGGTGCAGCGGGCGTGGCGGAGCTCCTCAACTGAGGACCGACCGGGGGACGGGACCTCGCGTGGCGACCTCGTCGGGAACCGCCCCTTCCATACCGGCCGCGGCCGAGCCGGCACGCCACCGCTGCACCGGGACCACGGCTGCGGCAGCCGTGGCGAGGAGGAACGCGATGGCCAGGACCCCGAAACTGAGGCTGTAGCTGCGGAGGGGCGGGACACCGTCAACCGTCTGGGACGCCAGGATGCTCGCCACGATGGCGCTCCCGACGGCACCCCCGATCGTGCGGATGTTGGCGTTCATCCCGGTGGCGGCACCGGTCTGGGTATCCGGAACGGCCTCTACGACCAGGTTGGACATGGCCGCGAAGGCGAGCCCGATCCCGAGACCGCTGACCGTCGTCGCGAACAGGAACTCCCATTCGGCGGCGCTCGAGAACATCAGCATGGCGAAGGACGCCGTCCCCATCGCTCCCCCTGCGACCAACAGGAGCTTCGACCCGAACCGCGCCGTCAGGGTCCCGATGAGGAAGCCGGTGATCAGCATGGCCCCGGCGTTGGGCGCCAGGAACAGCCCCGACAGCGTCGGCGACGCCCCGAACCCGTAGCCGTGCGACGACGCCGTCTGAAGGTACGGCGGGATGAGCACGATGCTCGAGTACATCCCCACCCCGAACAGCAGGGCGGCGATGTTGGTCCACCACACCGTGGGGATCCTCATCATGCGCATGTCGATCAGCGGGTGGTCCGTCCGGAGCTCCGTGCGGACCCACAGCACCCCGAGCGCCGCCGCCGCCACCAGGAGGCCGAGGACCCGGACCGAGCTCCATCCCCAGATCGACCCCATCGACACGGCGACCAGCAACGCGGTCAACCATCCCGACAGCAACGCGGCGGAGAGGTAATTGATCCGTCCCGGCGCCCTGACCGGTGACTCGGGGATGAACCGCCAGGCCGTGACCAACGAGGCAAAGGAAAGGACCGCCGGGATCCAGAAGAGCCAGTGGTAGGAGAGGTGCTGAATGATCGGCCCGCCGAGGATGATGCCGCCACCGCCACCGACACCGATGATGGTCGAGAGCAACCCGATCCCCCCGGACACGCGCTCGGCGGGGAACTCGTCCCGGATGATGCCGAACGACAACGGGAAGATGGCACCCCCGGTTCCTTGAACGACGCGGGCCACGATCATGGTGGACATCGAGGTGGAGAGCCCGCCGAGGACCGCGCCGAGGACGATGCCGCCGAACACGACGAGCAGCATCTTCTCCTTGCCGTACATGTCACCCAGACGCCCGAGGATCGGCGTGGCGATGGAGGCGCTCAGGAGGTAGGCCGTGAGCACCCACGCGACCGAGGACTCCGACGTGTGCAGCTGCGTCTGCAGGGTCGGCAGGGCCGGGAGCACCAGGGACTGCAGCAGCGTGTACGACAGCGTGCCGAAGGCCAGGACGGCGAACGTGATCCCGTAGTGCTGGCGTTTCTCAGCCTGTGCCGGGGCACGCTGCTCGGTCGTGGCCATCCGCCCTCCCGTCGGGCAACAAGTGGAACCAGGTTCCGTTTGATGTTACTGCCCGGAGCCCACCGGCCGGGCCGGGCCGGGCGGGGCCGGGCGGGCGGGCCGGGCCGGGCGGGGCGGGGCGGGGCGGGGCGGGGCGGGGCGGGCGGGGCCGGGCGGGATCAGAGCACGTCGGCCAACGAGACGGCCGCCATCCCGTGGGCCTGGGCCACCGGCTCGCACACCACGGCGCCTTCGACGACGTTCACCCCGAGCGCCAGCGCCGGGTCCGACCGAACGGCCTCGCGCCACCCTCGCCTGGCGATCTCCACCGAGTAGGGCAGCGTGGCGTTCACCAGCGCGTGGGTCGACGTGTGGGGGAAGGCTCCGGGCATGTTGGCGACGCAGTAGAAGATCGAGCCGTGCACGGGAAACGTCGGGTGGGAGTGCGTGGTCGGCCTCGACGACTCGAAGCAGCCCCCCTGGTCCACCGAGATGTCGACGAGCACCGAGCCCTTCCGCATCCGGGCGACCAGCGCGTCGGTCACCAGCTTCGGGGTCCTCGCGCCGACCACCAGAACGGCACCGATCACCAGATCGGCATCGAGGCAGGCCTCCTCGATCGCGTGGGTGCTCGAGGCCACCGTCTCGAGCGCTCCGCGGAAGTGGTGGTCGACCTGTCGGAGGCGATCGAGGTTGCGATCGAGGATGTAGACGTTGGCGTGCATCCCGACGGCCAGGGTCGCCGCGGCCATGCCCGCCACCCCGGCCCCGATGATCACCACCTTGGCACACTCCACGCCGGGCACCCCGCAGATCAACGTGCCCCGGCCACCGCCGAGCCGGGCCAGGTGCTGGGCTCCCACCAGTGGCGCCATGCGCCCGGCCACCTCGCTCATCGGGGTCAGGAGCGGCAACGATCCGTCCGGCAATCGAACGGTCTCGTACGCGATGGCGGTGTTCCCGGCGGCGGCGAGCGCCTCGGTGCACGGGCGGGACGCCGCCAGGTGCAGGTAGGTGAAGAGGACCTGGTCCTTGCGTGAACCGAGGCGGTGGTACTCCTCTTCCACCGGCTCCTTCACCTTCAGCACCAAGTCGGACTCGGACCAGAGGTCGTCGGCGCTGTCGACGATCTTGGCCCCCGTCGCGACGAAGTCCGCGTCGGGAAGGGCGGAGCCGGTCCCCGCGTCCTTCTCGACCACAACCGTGTGGCCGGCCGAGGTCAGCTCCCTCACGCCTGCCGGGGTGATGGCGACCCGGTACTCGTCCTCCTTGACCTCCCTCGGGATCCCGACGATCACGCTCGCTCCACCTTCACGTCTCGATGTTGCTCATCACGTGCTTGAGGCGCGTGTAGTCCTCGAGCCCGTACACGGACAGGTCCTTGCCGTAGCCCGAGTGCTTGAAACCGCCGTGGGGCATCTCGGCGACCAGGGGGATGTGCGTGTTGATCCAGACGCAGCCGAAATCGAGGTCGCGGGCCATGCGCATCGCCCGGCCGTGGTCTCGGGTCCACACGCTCGACGCCAGCCCGTACTCGACGCCGTTGGCCCAGCGGATGGCCTCGGCCTCGCCGTCGAACCGTTGCACCGTGATCACCGGCCCGAAGACCTCCTGCTGGATCATCTCGTCGTCCTGTTGCAGGCCGGCGACCACCGTAGGCGCGAAACAGTAGCCACGCGCCCCGACGGGCTCGCCGCCGGTCAGGACCCTGGCGTGGGCCGGCGCTCGCTCGACGAACCCGCGGACCCGCTCGAGCTGGCCGGCGCTGTTCAGCGGGCCGTAGTCGGCGCCGTCGACGTCGGTCCCTCCGACGGTCGTGCCACGGGCCTGCTCGACCAGGGCGTCGAGGAGATCGGCATGCACGCCGGGCGCGGCCAACACGCGGGTCGCCGCTGTGCAGTCCTGCCCGGCGTTGAAATAGGCGGCGGCGGCGATCCCCTCCGCGGTGGCGCCGACGTCCGCGTCGTCGAAGACGATCACCGGCGCCTTCCCGCCGAGCTCGAGATGGACCCGCTTGAGGTCCGCCGAAGCCCCGGCCGCCACCTCCGTCCCGGCCCGGACGCTGCCGGTGATGGAGACCATGGCGAACGTGGGGTTCCCAACGAGGGCCCGCCCGGTGTCGCGGTCGCCGCACACCACGTTGAAGACGCCGGGCGGCAGGTGCTCGGCGAGGACCTCGGCCATGAGGAGGGTGCTCACCGGCGTGGTTTCCGACGGCTTCAGCACCACGGTGTTGCCCGCGGCGATGGCCGGGGCCCACTTCCACACGGCCATCATCATCGGGTAGTTCCACGGGGTCACCGCGGCGCACACCCCGACGGGCTCGCGCCGGACGTAGGACGTATGGCCGGCCAGGTACTCGCCCGCCGACCGGCCTTCGAGCAGGCGCGCCGCTCCCGCGAAGAACCGGATCTGGTCGATCATCGGGGGGATCTCCTCGGACATGGTGAGGGCGAGCGGCTTGCCGGTGTTCTCGCATTCGGCCCTCACCAGCTCCTCGGACCGATCCGACAGGGCGTCGGCGATCCGGATGAGGGCGAGGCTGCGATCCGACGGGGTGGACCGCCTCCACTCCTCGAACGCCGCCGCCGCCGCGGCGGCGGCGCGATCGACGTCGGCGGGACCCGAGACGGGCGCCTCGGCGAACGGCTCGCCCGAGCTCGGGTCGACGATCGGCATGGTCGCCGCGGAGCCGGCCGCCACGGGCTCGCCCCCAATGAAATTCCGAAGCTGGCGCAGGGCCCTCCTCCGATCTCCCCGTCGGGTCCTCCCTGTCCTCAGGATCACCGACAATCCTGTCCTCAGGATCACAGACAATTCCGGGTCCGACAAGAGCGTCGATGGAATTACGTCGAAGAAACGGTAGATCTCCACGATTTCGCTTGACTGATGCGCTGTATATGAAAGAATTCGTCGTCGGTGCCGGTACTCCGCCGGCCGACGACCGCAGGGAGCCCCGATCCACTTGCAGCCCGACGACGCTGCGGACCATGAAGGTGACCTGGCGCCCGTGGAGGGAGGCCGGGCCGATCAGGGATCCGCCACCGGCTCCATGCTCGACGAGGCCAACCGGACGATCATCGAGGCGCTGCAGAGGGACGGGCGACGTCCCTACGGCGCCATCGCCGAAGAGGTCGGGCTGTCGGAGGCGGCGGTGCGCCGGCGGGTGCAGCGACTGCGCGAGAGCGGGGTGATGCAGATCGTGGCCGTCACCGATCCCCTGCAGCTCGGCTTCACCCGTCAGGCCCTGGTGGGGATCTGCGTCGAGGGTGACGTGCGCCAGGTCGCCGCCAAGCTGGTGGGGCTGGGCGAGGTCGACTACGTGGTGATGTGCGCGGGGTCCTTCGATCTCCTGGCCGAGGTGGTCTGCGAGGACGACGACCGGCTGCTCCACCTCCTGAACGATTCCGTCCGGTCCATACCGGGCGTGCTGTCCACCGAGACGTTCCTCTACCTGAAGCTGGCCAAGCAGACCTACACCTGGGGGACCAGATGACCGACATGGCACCGATCGCCGCCGTGGAAGTGACCGGGGACACGAGCCTGAGCGACCGGGCCCGCCGGCACCTCTGGATGCACTTCACCAGGATGGGCATGTACGACGAGCACCACCAGGTTCCCGTGATGGTTCGCGGTGAGGGGCCCTATGTCTGGGACCAGCATGGAAAGCGCTACCTCGACGGCCTGGCCGGGCTGTTCACCAGCCAGATCGGCCATGGGCGCACCGAGCTCGCCGAGGCCGCGTCCAAGCAGGCGAGCGAGCTGGCGTACTTCCCCCTGTGGACGTACGCCCACCCGCGGGCGATCGAGCTGGCCGACCGGATCGCCGAGCTGGCTCCGGGCGATCTCAACCACGTCTTCTTCACCTCGGGGGGATCCGAGGCGGTGGAGTCGGCGTGGAAGCTCGCCCGCCAGTACTTCCGCCTCACCGGGCAACCGGGCCGCTACAAGGTGATCAGCCGCGACATCGCCTACCACGGGACCACGATGGGGGCGCTCTCGATCACCGGCATCCCGGAGCTCAAGACCCCGTTCGAGCCGCTGGTGCCCGGGGCCCTGAAGGTGGCGAACACGAACTTCTACCGGGCTCCGTACTTCGCCGACGACCTCGTGGCGTTCGGCCAGTGGGCCGCCGACGACATCGCCCGGACCATCGAGATGGAGGGCCCCGAGACGGTGGCCGCCGTCTACCTCGAGCCGGTGCAGAACGCCGGGGGCTGCTTCCCGCCCCCGCCGGGCTACCTGGCCCGCGTGCGCGAGATCTGCGACCAGTACGGGGTGCTCTTCGTCTCCGACGAGGTGATCTGCGCCTTCGGCCGGCTGGGGGAGTACTTCGGCGCCATCCGGTACGACTACCAGCCGGACATGATCACGGTGGCCAAGGGCCTGACGAGCGGCTACGCGCCGCTCGGGGCCATGATCGCCAGCGACCGGCTGATCGAGCCCTTCCTGCACGGAAACCAGAGCTTCGTGCACGGGTTCACCTTCGGCGGGCACCCGGTGAGCTGCGCGGTGGCCCTGGCCAACCTGAACGTCTTCGAGAGCGACGGCATCCTCGGTCACGTCCGGTCGACCCAGGGGGCGTTCCGTTCCGCGCTCGAGAGCCTGTACGACCTGCCGATCGTCGGCGACGTCCGGGGCGACGGGTTCTTTTACGGCGTCGAGCTGGTGAAGGACAAGGCGACGCGCGGGACGTTCGACCACGAGGAGAGCGAACGCCTGCTGCGCGGCTACCTCTCGGGCGCCCTCTTCGACGCCGGCCTCATCTGCCGGGCCGACGACCGGGGTGATCCGGTCGTGCAGCTCTCCCCCCCGTTGATCTGCGGGCAGGAGGAGATCGACCTGATGACCCAGATCCTGCGCGACGTGCTGACGGAGGCCTGGCGGAGGGTGTGATCCCGGTTCGGGCAGCGCCCCGCGACCACTACCGCCGCCTCTCGCTGTGGTGGGACGACCTGCCCGGGCCGATGGCGATCCGGGCGCCGCTGGCCGGCGACCTCGATGTGGACGTGGCCGTGGTCGGTGCCGGCTTCACCGGCCTGTGGACGGCCCGGTCCCTCGCCCTCGTCGACCCCTCGCTGCGGGTGGCGGTGATCGACCGGGAGGTCGCGGGCTTCGGCGCCTCGGGGCGCAACGGCGGCTGGTGCTCCGCGCTGTTCGCCGCGTCCGAGGACCGGCTCGCCCGCGAGCACGGGGCGAGCGCCGCTACGGCGATGCGCCTGGCCATGCAGGCGACGATCGACGAGGTGGGACGGGCGGCGGTGGACGAGGGGATCGACTGCCACTTCACCAAGGGCGGCGCGGTGGTCGCGGCCCGGAGCTCCGCTCAGATGACCCGCGCCGTGCGATCCGTCGCCGACTCGAGGTCGAGGGGGGTCGGCGAGGAGGACCTCCGGTGGCTCGGCGCGGCCGAGGCCCGCCGGCTGCTCGGTGCGTCCCACGTGCTGGGGGCGACCTACACGCCGCACTGCGCCGCGCTGCAGCCCGCCCGTCTGGCCCGGGGCCTGGCCGCCGCGGTGGAGCGGGCGGGGGTGAGCCTTTACGAGGGCACGGCGGCGGCGGCCATCGAGTCCGGGTCGCCCGGCCGGCGCCCGTCGGTGCGGACCCACCGGGGCACCATCCGCGCGGACGTGGTTGTCCGGGCGGTGGAGGGCTGGACGGCGTCGCTGCCGGGCACCCGGCGCGCGCTCGCTCCCCTGTACTCGTTGATGGTGGCCACCGAACCACTCCCCGAGGATCTCTGGGGGGAGATCGGCCTCGGACGCCGCGAGACGTTCGCCGATCATCGCCACATGATCGTTTACGGGCAACGGACCGCCGACGACCGGTTGGCCTTCGGCGGCCGGGGCGCCCCGTACCACTTCGGTTCGGCCGTGCACACCCGTTACGACCGGGTCCCGAGGGTGCACGAGCTGCTGCGTCTCTCGCTCCTGGGCCTGTTCCCCCAGCTCGCCGGGGTCAGGATCACCCACGCGTGGGGCGGCCCGCTCGGCGTCCCGCGCGACTGGTTCTCCTCGGTCGGGTTCGACCGGAGGTCGGGGTTGGCCTGGGCCGGGGGTTACGTGGGCGACGGGGTGTCCACCTCCAATCTCGCCGGCCGCACCCTGGCCGACCTCATCCTCGGACGCGACACCGACCTCGTGCACCTGCCCTGGGTCGACCACCGCTCGCCCGCATGGGAACCCGAGCCCCTCCGGTGGCTGGGCGTGAACGTCGGGCTCTGGGCGATGCAGCTGGCCGACAGAGCCGAGGCCCGCTCCGGCCACCCGTCGCGGCTGGCCGAGCGGATGGGTCGGCTGCTCGGCCACTGAGGCTCGCACCACGGGACCGGCGGTCCGAGCTCTTCGTGTCGGCCGCGAGCTCGTGGGAGATCGCGATCGAGTGCGGGCTGGGCAAGCTCGTCCTGCCCGAACCGCCCGCGCACTACGTGCCCGAACGGCTCCGGCTTCTCGGAGCGATCGGGATCCCGGTCGAACATGCGCACGCGCTCGCCGTGGCTTCGCTTCCCCCGTTGCATCGCGACCCGTTCGACCGGCTCCTCGTCGCCCGGGCTCAGGTGCTCGGCATCCGGATCGTGACCGCGGATCCCGCGGTGGCCCGATATCCGGTGAGCTCGCTCCTGGTGGGCACCTCCCTGGGCCGACGCGTCAACGGAAGTCGCGCGACGCCGGCGCCGGCAGGCCGACGCGCAAGGCCTCCACCCGCTCTGCGGTGACGTTCACCACGCCCTGGGCGGCCTCGAGCCGTCCCCGGACCAACAGGACCGGCGCATGGCGGGCCACGTGACGCCAGCGGGCCCAGGCCCCCCGCGAGAACACCACGTTCACGTGGCCGGTCTCGTCCTCGAGGTTCACGAAGACCGCGCCCCGGGCCGTCTCGGGATGCTGGCGGTGGGTGACCACGCCGGCGACGAGCACCCGGCAGCCATCGGGCCGGCCGGCGAGCCCCGATGCCGGGACCGCCCCGATGCCATAGAGCTCGGGACGGAGGAGCTCCATGGCGGTCCGGTCGGGAGCGAGGCCGAGAGCCCACAGATCGTCGCCCACCGCGTCGAGCGGAGCCGGTTCGGGCAGCGGCGGTGCCTCGGTCCCCACCACGATCCCGGGCAGGCGGTCCGGGGTGCCCTGGGCCGCGGCGCCGGCGGTCCACAGCAGGCGGCGGCGGGAGACGGCCGACGCGACGGGATCGTCCCGGCGCGCGGACGCTGCCGCGGGGGTGGGTGCCGGCGCGTCGAGAGCCCCGGCTGCGGCCAGCACCTCGAGCTGCCCCCGGTTCAACCCGGCCCGGCGGACCAGGTCCTCGGGGCCGGACCAGGGACGACCTCGCACGATCCGCTCGGCCGTCGCGTCGCCGATCCCCTTCACCCCTGCCAGTCCGAGCCGGAGCGCCGGGTGGTCGCCCGCGCCACCCGCACCCTCGAGCGACGCGGTGGCCCGGCCACGGTTCACGTGGGGCCGTCGTACCTCCACCCCGTGGCGCTTGGCGTCGGCCACCAGGCTCTGCGGTGACCAGAACCCCATGGGCTGGGCGTTCAGGAGCCCGGCGAAGAAAGCGGCCGGGTAGTGGAGCTTCAACCAGCTCGACGAATAGACGAGGTGGGCGAAGGAGACCGAGTGCGACTCGGGAAAGCCGAAGTTGGCGAAGGCGGCCAGCGACCGGTAGACGGCATCCGCCGTCTCCCCGGTCACCCCGCGCCCGGCCATCCCGGCGTACAACCGCTCCCGAAGACGGTCCATCCGTTGCGCCGAACGCTTGGCCGCCATGGCCTGCCGGAGCTCGTCCGCCTCGGCGGCGCTGAACCCGGCGATGGCCACGGCCATCTCCATCAGCTGCTCCTGAAAGAGCGGCACCCCGAGCGTGCGCCGCAGGATCGGCTCGAGCAGCGGGTGGAGATAGGTGACCGGCTCGAGCCCCCGCCGGCGGCGGATGTAGGGATTGACCGCTTGGCCCTGAATGGGCCCGGGGCGGATGAGCGCCACCTCCACCACCAGATCGTAAAAGCAACGCGGCCGGACCCGGGGCAGCGTCCCCATCTGGGCGCGGCTCTCCACCTGGAACACCCCGACGGTGTCCGCCCGGCAGAGCAGGTCGTACACCTCGGGCTCCTGGGGGAGGGATGCCAGGTTGACGGACACCCCGTGGTGCTCGTGCACCAGGTCGACGGTCCGGTGCAGCGCCTCGAGCATGCCGAGGCCCAACAGGTCGAACTTCACCAGGCCGCTGGCCGCGCAGTCGTCCTTGTCCCACTGCAGCACCGTCCGGCCGGGCATCCGGCCCCACTCGACCGGGCACACCTCCACCACCGGCCGGTCACAGATCACCATGCCGGCCGAATGGATGCCCAGATGCCGGGGGCGGTCGAGGAGCTCCACCACCAGCTCGGCGACGAGAGGGGGCAGACCGCCGGCGTCCTGACCGGCGTCCTGGCCGGCGGCGCCGGCGGCGCCGACGGCGCTGACGGCCGCCCCCTCCGAGCCCCGATGGCCCCGGTCGATGGCCGAGGCCCAGCCCTCCACCTCGTCGGCGGAGTAGCCGAGCGCCTTTCCCGCGTCGCGGACGGCGGAGCGGGGACGGTAGGTGATGACGTTCGCCACCTGCGCGGCATGGCGCCGGCCGTAGCGCTCGTACACGTACTGAATGACCTCCTCGCGCCGCCCGGACTCGATGTCGACGTCGATGTCGGGTGGCCCGTCACGGGCCGGGGAGAGGAATCGCTCGAAGAGCAAGCCCAGCGAGACCGCGTCGACGTTGGTCACGCCGAGGGAGTAACAGACCGCCGAATTGGCAGCCGATCCCCGGCCCTGGCAGTAGATGCCGAGGCGGCGGCAGAGCTCGGCGATGTCCCACACCACCAAGAAGTAGCCGGCGAACCCGAGACCCCCGATGACCGACAGCTCGTGGTCGATCTGGGCCCAGGCGCCCGGCACCCGCTCCGCCCCTCGGGGACCGTACCGTTCGGTGGCCCCCCGGTAGGTCAGCTCCTGCAGATAGCGCTGCTCGTCGTAGCCCGGGGGGACCGGAAAGTCGGGCAGGCGGGGGGCGACCAGTCGCAGGTCGAAGGCACACCCCTCCCCCAGCTCGGCCGCCCGCTCCACCGCCCCCGGCCAACGGGCGAACCGCCGGGCCTGCTCCTCACCGGACCGGAGGCACGCCATGGGAGCGGTCGGCAGCCATCCCTCCATCTCGGCCAGGGGGCGGCGGGCCCGAACGGCGGACAGGGTGGTGGCCAGGCGGTAACCGGCGGGGGTGGCGTAATGGACGTTGTTGGTGGCCACGACGTCCACCCCCGCCTGAACGGCCAGCAGGGCCAGCGCGTCGTTCCGGGCGGTGTCCAACGGGTCGCCGTGGTCCCACAGCTCCACCGCGACCGAGCCGCGACCGAAGGCGGCGGTCAACCGGCCGAGCTCCCGGCGGGCGGCCGATGGCCCCGAGGACGTCAGCGCGGCGGGAACGACCCCCTTGCGACAGCCGGTCAGCACCAACCAGTGACCGCCGTGCCGCTCTGCCAGGTCGTCGAGCGTGAGGGTCGGCTTCCCCTTCTCCCCACCGCGGAGATGGGCGTCGGCCAGGGCGGTCGAGAGGCGGGCGTACCCGTCGGGATCCCGGGCCAGCACCACCAGGTGCCGGCCCGCCGGGTCGGGGTCCCCGGTCCGCGGCCCGGCCGGGGAGAGGGTCATCTCGGCCCCGAAGACGGTGGGGACGCCCAGGGCCCGTGCCGCCTCGGCGAACCGCACGACGCCGTACAGACCGTGGTGATCGGTGAGCGCCAGGGCCCGGAGGCCGAGCCGGTGCCCTTCCGCCACCAGCTCCTCGGGATCGCTGGCGCCGTCGAGGAAGCTGAAGCCCGAATGGGCGTGCAGCTCGGCGTAGGCCGTCATCCGCAAGCCGTCGGCCGTCGGCCGTCGACCGTCATTCGTACACGCCCTCCATCCACCAACGCTCACGCTCGGCGGACAGCAGTGTGGCCATGCCCGCCCCGGTGACGACCTGCAGCCGGGCCCGGCGGCGACGGGTCGACCACCACCGCTCGGTCGCCGGCCAGGGGCCGGCCCACGCTGCGACCTCCTGCCAGGGGCCTCCGTCCACCGACAGGAGCGCCGGCTCGCTCGCGAGCAGGCCGCGCCCGTTGACCCGGACCGGGCACCCCGAACGGTCGACCACCTCCACCGCGACCGGTGAGTGGAGAACCCGCACCGGTGAAGGGGCGGGGATCCGACCCGGCCACGGGGCGGGGGCGGGGGCGGCGCGGTCGCCCCGGCGGGCGGTGGCGCGCTCGCTGCGGGTGCTGTCCGGACCGGCGGTGCCACGCGACCCCCAGGGAACGAGCCGAGCCCGCTCGGCGGGAGAGCGACCGCCCTGGAGCCGTCCCACCAGCACCTCCTCCACACCGAGCCGGTCCTGTACCCGGGCGAACGAGCTCGCCGCACGGACATCGGCCGCGGACCTCCCGCCGAAGAACCCTGGCTGGTGGGGGCGCTCCGCTTCGTCTTCGTCGCCTCGAGCGACCCCGGGTCGTCGGTCCACCCCGGGGTCGCGGAGCCCGAGCAGCTCCCCCTCCGACCCAGAGGCCACCCGGTGGCACGCCGCTCCGTCGGTGCCGAACCGGGCGAGAACGTGCCGGGCGGGCAGGGCGGCGAACTGGCCCAGGGTGCGGACCCCGAGACGTTGCAGGGTGACGGCGAGCTCGGTCCGGCGGAGGACGGCAACCGACCAGGGGGCGAGGAAGTCGGCGGTGCCCCCGCGGGGCACCGTCAAACGGGAACGGGCGGCGAGCACGGCGGCGAACAACCCGTCGGCCGCACCGACGTACACCCCCCCGCCGTCGCCCTCGCCGGCACCCGGGGCGCCGGCGGCCAAGGCCGCGGCCAGCTTCGCCACCACCATCGACTCGCCCCCGAAGAACCGGCTCGGACCCCGTGACGGAAGGGCGCACACGCCCAGGCGGACGGTGTCCACCCAGGGACAGAAGGACTCGGCGACCGACACGATCCGAGCGAATTCCCGCACCTCCTCGCCACGCTCACCCTCGTGCAGGAGCGCCGGGCACCAGACCGCGATCAGCCGTTCCATCCCCTCTCACCCCACCCCGGATACAGCGCCGGCGACCCTCTCCGGCGCTGTATCCGGTTCGGGCGCTGGCGCGGGCTCGGGATCGGCGGGCGCGGGCGCGGCGACAGCAGCGACGCAACCCGTGCCCGACGGGAGCCAGAGCCTGCACGAGGTGGTCCGGTCCGCCGACCGGCGGCCGACCACCTGCACCTCGGCGAGCCGGCCCCGCAGGTACCCGTGCCCCCTGCCCACGCCGCGCCACGAGGCCGCGGCAGCCCTCAGGACGAGGTCGGGGGCCTCGGGCCAGTCCCCCACCCGGTCGACCAGGACCACCAGCGCCGTCCGACGCTCACGGGAACGGGCCGCCAGCCGGCGGGCCAGAGGCGCCCGGCAGCTGCCGGGCGGTCGCACCAGTAGGACGTCCACACCCCCCAACAGCTCCCCGACCGCCTCCGCCCATCCCCCCCGGGGGCGTGGAACGAGCACCACGCGACTCAGGTCGATCCCGAGCTCGGCCATGGCGGCCACTCCGGGATCGGCCAGCCCGACGATCCCGCACCAGCTCCCGCTGGTGGACGGGGCGGCCAACAGGGCGAGGGCGAGGGTGGTGGCGCCCAGGCCGGGCACCCCGGTGACCACCGTGGTGGTGCCCCGCCGCAGCGCACCGTCGGGGAACAAGGGGCCGAGCGGAGCGGAGAGCGGGAGCAGCCGGACCGCGGCGGTCGATACCGGCCGGGCCCGGGCGGCGAGGTCCGGGGGGAGCTGCGGCCGCTTCATGCGCCGCCTCTCCCCGGCAGGGCCGGTTCCCTCGTCTGAAGCGAACATACGTTCGTACTATAACCAGTGCCCCGAGATCCGTCGCCCCGGCCGCGTCAGCTCGTAGCTTGGGGGACGAACCGCGGTTCGGGACCGGACTTCGGCGATGGGACAGGGGTGGCGACAGGGGGGACGAGCCCGGTCCCGGGGGGTGAGGATCCGTGGTCACGGGAGAGGACGCCGGGCCGATGGCCGGCCGGGTGGCGGTGGTGACCGGAGCGACCAGGGGGATCGGTCGCGAGACGGCTCTGGCCCTCGCGGCCAGGGGTGCATCGGTCGTGATCGTAGGACGCAGCCATGACGCGCGCCCCCACCGACTGCTGCCCGGCACGATCGAGGAGGTCGGAGCGATGCTCCGCACGCGGACCGCGGACGCCGTGGAGGTGGTGGAGGTGGTGGCCGACGTCTCGTCCGAGGAGGGTGCCCGCGAGGTCGCCGACCGCACCATCGACCGTTTCGGTCGTTGCGACATCCTGGTGAACAACGCGGCCTACAGCACCGACTTCGGCCCGGCGGTCCTCACGCCGCTGTCCCGATGGCAGACCTCGTGGAAAGTCAACGTGCTGGGCCCGCTCATGCTCTGTCAGGCGTTCGTCCCGGGGATGATCGAGCGCGGTGCGGGACGGGTGATCAACATATCGTCGGGGGCCTCCGCCACCCATGTCCCAGGGCAACTTCCCTACGCCGCCACCAAAGCGGCTCTCGAGCGGATCACCGTCGGGTTCGGGGCGGACCACGGGCCGTCCGGAGTGGGCTTTGACGTCGTGCGCATCGACGAGGGGATCCCGACCGAGGCCTACCTTCTGGTGTCCGGTTCGATCGGTGTGACCGCTCGCGGCACGCCGCTGAGCACCCCGCGCGAGATCGGCGAGGCGATCGCATGGTTGGCCGCCCAGGAACCGTCGGTTCCCTCCGGGCGGATCCTCGGGCTGAAGGACCTCCGGAGGCTCGGCGCGCTTCCGGAGCCGACCTTCGTGCTGCCGACGTCCCCCGGCGGTTGACCCGACCCGGTCAGTCCCAGACCAGAGGGAAGTTGTGGGGCGCCCTGGGATTGCCGCTGTAGACGAGCTCCGTGCCGGGCTTGATCCGATAGTCCGGGATCCGGGCGTGCCAGACCTCGAGAGCGACCACCATCTCCATCCGGGCCAGGTGGGAGCCAAGGCACCGGTGGAACCCACTGGCGAACCCGATGTGGGGATTGGGCGCCCGGCCGAGGTCGACGACCAGGGGGTCGGGGAAGTGCTTGGGGTCGAGGTTGGCCGCCGACCACGACACCCCCAGGACCGTGCCCGCAGCCACGGTCTCCCCACTCGGGAGCTCGAGGTCCTCAAGAGCGATCCGGCCGCCGTCGGTCACCGGTGCCTCAAAGCGCATCAGCTCCTCGACGGCGCTCGGCCAGCCGGACGGATCGGCCACCAGCTTCGCCCGCTGGTCGGGGTGGCGGGCGAAGTAGCTCAGGAAGCAGGTCAGCGAGGCGGCCACCGTGTCGAGGCCGGCGATGATCAGCAGGCCCAGGATGTCGTGGATGTTCTCGCGGGTGAGCCGCTCGCCGCCGGCCTCGGAGGTGAGGAGCCAGCCCAGCATGTCGTCACCCGGCTCCCCCCGTGCCTCCCGCTCGTCGAGCGACCGGTCGAAGTACCCCTGAATCCACTCGACCGCTTCGGCCCGCCTGGCGGCCGCCTCCTCCGGGGTCGCGCGCTGGAGGCTCTCGTTGCCGAGAGTGAGCTCCTTGAAGTGCAGGAACCCCGGGAGGTCCTCCATCGGGAGGCCCATGATGGAGAGGAAGATCTGCGAGGGGAGCGGCTCGCACCACTCCCGATAGGCATCGACCTCGTGCCGGTGGATGAACTCGTCGATCATCGTGTTGGCCAGCGCCCGCACCTGCCCGGCGAGCGGGGCCACCCGCCTGGCCGTGAACACCGGGTCGAGGAGGCGGCGGTACTTCGTGTGCTCGGGCCCGTCGAGACCGAGCGGGATGGCGGGGCGGTTGCTGCCCAGGAACTTCGATGCCTGCTCCACCGCCCGGTTCTTGTTGACGAACAGGACGTCGTCCATCTTCAGCAGGGTGACCAACCCGTTGGCGTGGCGGATCACCGGGCAGCGCTCGGCCGCGTCGACGTACATCGCCTGGGGTTCGGCGGTCGCCCGGGCCGCCACCGCATCGGGCACGTCGTCCCAGGCGGTCATGGTCATGTACATCCTGGCCGTATCCTCGGCCGAGACGTCGGTCATGGCACCCCCCCGCTCCGTCGTCGGCGCACTCGACGATTTCGACTACACCGGTTCTCTAATCGTAACACCACCCCTGTCATCCGTCGGCCGGGAGGCCCCGCGGGTCACGGTGGAGGTCGGGAAGTCCCGTGTCCGTGGCGTACACGTCCTCGGGCACCAGCGTCGGGGTGTCCTCGTTGAGCACCTCGCCCCGGAAGTACGGCGGCCGCAGGCCCGAGTAGACGAGCATCAGCACGACCCCGAGCAGCAGGGCCCCGATGTCGATCAGGAAGACGCCACCGATGTGCCAGTGCACCCCCGGGACCGTCCACGACGTGTAGCTGCTGCCCGTTCCCCAGTCCTGCACCAGGGAGTACCCCCCGATGGACCACATGATCGCCCATCCCAGCAACGGCAGGATCCCCCGCATGACGAGGTTCCGGGTGCCGTCGGTCAACGTCCGGCGGTAGTACCAGAAGCACGCGACGCCCGTCAGCCCGTAGTAGAAGGCGACCATCACCGCCAGCGCCGACACCGAGTCCGCGATCACCGTCCCGGCCGAAATGTGGTTCATGATCACGTACAGGACGATCGACACCCCGCCCATGGCCAACGTCGACACGGTGGGGGTCAGATGCCGGCGGTGGACCTTGCCGAACGAGGTGGGGATCGCCTTGTAGACCGCCATCGAGAGCGTCGTGCGGGCAGTCGGCAGGATGGTCGTCTGGGTGGAGGCGGCGGCCGAGCTGAGGACCATCAGCAACAGCAGGTGGGTCAGGAAGCTCCCGAAGCCCGACGAGCCGAAGACCGAGTTGCCGAGCACCGACAGCACGTCACCCTGGTGGGCGGTGTTCCCGAGACCGATGCCCTTGGTGCCGAGGCCGGCGAAGGACTGCACGGACACGACGACGAGCGCGTAGGTGGCCAGCAGCACGACGGTGGAGAGCACCGCCGCCTGGCCCGGGATCTTGTTCGGGTCCCTCGTCTCCTCGTTGATCGACACCGCGGTGTCCCATCCCCAGTAGATGAAGAGCATCAGGGTCAACCCGTCGACGAAGTCCTTGAACGGGACGTCGAAGGGGTTGAACCACGACCACGACGGGGTGAGGTGGCCGGGGGGCGCAGTGCCGTTCCCCACCTTCACCAGGGCCACGACCGACAGCACGATCAGCATGGTCAGCTCCACCCCGAGCAGGACCTTCTGAAAGTTCGCCGAGAGCTCTATCCCGACGTAGCAGATGTAGGTCATGGCCACGATCCAGAGGATCCCGACCAGCAGCACCCATCCGCTGCTCGCATTGCTCCCGATCCCGTCGGCGTTGAAGAGCAGGAACAGGTACTGGCCGGCGATCTGGGCCAGGCTCGCCATCACCAGCACGTCGGCCGCGACGATGGCCCAGCCACCCATCCAGCCGGTGCGGGGCCCGAACGCCCGGGCCGCCCAGGTGAAGGTGGTGCCGCAGTCGGGATCGGCCTTGTTCAGCTCGTTGTAGCCGAAGGAGATCAGCAGCATCGGGACGAACGCCAGGATGGTGACGATCGGAGTCCTCGGCCCGATGAGGACGACCACGAACCCGATGGTGGCCGCCAGGCTGTAGGCAGGGGCGGTCGATGCGACCCCCACCACGGTGCTCGAGATCAGGCCGAGCGCGCCCGCCTTGAGCCCCTTCTGGCCCGGGATCCGGCCCTCCGCCTCCGAGAGGACGACCCCACCACCGCCCTCGAGCGCCTGCGCCATCGCTTCCCTCCCCCAAGGCCGATGTGGTGACGACGTTAACCCTTGACCCTGCCGGATGCACTCGATTTCCGATCGAAAGCCTGCTGACTCCGCCGTGGAGCTCGCGATCCTCGCCGAAAGAGATGGGCCGGACGCATGAGGCGACTAATTCCGGCGCGGAGGGTATGGGGGGGCCCTTCTGGGCTCCTCACTAGTAAAAAAGTCGTGGGCCTGGGATAGTGAATGCCGACAGTGAGCGCGCGGAGGGACCGCCGCCATGCGTCGGGACGGTGAGAGAGAGCAGTACCACAGGGAAGGGCGATCGGCCATGATCACGTACACGCCCAGGACCCCGCTCGAATCGGCGGTCCTCGAGTCGGGGCGGTTCGAATTTTCCGCCGACACGGCGGGCCGGGAGGTGATCCGTGCCGGTCACCGCCGCCTTCCCCAGGTGGTCCTTCAGCAGAAGGCCGAAGGGCTCCACGATCTCGTCGGGGCGCTCTCCACCGACGACGGCCGGGCGTTCACCGTCCATCGGGCCGATCCGTGGGTCATCGATCATGACGAACCGGATCCCGAGTCGTCCACGGTCGCAGCGGAGGAGTACCTGGTCATGGGCCTGCGGCCCATGAAGTCCGACGGGCGACCGGTCCGGGTGGCCGCGGGGCCCGGGGTGGTGCGGCTCTTCCTCCTCCCGTGGACCATGCCGGCGAAGACCCTCAATTTCGGGGGTGATCGGCACTTCGTCGTGACGAGCACCCGGGGCGTGGTCGGCGACTGGGCCGCCGTGACCGACGGCCGCCGGGGCGTCGTCGTCGGGCTCCCGGAGGTCTGGGTGGGCATCCTCGAGCGCCAGTGCCGGCCGGGATCGAGCATCGTCTTCCGCTGTGACGTCCCGGTCCCGTGGGTCGCCGACGCGGGACTGTCGAACGCCACACCCACCACCGTCGGGGTCTTCGAGGTGGCCGCCGGCGACCAGGGTGGGCCCGGCCTGAACGGCTCGGGCACCCCGGCGGGGTCCTCGACCGAGACCTGGGTGGCCAAGCTCCCCATCGCGATGACCGAGGGCAACGTCGTCAACCCGGTGCTCGTGCCCACCGGGCTCGACGTCGAGAGCGTTCGCGACGGCCCCTGGGAGCTCGAGTTCGAGAGCCCCTCGGGGTTCCTGCTCGACCGCCTGAGCTGATCCGCCCCTGGGCCGACACGACTTGCGGCCGCACGGGGGGTACCGCGGCCGCAAGGTGGTGCCGACCCGAGACCACTGTACCGACCGGGCTCGCGCCTTACCGACCGGGGACTACCCCGGGTGCCGCCAGATGACCCGACCCTCCGTCACGGTCGCCCGCACCAGCGCGCTGTCGAGCTCGTGACGGGCCTGGTGCCACGGAGCGCCCAGCAGGCAGAGGTCGGCGGGCGCCCCGGGCACCACGCGTTGCGGCAGGCCTCCGGGGTCCGTCAGCGTCGCCTGGTAGAGGCCCAGGGCCTCCTCGGGGCTGAGCCGCTCGTCGGGGCCCAACGGTCGCCCGCCCGCCGTCCGGCGGTGGACGGCGGCGCGGATGCCGACCCAGGGGTCGGCCGGACCGAAGGGCGCGTCGCTCCCGGCGGCGAGGGGGACGCCCGCCCGCACCCACGCCCGGAGGCGGTACAGCCAGGGGACGTCCCGCGGTTCCACCTCCCGCAGGTAACGATCGCCGGACGCCTCCGCGAACCCCGGTTGGGTCACCACCGTCGCCCCGCAGGCCCGGACCAGGTCCACCACCTCGGGAGGGGCCACGCTCGCGTGCTCGAGGCGGTGGGGGCCCCCGCCCGCCGCCGCCAGGGCCGACGCGGCCAGCACCACCGTCTCCCGGGTGACGCAGTGCACCGCCACCCCCCGGGCCCCGGCTCCGCGGATGGTGGCGACGAGCTCGTCGTAGGGCGGGAGATCGCGCTCGATCAGCATCACCTTCACCTGGCCGGTCCGCACCGGGCCCGAATGCCGCGCCGGCAGGTCCGACCCGCCGAGGAGCAGGACCCGCTGGGCGAGGTGGCCGCCGCGCCGCGCCGCCTCGACCAGCTCGAGCTCGGCCGGGCCGTTGCCGGGGGACGCATCGGTGACGCCCGTCACCCCGTAGCCGGCCAGGGTCTCCCCGACCGGACCCAGGGCCGACGCTTCGGGTGCGTCGGAGCCGTCCCGCACGAAGGCGTCGAGGTCGAAGAGCACGCCCGTCGGGCTGCCGTCCGGGGAACGCTCGACGCCCGGGTGACCGAGGCGGTCGATGCCGAGCTCGCGCAGCGCCCGGCCGTTGAGCACCCAGGCATGGCCGCTCCGGTGCTGCACCCGGACCGGACGATCCGAATCCGGCCCGAGCAGGACGTCGAGGGCGGCGGCGGTCAGGGGACCGGCGACCGACTCGTCGTACCCGTAGCCGCGCACCCACCCGCCGGGGAGCGCTCCCCGGGCTCCCGCCCGCAACGCGTTGCGGAGACCCGCGGTCGTGGTCACCTCGGGCGGCCCGCACGGCACCGACGAACGGCGGGCCGCCATGCTCCACAGGTGGAGGTGATGGTCGCGCAGGCCGGCGAGCACGGCACCCCCGTGCCCTTCGACCATCTCCTCGCCCCGCCGCGGGGCGCGAGGTCCCCCACCGGTCCCCCCCCGGTCGACCTGCACGATCCGCCCCGCCTCGATCCGGACCGTCGACCCGGGGCAGCCGTCCACCTCGACGTTGGCGATCGTCAGGTCACCGGGCGGCAGGCCGGCGCCACCGGGCCCGGTCACAGCGAGGCGAGCACGGCGACGGTGTCGCGACCCAGTTCCGGGCCGGCGGCGCTCGGTCTCCGGGCCCGGGGCGGTGCCGCCGCCGGGGGTTCCCCTCCCGGAGCCCCGGGTGCTCCCGGGGTTGCGGAGCCGATCGCCCCCGCCCGGCCGACGGCGTGGCCCACGACCTCGCGCATCGCGAGGTCGAGCGTCCCGCGGAAGCTCCCGACGACGCCGGCGAGGATGGCGACGGCAGCGTGCAGGCCGGTCAGGGGGTCGGCCGCGGCGTCGCCGCAGAACAGCGGGGGCCCGTGCGGCCCGTCCCGGGCCACCAACCCCCCTGCGGCGGCCGCGTCGTCACCGAGCGCCACCCGCTGCCGCCACGGCCCGGTCCTCCCGTACCCGGTGAGGCTGGCCCAGAGCTGGTGGGGCACCGGCCCGATCCCGAGCTGCTCCATGGCCCGCGGCCGCGAGGCCTCCACCACGACGTCCGCGGACGCCACCAGGGCGGCGAGAGGCCCGTCGGGGGTGAACGGCACCGCCACGCTCTCCTTCCCGCCGTTGAGCAGGTCGAAGAACGCCACCGGCCCCGATCTCGTGCTGTCGGCCCGGCCCGGGTCCTCCACCTTCACCACCCGGCAGCCCGCCGCCGGCAGGAGGGACGTGGCGAGCGGCCCCGCCCACAGGGCACTCAGGTCGACGACCAGGGGCACGCGGCGCGACACCGTGCGAGAAGGCGGGAGCGGGCCCAGCTCCGGGACGGGAGGTTCGGCCCGGATCGACGGGACGCGGCCGTCGACGAGCCAGGGCGCCGGAGGCCAGACCTGTCCGCGGGCGGCGAGCTGCTCGTCCCCCCCCGCGGGCGGCGGGCCCACGGCAGCGGCGGGGATCCCGAGCAGCTGCGCGCGATCGGCGAGGGGCCCCGCCATCCGGCCTGAGGCCACCGTCCTCAGATCGGCGAGGCCGAGCGGTGTCGGACGTTCGAGCCACGCCGGCAGGAGCCCGAGATCGCTCGGTCGGTTGAGGGTCACGGCCAGCCAACCGTCGGCGGCGCGCACCAGGTGCGAGTACCCCGAGGCCGACACGTCCCCGGCGCCCGCTCCCAGCCCGAGCAGCGCGGCGCGCTCACCGAGCAGAGCCGGTCCGTCGACCACCAGGTCGTACCCCCGGCAGGCGGCCAGCACCCGCAGGGCCAGGGCCGCGCCGCGCATGGCGATGGCCGCCGCGCCGGGGACCGCCGGCATGCCGCGGCCCCGCGGATCGGTGAGGGCCATCGCCCCCGAGGCGGCCCACTCCTCGGCCGCCGATCCGACCGGCGGGGCCGGCACGACGGGGCAGGAGTGGCCTGGCGTCGCAGGCCGGCCCGTGCCGTCGATGACCGCGGCGGCCGGCACCTCCCGCCAAGCCTCCCGGTCGAACCCGCTCCCCCCACCGTGAACGAGCTTGCCGGCATCGAGCGCGTCGAGCGGCGCGGGTGGGCCGGGCGGCGCCAGCTTCACGACCTCGGCCCCCAACAGCAGCAGCAGCCGTCCGGCATAGGACGCGGCCGGATTGCCGCCCATCTCGACGAACCGGATGCCGGCGAGCGGGGTCACGGGCGACCGGGCGGGCACCGCGTCCTCCACGAAGGATCAACCGACCGGTATCGTTCCGCGGTCGGGGCCGGTGGAGGTCGCCACCTGCCTCAACCCGAGCTCCATCGGCCACCCTTTCGATAGGACGTCAAGCGTTGCACACCCGACGACGGACCCGAACGACACCGGCCGTATGAGCTCACCAGAGGGTTCGCGCGGGTCTCGATCACCCGGAGCGGGGGAACGTCGACCACGCGCGGCGGCGGGGCGGCCGGCGCCCGCGGCGGGAACGGCCCGGGGACGACCGGTACGGGGAGTGGTGCTGACCCCCGGCGCGGGGGCGGGACGCGACCACACCGCCCTCGTGTCGATCGACCGGGCGCTCGCCGCCGAGGGGATCGCCGTCGACCGGGTCGACTTCGCGTACCGGCTGGCCGGGCGGCGCGCTCCCGACCGCCCGCCCGTGCTGATAGCCACCGTCGTCGACGCGGCGAGGGCCCTGGCCGACCGTCTCGGTGTCGGACCCGACCGGATCGCGCTGGGCGGGCGGTCGATGGGCGGGCGGATGTGCTCGATGGCGGTGGCCGAAGGGTTCCCCGCCGCCGCGCTCATCCTCGTCAGCTATCCGCTGCACCCGCCTGGCAAGCCCGGACAGCCGAGGACCGACCACTTCCCCGACATCGAGGTGCCGTGCCTGTTCGTCTCGGGGACCACGGACGCGTTCGGGACCCCCGAAGAGCTCGAGGCCGCGACCGCCGCCATCCCCGGACCGGTCACCCACGTCTGGCTCCAAGGCGGTGACCACGGGCTCCGGCGCAAGGACGAAGCCACCGCCGAGGCCGTGCGGGACTGGGTCGCGGCGCTGCAGGAGCGCGGTAGATGAGCCGGGGGGCAGGGGGGCAGGGGCGCCGTGGGCGGCGTCCGCTCAGAGGTCGGTCTTGCCCCAGTGGTCCCAATAGGTGACCTCCTCGGCGGGGCGGCGGTCGGCCGGTCGGAAGTCGTCCCCGGTGAAGTAGGCGACCGGCACGAGGCAGGCCTGGGCGAAGCCTGCGGGGACGCCCAGCAGCTCGGCGGCCTCGTCCTTGCGGTACAGGTGCGACGTCGTGAGGCACGATCCGAGCCCCCGGCTCCGGAGGGCCAGCATGAAGCTCCACACCGCGGGGTAGATGGAGGGCTGCCAACCGGCCGCACCGCCCACCTCCTGGGCGCAGGGCACCACGAGGACGGGGACCTCGTGGATGTGGTCGGTGAGGTACTGGGTGGACTCCAACATCCTTCGGTTCCCCGGAGTGTCCTCCACCACGGGGGCGGGGTTCGGCCCCTCCCGCTGTGGCGGACGGTCCCGGTAGAGGGTGCCGAGCGCCGAGCGGACATCGGGGTCGGTCACCACGATCCAGCGCCAGGTCTGGGCGTTCGTGCCCGTCGGAGCCTGGTTGGCGAGACGGATGCAGTCGAGGACGACCTCGCGGGGGACCGGCCGGGAGAGATCGAGGCGCTTCCGGACCGCCCGGGTCGTCGTGAGCAGGTGGTCGATCGTGGCAAGGTCCGTCGTCGTCATTGCCGGCCAGGTTACGGGACGGGTCAGGGGAGGAGGAGCAGGGCCAGCCGGCGCGCGGTCACCCGCAGCCCGATCACGCCCATCGCCGCCAGGTAGACGACATGGCCCACCAGGGACCAGCCGAAGATCCCGAGGTCGAGCCCCCGCAGCAAGGCCACCCCCTGGTACAGCGGGGTCGCCCGGACGACGAGCTGGAGCCAGTCCGGGTAGACGGTGAGCGGGTAGAAGGTGGCGGAGAACAGGAACAGCGGGAGGATGGCCAGGGAGACGAAGTCGAAGTCCTGCCAGCTCCGCATGTACGACGTTCCGGCCATGCCCGCGGCGGCGAAGGCGGCGCTGATCAGGACCGCCCCCGGGAAGCACAGGACGGCCCAGGGAGAGACCACGTAACCCAGCACCGCCATCACCACGATGAAGGCCCCCGAGTACAAGGAGCCCCGGATGAGCGCCCAGGCGAGCTCGCCGACGGCGACGTCGCCCACGTCGAGCGGCGTGGAGAGGATGGCGTCGTAGGTCTTGGCGATCTTCAGCTTGAAGAAGATCCCGAACGTGGCGTCGAACATCGCGCCGTTCATCGCCGCCGCGGCGAGCAGTCCGGGGGCCACGAAATCCGTGTAGGCCACGGTCCGGCCCCCCACCGTCACGCCACCGACCAGGTGGTTGAGACCCACCCCGATCGAGAGAAGGTAGAAGAACGGCTCGAAGAACCCCGACACGACGAAGACCCATTGCCGGCGGTACACGAGGACGTTGCGTTCGACCAGCCGCCCGGCCCGGCGGCCTCCGAGGAGGGCGAACGGGGTGATCCGGAGCGGGATGGACGGCGCGGGCGGGTTGCTCGCGCTCAGGTGGTCCGTGGCACTCATACGATCAACCGCCTCTCGTAGGTGGACCTCGCCACCACCGAACCGACGATCAGGAACGCCAGCAGGTAGAGCGCGTCACCCACCGCCGGCCACCAGTGCGCCTGGCCCAGGGTGAACGCCCGGCACAACGCCACCCCGTGGTAGAGCGGCGTGGCGTAGGCGACCGGCTCGAGCCAGACCGGCAGCTGGGAGACGGGGAAGAACGTGCCCGAGAACAGGAACAGCGGGATCAGCCCGAAGCGGTAGATCGTGATGAACCCGGTGTCGTTGTCCTGCGTGGCGGCGAACGCCGAGATCGGTGCGGCGAAGGCCAGGCCGGTGAGGACGGCCGCCGGGAGCGCGAGGACGGCGAGCGGCGACAGAACCGTGCCGAACGCGGCCATCACCCCCAGGTAGATGCCGGAGACCAGGACGAGGCGCAGGGCGATCCAGGCCAGGTGGCCGAACAGAAGGTCCACCACCCGCAGCGGCGAGGCCAGCATGGCGAAGTACGTACCGACCCATTTGATGGCGGCCAGCACCGGGTACATCGACTCGTTGCCGGCCACCTGCATCGCCGTCGCCGCCAGCAGGCCCGGCGCAAGGAACTCGATGTACGACACCCCCCCGACCGCATGCGAGTGCTTGTCGACCAGGCTGCCCAGGCCGACCCCCATGGCCGCCAGGTACAGGATCGGGTACAGGAAGCTGGTGGTGACCGAGCTCCGCCAGGTGCGCTTGTAGGAATAGGCGTAGTAGCCGAGCGCCCGGGCCCAGCGCGGGCGGCCGCGCCGGCGCGCCGGGCCGCCCGGGGACGGTCGATCCGGCGGAGCGGGAAGGGGCGGGGCGGTACCGACGGCCATCGACACCTCGCGGTCAGTCGACGAGGGTGCGGCCGGTCAGGTGGAGGAAGACGTCCTCGAGCGTCGAACGCCTCACCAACGCGTTCAGAGGCCGCACGCCCCGCCGGTGCACCTCCGCCAGCGTCCCGTCGCCGTCGTCGGTGTACAGGAGGAGCCGGTCGGGAAGGACCTCGGGTCGAGCGGCCAGGTCCCGGACCAGTTCGACGACGGCCTCGTGCTCACCCGGCCGGAACCGCAGCTCGACCACCTCGCGGGTGGAGTAGCGGTCGATGAGCTCGCGTGGCGTCCCCAGCGCGGCGAACCGCCCGTGGTCCATCACCGCCAGGCGGTCGCAGAGCTGCTCCGCCTCGTCCATGTAGTGGGTGGTGATGACCAGGGTCACGCCATCGTGCTTGAGCCGGTAGAGGCGGTCCCACAGCAGGTGCCGAGCCTGCGGGTCCAGACCGGTGGTGGGCTCGTCGAGGATCAGCAGATCGGGCTCGGAGACCAGCGAACGGGCGATGGTCAACCGCCGCTTCATGCCGCCGGACAGCGGGTCGACCTTTTCGCCGGCACGGTCGGCCAGCTGGGCGAACTCGAGCAGGCGGTCGGCCCGCCGGCGGATCACGGACTTGGGAAGATCGAAATAGCGCCCGTAGATCATCAGGTTGTCGAGCACGGTCAGCTCCAGGTCGAGCGTGTCCTCCTGGGGGACGAGCCCGATGCGGGAGCGAATGGCCGAGCCCTGCCGGGCGGGGTCCATGCCGAGCACCCGCAACGTCCCCTCGCTGACCGGAGACATGCACGCGATCATCCGCATGGTGGAGGTCTTGCCCGCGCCGTTGGGACCCAGGAACCCGAAGGACTCCCCTCGGGCGATGTCGAAGTCCACCCCGTCGACCGCCGCCGTCTCCCCGAAACGCTTCACCAGACCCCTCGCCCAGACGAGCGGCTCGGCACCCTGCGGGCCGGCCGCCGGGCGGACGGCGGGCGAGCCGGATCGGCCGGGGACCGGCGACGGAGCTCGAAACGGTCGCACCGCCGGGACACGCTACCTGTCATCCGAGGCCGGCTGGCCGGACGATCGGCGTCGCCGCCCGGCTCGCCGTCCCCGATACCCGCTCACAAGGTTTCGCGTGCCGGAAACCCCTGCGAAACATCGGGGTGGGATCCTGCAGGGGCGACGACAACGTCAGCGTCGAGAGAGCCGAGGGAGGAGATGGAGCGGGTCACGGTACGGATCTGGGTGCCCGACCGGCCGGGCGTGCTCGGCGCGGTCGCCACCCGCATCGGCGGGATCCTGGGGAACGTCGTCGGCCTCGAAGTCCTCGAAAGGGCGGGCGGGGTGGCCGTGGACGAGCTGACGGTCGAGCTCCCCGACGTCGGCCTGGTGGACGGGATGTGCCGACAGATCCAATCGGTGGAGGGCGCGGGCGTCGAGGACGTCCGGTCGGTCGGACCGGACGAGGAGGAGCGGTACCTGAAGGTCATGTCGGCGGCACTGGCGATCTTCGAGACGGCCAACTCCGCGGCTGCGTTGAGTGCCCTGATGGGGTTCGCAGAGGAGCTCTTCGAGCTCGACTGGGCCACCCTGTGCGATCTACCGACAGGCACGCCCGTGCATTCGGTGGGCGTGGTGCCGGCCGCTCCGTGGCTCGCCGCCTTCGCCGAGGGGACCCGCCCCGACGCGGCCGATGGACGAACCGACCGCAGCGGGGTGCTGGCCGAACATCTCGAGGCCGCCGGCCTGAGCTTCTTCGTCGGGCGCCCGGCGCCGTTCCGTCGCCGCGAGCGACGCGAGGTGCAGATGCTCGCCAGGGTGGCCGATCGCGTCTGGTCGGCGCTGCAACCCGTTCCGGGCGGTCGCCCGCGCTGGTGACCACCCGACCCCCACCCTCCTGGCCGGGCGGGGGTCGGCGGAGCGTGGAAGGGCTCGACGGTCTCCGGCCTCGACCGCCGTCGGCGCCGTCGGCTTGACGGCTCCTCGCCCGGCACGCATCGTGTGGGCATCGACGTCCCGCCGGTGAACCCGACCCGGGTCTCGGCCGGGCACCCCACCAACCAGCAGGAGACCCATGGCCATCGCAACGGAGACGCCGCGCGAACAGCTGCCCGGTGCCGACCTGCCGTTCCACGTTGAGCAGCACGGCATCGATCACATCCCCCTGAACGAGCGTTGGGCGCGCCCGCGCGACCTCGGTGGCATGTGGGCCGGCGCCAGCGTTCAGGTGGAGTACTTCGTTTACGGGGCCATCCTGATGACCTTCGGGTTCACCTTCGCCCAGGCGCTCAGCCTCATCGTCATCGGCAACCTCTCGTACCTCCTGCTGGGCCTCTGCTCGCTGCAGGGACCCCAGGCCGGCACGACGGTGTTCGCCATCAACCGGGCCGGCTACGGACCGAACGGCTCGCGCCTCATCTCCCTCTTCAATTGGGTGACCCTGGTCGGCTTTGAGGTGGAGGGGCTCATCCTGATCGTCGGGGCGGCGTTGGTACTGCAGGTGAAGGCAGGGTTCTCCCCCGGCCACCCGGCCAAGGTGGCCTTCGTCCTCGTCGCCGTGCTGATCCAAGGGGTGCTCCCCTTCCTCGGCCACGCAACCATCGTGAAGACCCTCCGGGCACTGGTCATCCCCTTCGTCCTCCTCTTCGCCGTGCTGCTGGGGTTCGCCATTCCCCACGCGACGGTCAACGGCGTCGCCCACGGTGCCGATTGGCAGACCTACATGGTCGGCCTGGCCTTCACCATCACGCTGAGCGGCCTCGGATGGGCCGAGTGCGGCAACGACTATTCGCGCTACTGCCCACCCGATGCGTCGCGCATGGGCATCGTCGGATGGGTGTTCCTCGGGACGGCCTTGCCGGAGATCCTGATCATGACGCTCGGCGCGACGGTGGGCACCTTCATCACCGGGCTCGGAACCGGTTCCGGTGGGTTCCTCCCCCTCGCCCACCAGAGCGCCATCCCGGCGTGGTTCGTCACCGTCTTCCTCGTCTTCTCCATCATCCAGCTGTTCGCCGTCAACAGCCTCGACCTCTACTCGTCAGGGGTCACCCTGCAGGCGATGGGCGTGCGGATCAAGCGGTACCAGGCCGTCGTGGTCGACTGCATCATCGCCCTCGGCATCACCATGTACGCCATCTTCAGCGTCTCGTTCAGCAGGTACCTGACCGACTTCGTCGATCTGGTGATCGTCTGGATCGCCCCGTGGTGCGCCATCTACCTGATCGACTGGGCGATGCGCGGTTTCCGTTACGTTCCCTCGGAGCTGCAACGCACGGACCGGGGCGGCCTCTACTGGCGCAGCGGCGGCATCTTCTGGCCGGCGGTCGTGGCCCAGGCCGCCGGCATGTACGCCGCGTGCTCGGGTCTCGCCGCCACCTTTTCGATCCCACCGTGGTTGAACGCCGTCACCTACGCCACGAGAGACACCCATGACCTCGGCGCGGACTTCAGCATCTTTTTGGGGCTCGGTGTCGGCGGCCTCGTGTACCTCGTCCTCGGATGGCGCGGTGTCCGAGATCAGTCGAGACGGCAGGGGTTGCTGCTCCCCGCAGAGGGCCCACCGGGAATGGCCTGAGCGGGCATCAACCAGCGCCGGGGCCGTGCGTGCCGGCCGGGGACGGACCCGACCGGTCTTCCCAGTCCTCCACCAATGCGCCGCCGGGACCGTGACGGAAGAGGGGCAACGATCCGAGGGCCTGCACCAATCGGGTGTCTTCCCCGAGGTTGTCCTGCCACTGGGTCCCCTCGGTGACGAGGGTTCCGACGGCCACGGGGACCGCTTCGACGCTTCGCAACAGGTTCAGCGCCGCCTTCGTGGAGCCTCCGGTGGAGATCACGTCGTCGACCACCGCGACCCGGCGACCGGCGACCGCCGGCAATCGCGACCGGTCGAACAGCAGCCGCTGGGGCGTCGCCGTGGTGATGGACTGCACCGGTTCGGCGATGGCGTCGGCCAAGTGGATCTTCGGGGTCTTGTGCAAGATCACGTAGTCGTCGAGGCCGAGGGAACGGGTGACCTCGATGGCCAGCGGTATACCCATGGTGGCCACCGAGACGACGATCTCCGCGCCGAACGGCGCGAGCTTGGCCGCGAGCTCCTCGCCGGCCCGCGCCGAGAAGGTCACCCCGAGGTCCACCGAGATCAACAGTGCGATGGTGAGGTCGTCGGTGATGGTCACCAGAGGGACCTCCACCTCCTGGGAGCCGACACGGACGAGGTAGTTGCCATCGGCCTGCACGGTCCCGACTCTGACCGGAACCGTCCCCGGACCGCAAATGGCCGAGGGCAGGAGCCCGCCCGTTCCGCGCCGCCGCTCGTGAGCGACCTGCTCAGGCCAGCACGATGTTCTGGAGCCGCACCTGGCCGAGAGCCACGGGCTTGCCGTCCTCCGCCCTGGTTATCCTCACCTCCCAGAGCTGTTGGGTTCGCCCCTGATGGAGCGGCACCGCTTCCACCATCACCCGACCGGTCGACATCGGCCGGATGAAATTGGTGGTGTTCGACACACCTACCGCTTGCTGGCCGGCGGCGCGCACGGCAAGGCCGGCCCCGAAACTGGCCGACTCCTCCACCACCGCGGCGTACACGCCACCGTGGACGATCCCGAAGACCTGGTGCTGGTCCGGACCGAGATCGATCCAGCCCGTCACCCGTTCCGCCCCGATCTCGTTCAGGTGGAGCCCGGTCGCCCGCATGAACGGGGTCGGCTCGCCGAACCCGTCCGGACCGGAGCGGGCATCTTCGGGACTCTCCTGGTTCGCCATACCCCGATCATGCGCCAGACGGCTCGCCTCGCGCCCGTTCGAGCCCGGGCTCGTTTGTCGTCGTGCTCCTCCCCTGGTCAGCAGGCTCACGGCACCGGGCATCCCTGACACCTGACGGGACGGGACGGGACGGGCGCCGGACCGCTCCTGAACAGGCGGTTCGTGCGATCCCTGCCCCGCACGCTAACCTCGGTCCGCAACCACATCGCAACCTGAGCGCCTGTGCACGAACAGGGCCGGGCGAGCATGGCGCCTGCGCTCATGCGTCGATCGCCCCCCGCGAATGGCAGGCCGACCACCCGACACCTACCCACCGACGCATCGCGGGTGGGGTTCCGAGAGATGAAGGCGGTACCACCCGAGACGTAAACACCCGGGCGAACGACAACCGGCCGCACACCCTGCGGCGCCACGCCAGGACGGACGATGCCTTTCCGCTCTCCGCCCGGGGCACGAATGCGATGGCCGGAGCCCGCGACACCGAGCAGAGGAAGGCGCGCGGAGGCGCCCGACGAAGGGAGGTGCCATGCGGACCCGCATTGCACTCGCGGCAGCCATGGCTGCCGCGTCCACCACCACCATCATCATCACGAACAACATCGCGGCGGCCGGTATCGCCGTCACGGGACATCGGAAGGTCCCTGCCAGGCACGCACGAAGCACCAGGAGCGGGCCGGGAGGGGACTACGCCGCCTTCGGGCAGGGCAGCGCGCTCGCACCCCCGAGGTCGGCCGGTCTCGTCGACTTCACGCAGAAACCCGGCACCGGCAGCACCGTCGACACCCGCGGAACGGCTGGGCTCGTCCGATCGATTGCAGCAGAGGTGTCGATGTCGAACGCGCTGCAACGGGTCGGAGCCGTCGCCGTGCCGGCACCCACGGCACCCGGCGCTGCGGCGGCGCCACCGGTGGCCGTCGCCGCGCCGGCCGCGCCGGCGCCCCCGCCGCCCCTGCCGCCCCCGCCGCCGACCGATGCCACGAGCACGGCCACTGCCGACTGGCAGTGCATCAGGATCCACGAGTCCGGCGACGTGTACAACGACCCGGCTCGTCCCTCTGGCGCCTACGGCATCCTGGTTTCGACGTGGCACTCCTATGGTCTCAGCGGTTGGCCGTACGAGGCGCCCGCCGCGAGCCAGGACGACCTGGCGCTCACCTTGTACCACCGGTACGGATGGGCACCGTGGTCGACGCGCTACATCTGCGGGTTGGGGTGACGGGTGACGGGTGACGGGTGACAAGATGACCCGGTGACAAGCCGGCCCGTTGCCGCCGCTCCCTCGGGCGCAACGGCCGTTCCCAGGGCGCCGAGCCCGAACGACGTTCCCCTCCCCCCGGGCACGAGGCTCCGTCGCGACGCCGACACGGTGCTGCTCGACGAAGGTCGGGCGATGGTCGGGGGCAACCCCGTCCGGCTGCTGCGCTTCCGGCGTCGGGCGGTCGACGTCGTCCGCCGCTGGGTCGGCGGATCTCCGGTCTCCGACCGGCGAGACGAGCAGATGCTGGCGCGGCGGCTCGTGTGGCTGGGCCTGTTCCATTCGAGTCCACCGGGCACCTCCATGTCGGTGGACGACGTCACCGTCGTCGTGCCGGTGCGAGACCGGCCCGACGAGCTCCGGCGACTTCTTGCCTCGCTCGACGGCGTGCGGACGGTGGTGGTGGACGACGGTTCACGGGACCCGGTTGCCGTCGGGGCCACCGCCCGCGCCTACGGGTCGACGTTGGTCACCCTGCCACGTAATCTCGGACCGGCCGCGGCCCGCAACGCGGGCCTCGCCCATGCCCGTTCGGCATTGGTGGCGTTCGTCGATTCCGACTGCGCCCCCTCCGCCGGATGGCTCCCTCCGTTGCTCGACCACTTCGACGACGCGCTCGTCGGGGCGGCGGCGCCCCGGATCGTGGCCGGCGGGCCCCGAGCCGGGAACTGGATCGCGACCTATGAGCACGCTCGGGCGTCGCTCGACCGGGGGGACCGCGAGGGGCTGGTCCGACCCCGTACCCGCCTCCCGTTCGTGCCGACCGCAGCGCTCGTGGTGCGGCGCGAGCTGGCAGGAACCGGCTGCTTCGACGAGTCGCTGCGCTCAGGGGAGGACGTCGACTTCGTGTGGCGGTTGATCGAGTCCGGTTGGACCGTTCGCTACGACCCGTCGAGCACGGTGGCCCACCTTCCTCGCGAGAGCATCGGGCCGTGGTTGCGCCAGCGGGCCGGCTACGGAGCCTCGGCCGCCCCGCTGGCCCGCCGGTACCCGGGCAACCTGGCGCCGGCATCTGTATCGGTGACGGACGCGATGATCCTGGCCCTTGCGGCGTCCCGTCGCCCGCTCCTCGCCTGCGCGGCCGGCGGCGTGGCCACCGCACTCGCGGCGCAACGACTGGCCGGCGCCGTGGAGCACCCGGGCCGCCTGGCCGCGCGGCTCGTCACCCGGGGGACGATCAGGGCCTCGGTGCCGGCCGTCCGCGGCTTGGCCCGGGCCTGGGGCCCGGGGCTCCTGGCGGCGCTGGCCTTCCCCAAGCTGCGCAAGGGCGCTGGTGCGATGCTCGTGATGCCCGCCCTCTTCGACTGGGCCCTCACCCGGCCCCGGATCGACCCGGCCCGTTACGTCGCCGCTCACGTGGTCGACGACGTCGCCTACGGCGCCGGGGTCTGGGCCGGCTGCGTGCGGGAGCGGACGGCTCGACCGCTGATCCCCGTGCTGACCCTCCGCAGCGCCCGCTCCGACGGCCCTGCACCCTCGGCGGATCAGCGAGGCCCGAACCGGACCACGCCTCGGATGTTCCGGCCGGCCCGTAGGTCGTCGTAGCCCTCCTGAACCGAAGCCAGGTCGTACTCCCGGGTGATCAGCTCGTCCACGTGGAGCAGACCCTGCGAGTGGAGCGACAGCAGCCGGGGCGTCTGCACCCGGGGGCTGACGGAACCGAAGACCGTGCCCAGGATCGACTGGTTCCACATCGCCACGTTGAACAGGTTGAGCTTCACGTCCACCTGGTTGAACGGCGCGAGAGCGGTGACCACGATCCGTCCGTCCTTGGAGGCGATCGAACAGGCCGGGAGCAGGAGCTCGCCGGTGAGGGTCCCGGGGGTGAGGACCACCACGTCGGCCATGCGTCCCTCGGTCAGGCCGGCGACCACGGGTACCGCTTCCTCGAGCGTGGCGGCCGAGTGCGTGGCCCCGATCCTCATCGCGCTCACCCGCTTGAAATGGAGGGGGTCGACCGCGACGATTGAACGGGCCCCGGCCAGCCGGGCCCCCTGAACAGCCCCCGAGCCCACTCCTCCGCAGCCGGCGACGACGACCACCTCTCCTGGCCGGACCCGACCCCGCTCGACCGCAGCGCCGAACCCGGTGGCGATCCCGCAGCTGATGAGCGCCGCAGCCCGCAGATCGGCTGCCGGGTCGATCTTGACGAGGGACGCCTCGTGACACACCACCCACTCGGCGAACGTCCCGAGCTGGCACATCCGGTTGAGGTTCCGACCTTCGAGGTGGTAACGCCAGGTGCCATCGCTGATCATGGGCCCGCACAACGTCGTGATGCCTAGATCACAGAGGTTCTGGCGACCCGAGGCGCACCAGAAGCACGTGCCGCAGGCGGGAATGAAGGCCACCGCGACGTGATCGCCGACGGCAACCTGCGTCACCTCGGGGCCGACTGCGGTCACCACGCCCGCGCCTTCGTGCCCACCCACGACGGGGAACATCGAGGATACGCCGAGCATCTCGAGCACCTCAGGGGGCGGGGTGAGGTTGCCCTCGCGCAGGTGCTCGTCGGAGTGGCACATGCCGGCGTAGGCCATCTGCACCTGCACTTCGCGAGCGGCGGGCGGGTCGATCTCGATCTCCTCCACCTTCCACATCTCGCCGGTACCCGAACAAACCGCTGCTCTCGTCCTCATCGGTCTCCCCCGTGCGAGCTCCCGACCAGTATCGCGGTAGGGGCCGGGCGCCACAACGCCCGGACAGGTCCGGCGGCTCCGGAGTGGGTTCTGGTGGCAGTGGCCCTCCGCCGACCATGATGCGGGGTGGGAAGCCCCCGGCACCACGAGGAGTCCGAGGGGCATCGAACCGTCCGAGCCGAGCCACGGGAACGAAGGGGAGACGGAGATCCGACCGACATGAGAGCCCGCACCCTGACCGGAATGGTCGAGGACGCCTTCGACCGATCGCCCACGAGGCCGTTCCTGACCTCTCCCGAGGGTGATCGGGTCACGTACGCGGACGCCCGTGACCGGTCCTCGCAGCTCGCCCGGGTCCTGGCGGGGCACGGGGTCGGTCCCGGCGACCGGGTCGCCGTGCAGGTCGAGAAGAGCCCGCAGTCGATGTTCCTCTACCTGGCCTGCCTGCGGGTGGGCGCGGTGTTCGTGCCGGTCAACACCGCCTATACCGAGCCCGAGGTCGACTACCTCGTCCGTGACGTCGATCCCTCCCTTGTCGTGCGGGATCCTTCGCGTCCGCCCATGGGAGCCGGTCGTCCTGTGCTGACCCTCGACGAGCACGGTGGCGGAACCCTCGCCGGAGCCGCCGCGGGCGAGGCGGTCGACTTCGATGCCGCCGGTCCGGGGCCCGAAGACACCGCGGCCATCCTCTACACCAGCGGAACGACCGGGCGACCCAAGGGAGCGGTCCTGTCGCAGGCCAACCTGGGCTCCAACGCCGCCGCGCTGTGCGAGACGTGGGCGTTCCGATCCGACGACGTGCTCCTGCATGCCCTGCCCCTGTTCCACACCCACGGGCTCTTCGTCGCCACGAATTGCGTGATCGGGTCCCACGCCTCGCTCATCCTCCTCCCTCGGTTCGACCTCACCGAGGTGATGCGCCATCTGGCGGAGAGCAGCGTGTTCATGGGCATCCCGACCTTCTACACCCGCCTGCTGGCGGACGACCGGTTCAACCGGTCACTCTGCGCGAACATGCGGCTGTTCACCTCGGGTTCGGCACCGCTCCCGGCTTCCGTGCATGCCGAGTTCACGGCGCGCACCGGACAGGCCATCGTCGAGCGGTACGGCTTGACGGAGACGTCCATCCTCACGTCCAACCCCATCGGCCGCGAGAAGGCGGGGACGGTCGGCCTCCCGCTTCCGGGCGTCGACCTTCGAATCGTGGACCCCGAGCCCTCGACCGGGGACCGGTCGACCGGGTCCATAGAGGTGCGGGGCCCGAACGTGTTCAGCGGGTACTGGCGACGGCCCGACACGACCCGCTCCGAGTTCGCCTCCGGCGGCTACTTCAAGACCGGGGACCTCGGGAGCATCGATCCGGAGGGCTACCTCACCATCGTCGGACGGTCCAAGGACGTGATCATCACGGGGGGCTACAACGTCTACCCCAAGGAAGTGGAGGACGTGCTCGGCGCGCTCGAAGGGGTACAGGAGAGCGCGGTCGTCGGCTTGGCGGACGACGACCTCGGCGAACGGGTGGTCGCCGTCGTCGTCGCCCGTCCCGGCACCCGCGTCGACGAGCAGCTCGTCCGCTCGGGTGCCCGTCGGGTGTTGGCGGGCTACAAGGTCCCCAAGTCCGTGTACTTCCTTGACGCACTCCCCCGCAACGCCATGGGCAAAGTGGAGAAAGCCAAGATCCGCGACCGCCTCACGGAAGGTCAGCGGCCGTATTCGTAAAATCCCCGCCCGCTCTTTCGGCCCAGCAGGCCGGCCTCGACCATGCGGGCCAGGAGCGGCGGAGGGACGTATGCGCGATCCTTGAACTCGTCGTACAGCGAGTCGGCGACGTGCAGGACCGTGTCGAGGCCCACCAGATCGCAGACGGCCAACGGCCCCATCGGGTGGGCGCACCCGTTCACCATCCCCGTGTCGATGTCCTCGGCGGTGGCGAAACCCGACTCCACCATCCTGATCGCCGACAGGAGGTAGGGGACCAGCAAGGCGTTCACCACGAAGCCCGCACGGTCCTGGGCCCGGACCACTCGCTTGCCGAGAACGTCGGCGGCGAAGCGGGCGGCCGCCTCTGTCGTGGCCTCGCTGGTCAGCAACGAGGGAACGATCTCCACCAGGGGAAGGACCTGCGCCGGCTGAAAGAAATGCATGCCCACCACGTTGGCCGGGCGGGTCGTCGCCATCCCCAACTTCATGATGGGGATCGACGACGTGTTGGAGGCCAGGACGGCGTCGTCCGAATCGACCGCTTTGTCCATCATGGCGAACACGGCCAGCTTCTCCGCCTCGGACTCGATGACCGCCTCGATCACCAGCTGCCGATCGGCGAGGACGCCGGGCTCGGTGGAGAAGGTCAGCCGGCTGATGGCGGCATCGGCGCCCGCCTGGTCGAGCTTCCCGTCCTTGACCGCCCGCTGCAGGGAGGACTCGAGTCGACTCCGCCCGGCGACGAGCGACCGTTGGTCGAGCTCGACCACGGCGACATCGCGACCGGCGCGCGCACAGATCTCGGCGATACCTGCACCCATCAGCCCGCAACCGACCACACCAACCCTGGTGAGCTCACTCTGGTCCATGCACCATGCTCCTTTGAGGGGACCCCAGATGCTGCCACACCGCTGGTGGGCGGCACGACGTGGGAGGGCCCCTGCTGGTATCTCTCTTTAACGTCAACGTTAGCATTGAGCATACCGGCGGGTCCTCCCACCTGGTCGCCGCACCCTTCGGCAAGGGGCTGAAGGAGGCGTTGGACTTCGCCGCCGTCGCCTGCACGGTGCGGGAGTCCCGTCACTCCTGCGGGGGGGGAAGTACCATTGCCCCGACACACCGGAGGAGCCCACCCAGCAGGAGCTGGCGGAGTCCGATCCGGTGCTCGTCGACCAGGAACGTGACCCCCCCACCCGACCCCGTCTCCGATCCGGCACCGGCCTCGGCACCCGAGGGAGAGGTCGCGGCCACCCCCGACCCGCGGACCCAGGACCTCGGCACCATCACCTCGTCGGGGACCGAGGCCACGATGCGCATCAGCGATGCCGCCGACCGGGTCGGGGTCTCATCCCGGACGCTCCGTTTTTACGAGGAGCTGGGCCTGGTCAGCCCGTCCGGGCACACGGCCGGCGGCGCCCGCCGGTACGCCCCCGAGGATCTGGCCAGGATCGAGCGCATCCAGGAGCTGAAGGACATCCTCGGGCTCGGGCTCGACGAGATCAAAGAGGTACTCGACACCGAGACCCGGATGGAGGAGCTGCGAAGGGCCTACCGGGAGAACGCCCGGACACCCACGGCCGCCGCACGGTCGAAGCAGAAGGCCATCCTGCAGGAGGCGCTGCAACGGCGCGAGGCGATCGCCGAGCAGCTCGACCGGAAGATGGACCGCATGGCCTCGTTCCGGGCGAAGCTCCTCGCCGAGTCGGCTCGGACCCGCGAGCTGCTCGAGCAGTTCGAATCCTGAGCCGCCGCGCTCCCCGAAGGCCCCCACCGGGACCGGGCGCGCTCCGGCAATTACATAGATAGGCTAACTGTGTGGAGCTCGAATCAAATGCCGGCGCCCCGCCACCGCACATCGGCCGGGCCGCCGCATGGCTGGCCAAGCACGTGGAGCTGGCGCTCGGCGAGGTGGGGCTCTCCCTCTCCCAGTACCGGGTGCTCGGCCTGCTCTCCGAGGGATCGGCCATCTCCTCGGCGGTGGCCGAGCGGCTGGCCGTCCGCCCCCCGAGCGTCAGCGCCATGGTGGACGGACTGGTCGGCCGGGGGCTCATGGAGCGGCGCCACAACGACGACGACCGCCGCACCGTCTCGCTCGTGCTCACCCCTGCCGGGCACCGCCTGCTCGCGGAGGCCGACCGGGCGGTG
>DATKRB010000017.1:0-4175 GCA_035532415.1 Acidimicrobiales bacterium | reverse complement strand
CGAGTTGGACGTCCTCTCGCGGGAGATCCGTGAATTCATCGTCGACGCCGTGACCCACACCGGTGGGCACCTCGGTTCCAATCTGGGCGTGGTGGAGCTGACCCTCGCACTGCACCGGACCTTCGACTCGCCCCGCGACCTCCTGCTGTGGGACACCGGCCACCAGGCCTACGTGCACAAGCTGGTGACCGGCCGACGCGACCAGTTCTCCCACCTGCGACAGGAGGACGGACTCTCGGGGTACCCCAGCCGTACCGAGTCGGAGCACGACTGGATCGAGAACAGCCATGCCTCGACCGTCCTCAGCTACGCCCACGGCATGGCGTCCGCACTGGAGCTGCAGGGCAGCGAGCGACGGGTGGTGGCCGTGGTGGGCGACGGCGCGCTCACCGGCGGCATGGCCTACGAGGCCCTCAACAATCTGGGCCACTCCGGCAAGCGGGTGCTCATCGTCCTGAACGACAACGGCCGCTCCTACGCCCCGACGGTGTCCCAGCTGTCGCTCAGCCTCACCCACCTGCGGCTCAGCCCCGCGTACGTACAGGCCCGCCAGCGCCTGCGCACGCTCCTGCGCGAGCTGCCGGGCGTCGGCGAGCTCGCCTACTCGGGCATCCACGGCCTCACCAGTGCCCTGCGCGAGGTGGTCACGCCCCACACCTTCTTCGAGGCACTGGGTATCCGCTACGTCGGCCCGATCGACGGCCACGACATCGGGGGCCTGGAGCAGGCGTTGGCCAACGCGGCCGAATGGCAGGGACCGATCGTGGTGCACGTCCTGACCCAGAAGGGACGGGGCTACGCGCCGGCCGAGGAGGACGACGTCCAGCGTCTCCACGACGTCAAGGTGAAGGCGGTCGTCCCCGACGGTCCGGCGCTCGACGGACCCGACGCCCCGGTGGCCGTGCCCGAGCCCGGACCGCTGCAGAACGCCTCGCTTTCGGTGGGGGGCACCGACATCGCCCCGGACCTCCCCGTCACCACGTACACCCACGCATTCACCCGCGCACTGCTCCTCCACGGCGAGGCCGACCCCCGGATCGTGGCCATCACCGCCGCGATGCCCGGTCCGACCGGTCTGCTGCCCTTCGAGGCCCGGTTCCCCGACCGGTTCGTCGACGTGGGCATCGCCGAGCAGCACGCGGTGACCGCGGCCGCGGGCATGGCCATGACCGGCCTGCGACCCGTGGTGGCCGTCTACTCGACGTTCTTCAGCCGTGCCTTCGACCAGGCCAACCTCGACGTCGGCCTCCACAAGCTCCCCGTCGTCCTGGTGCTCGACCGGGCCGGCATCACCGGCGACGACGGCCCGAGCCACCACGGGGTCCTCGACATGGCACTGTCCCTGTCGATCCCGGGCATGACCGTCTTCGCCCCGTCGTCGGCGCCCGAGGTCGAGGCCATGCTCGCCACCGCCCTCACCCTCGACGGGCCGTCCGTCATCCGCTTCCCGAAGACACCGGCACCCCCCGTCGCCCCCGGCTCCGAGGGGTCGGGACTCGACGCCCGCCGGGTCCGGGAGGGTGACGGATCGGTCTGCATCCTGGCCGTCGGGAAGATGCTCGGCCCCGCCGAGGCCGCCGCCCGCCGCCTGTCCGACGAGGGGATCGACGTGACCGTCTGGGACCCCCGCGTGGTGTCCCGTCCCGACCCGGCGATGCTGGCCGACGCCGGGCGGCACGCCTTCGTCGTCACCGTCGAGGACGGCGTCCGCCACGGCGGGGCGGGGATGTTCCTGGGCGACGCCCTCCGGGACTCGCTGCCGCTGGGGGCCTGCCCGCCGATCGTCAACCGGGGCGTGCCCCGCACCTTCCTGGCCCAGGGCAAGCCGGACCGGATCCTGGCCCGGCTCGGCCTGGACGAGGACGGTCTGGTCCGTACCGTGCGCGAGGGCTTGGCCGAGCTGCAACACCCGGCCGAGCTGCGCACCCCGGTCCGGCGGACGTGGCCACGGGCCGGCGACGTCGCCGGCGACACGACGGGCTGAGTCGGCGACCACGTCGGGCGGAGTCGGCGACCACGTCGGCGCCGCGGCGGGCATCTCGTCGTACACCACGGAGTCGCAGGTCACGGGCCATGTCGGGCCGGACCGCCGCCTGCCCGAGACCGGCCCGAGGCCGACCCGGTGCCCAACAGCTGCCCGCTCGTCGCCCGCTCGTCGCCCGAACAGAAACCTGTTCTACTATCTCCCCGATGACTACCTTCAACCTGGCAGACATGTTCGAGGCCGCTGTCGACGCCTACGGGGACCGGGAGTACCTGGTGGCCGCCGACGAGCGCCGCACCTACACCGAGATGGAGGCGCGGGCCAATCGCCTGGCCCACTTCCTCGCTGCACACGGCGTCGGACCTGGCGACCACGTGGGGATCTACGCCCTCAACAGCGTGGAATGGGTGGAGACCGCTTGGGCCGTGTTCAAGCTCCGGGCGGTCTGGATCAACATCAACTACCGCTACGTGAAAGAAGAGCTCCGCTACCTCTTCACCAACGCCGATCTCGTGGCCCTCGTCCACCAGGCCGAGTTCGCGCCCCAGGTGGCCGACCTGCTCCCCGAGCTCCCCGACCTGAAGCTGGTCATCGGCATCGACGACGGCTCCGGCGTGCCGCTGGGCGAGGGCACGATCCCCTACGAGGAGGCACTCGCCGAGGGCTCGCCCGAGCGCGACTTCGGTCCCCGCTCCGGTGACGACTACTACGTCCTCTACACCGGCGGCACCACCGGGATGCCCAAGGGTGTGGTGTGGCGACACGAGGACGTGTTCTACGCCCTCGGCGGTGGCGTCGACCCGTCCACCAACACCCGGGTGCAGTCCCCGACGGAGATGGTCGAGAAGGGCCGGGGCGGCCAGCTGACGCTGCTCCCCATCGCCCCCCTCATGCACGGCGCCACCCAGTGGTGCATCATGGGCCAGAGCTTCGTGGGCAACCGGACGATCCTGGTACCGAAGTTCGACCCGCACGGTGTGTGGCGCCTGATCGAGTCCGAGAAGGCCAACTCGCTGATGATCACCGGCGACGCCATGGGCAAGCCACTCATCGAGGCGCTCGACGAGCCCGGTGCCTCCTACGACCTGTCCTCGCTGCTGGCCGTGACGTCTTCGGCCGCCCTGTTCAGCGCCCCGGTCAAGGACGAGTTCTTCCGCCACCTCCCGAACATCGTGATCGTCGACGCGATCGGCTCGTCCGAGTCCGGCAACAACGGGATGGCGACCATGACCAAGGGCGGCACGGCCATGAAGAGCGGACCCACGGTGAGCGTCCTGGGTGACACCGTCGTCTTCGACGAGGACCTCAAGCCGGTGGTACCGGGATCGGGGACCATCGGGAAGATCGCGCGGTCCGGGGACATCCCCGTCGGCTACTACAACGACCCGGTCAAGACTGCCGAGGTCTTCATCCACGTAGACGGCGTCCGCTTCGTGATGCCGGGAGACTTCGCCACGATCGAGGAGGACGGGACCATCACCCTGCTCGGGCGCGGCTCGGTCTCGATCAACTCGGGCGGGGAGAAGATCTTCCCCGAGGAGGTCGAGTCGGCGGTCCGGTCCCACCCCGACGTGCTCGACGCCATCGTGGTCGGCGCCCCGGACGAGCGGTGGGGCCAGCGGGTCGCCGCCATCATCCAGCCCCGGGGCGAGCGGGTGCCGACGCTCGACGAGATCCAGGCGCACTGCCGCGACCACATCGCCGGCTACAAGGTCCCCCGCCAGCTCCACGTGGTCGACACGATCGAGCGGTCGCCCAGCGGCAAGCCCGACTACCGGTGGGCGGCCGGGATCGCCGCCGAGGTCCCCGAGGAGTCCGACAGCGGGGGCGACCGGACGGCGTCGGGTTCGTGAGGCGCCGCCATGCCGGTTGACCTCGCCGCGCTGGCCACACCCGGCGGCTGCGCCGTGCTGACCATGGAGATCCAGCGTGGGGTGGTCGGCGACCTGAGCTCGTTCCCGCAGCTGGCCGACGCCGCCGCCCGGGTGGGCGTCGTTCCCAACACGGCCCGCCTGCTGGGCGCCGCCCGCCGGCTCGGCGTGCCCGTGGTCCACTGCACGGCGGAGTTCCGGGCCGACCGGAAGGGCTCCACCGTGAACTGCCAGCTGATCGCCGCCATGGTGCGCAACCCGGACCACCTCCTGGCCGGCACCCCGCCCGCCGAGCTGATCCACGAGCTCGGCCCCGAGCC
>DATKRB010000016.1:0-2468 GCA_035532415.1 Acidimicrobiales bacterium | reverse complement strand
GTCGCCTCCGCCTCGACCGTCACCCTCGACGAGGAGGGCGCCGAGATGCTCTCCGCCCTCCGCACCGCCCTCGATCAGCGGGTCACTGCGCTGCGCGACCGTTGGGTCGAGCGGATCACGGCAGCCCTGGGCGAGGGACGGGTCGCCGACGCGGTGCGGGCCTCGATCCGCCCTCCCGAACCGGCAGCCCGGCTATCGTCCGAGCTGGCCGTCCGGCTGGCTGATGCCGCCGGTGGGGCCATGACCAGCGAGACCCCTCCCGACCAGTGGCTCGCCCTCCTCGAGGTGGTGGTCGAGTCCCCGGTGCGCCGCACGGTCAAGCCCCGGGGCGTTCCAACCGGAGCCGACGAGTCCCTTCTGGCCGCGGCCCGCCAGGCATCCGGCCATGTACCGGAGTTGGCTCGGCTCATGGGAATACCCATCCCGCCTCCACCCGGCCCCCGTCGTCCGGTCCCGGCGCGCTCGGGCCAGGGTCGACGCGGGTCGTGACGCGGCCACCCGGCCGATCAGTCCAAGGGGCGGTACATGGTGAGCACCCGGGCCTTGAACCCGGCTGACTCGAAGAAATTCTTCGCCTCCCGGTCTCCGGGCAGAGCGGTACCGTCCACCCCCGTGCAGCCCTGCTCCTCCATCCAGGCGACCGCAGTGTCCAACAGCAGCCGTCCGACCCCCACTCCTCTCGCTCCCGGCTCCACGTAGCAGGCGTCGAGGACGCCGCTCCTTGCTCGGCCGCCTCCCTCCAGGTGGCAGAGCGCGAAACCGATGACGGCATCGTCGATGGTGCCCACCAACACGAGCCGCTCGGCGTCCCCGATCAGTTCGGGGAGCCGCTCGGCCAGCGCGGCACCACCTGGCGGGCCCGCGGCCCCGCCGACCAGCAGCAATCCCCCTCGCCTGGAGACCACCCCGGCCAGGAATTCCGCCGACAGCTGCCCCAGGCGCTCGGCGTCGTTGACCGTTGCCGCTCGTACCGCTTCCATACGATCCTCCCGCCCCGAGCCGTTCCCCGATCTGCGGGCTCAGGACCGCTCGTCGAGGAGTTGGTCGACCCGGCTGAGAATCGTCCGGCGCCCACGGGTCGACGACTCGTAGGTCCGGACCGACACCAGCTCGGACCGATTCAGCCCGTCGAGCCGTTGGACCACCTGGGACGCGGACAACGCATCGAATCCGGGGATGGACAGGGCCGACACCGAGGGGACGTGGCCGCTTCCCGGTGAGGGCCGGGATGGAGTCGCCGGGTCCACGGGCCTGGCCGGCTCCGGTCGGCGGGTTCCCGCCCCGGACGCCGGCGCCCCCGAGCCGCCCCGGTCCCCCGTCCCCGCACCGGCCTCGGACGGGACGGAACCGCCGGGCACCGGCCCGGCGCGGTGCACCAGGCCCTTTGAGCGCCGGTGGAATTCGCGCCGTCCGGCCCGGACCGCGAACTCTCCCATGGCCCGGGCCGAGGAGACCCGGATGCCCAGACGCTCCCGTCCCCGGGCGGCCAGCTTGGGCAACTCCTCGACCACCGACACGGCGATACCGGCCGGGACGAAGACGAACACGTCCAACAGCCGCTCGTTCAGGGGAACGTCCCCGTGGTGGTCGTCATTCGTTTCTGGCATGGCCGGCTCCCGGTCAGACACAGTCGCGGCAGAGCATCTTCTTCCGGTCCGCCAACTGGTTCGGATGCTTGACCAAGAAGCAGGAGCGGCAGACGAACTCGCCCGGCTGCTTCGGCAATACCCGCTCGACACCGTCCCCGGTGCGATCCTCGGGCTCGGGCGCCTCCTCGTCGTCCTCGACCACCTCTTCGACGACCAGGCGCTCCTTCAGGATGGTGTCGAGGCTGGCCTCGACGTCCTCGTCGTCGGGCTCCTCCTCTTCGTCCTCTTCGGACTCCTCTGCCGCCTTGGCCGGCTTGGCCGTCTTGGCCGTGGCCGAGGCGTCGGGCACGGCCTCGATCTCTTCTTCGACCGCGGCCAGATCGGCTTCGTCCTCGTCCTCGATGACCAAGCCGTCCTCGACGATGAGGTCGTCGTCGTCCGCCAACTCGTCGAGGTCACCCTCGATGAGCTCCTCAGGTCCTTCGACTTCGTCGAGTTCTTGTGCCATCTTGATCTTTCAGTGGTGAGTTGGCGGGAGCATAGACGCTTCAGTGGCGACCTCGTTCAACGGCGCCCCATGACTGGGGGTGACCGCCTCTTCATGGCGCCGATGCCCCAACCGGAACTCCACTGCCGCCTTCAACAGGAGGTTTGCGCCGGTCATTCCCGGTCCCCGGTCGCAGACGGTGGGCCGGGCCGAGGAGGATCCGGTGCTTCCGTTCGCTCGGGCCCAGGCGGTCGGACCCAGGGGTCTTTGGCACCATTCCCCCGTTGCCTGCGGTCGACACCGCCCGCCTCGGGGGAATGTTTTCTACTCGATCCCCTGGGTCTCCCTCCGCCTCTCACAGCATCCCCCCCTCAAGCCGGACCGTTCGATCG
>DATKRB010000015.1:0-3698 GCA_035532415.1 Acidimicrobiales bacterium | reverse complement strand
CCGCGGAACGTGTGGACCGAACCCATCTGGTCGGGGAACGACTCGAGATAGCCGTTCTTCTGGAACGTCGACCACGGCATCACCGGGGGGAAGCGGACACTCAGCGCGTCCTGGTCGGCTCCGACCCTCAGGACGAGCCGGTCGATCGCCTCGGCGATCGCCTCATACGTGGCCGAACGGCCGTAGATGCCGTCGACGTCCGTGGCGAGCAGGATCCCGTCGGCGAGCAGCGCAGCGCGGAACTCCGCCCACGGCGGTTCGGGATCACCGGTGCCCGGGTCGAGGTCGGAGTCGGTCTCCATGATCGTCACTCGCCCCGATGGACGAGGAGCATCTGGGCGTTGTTGGCCATGATCCGGTCGTTGTTCACCATCAGCGCCGCACCCATGGCATCGCGCAGGTGGCGGCCGAGGCTGTAGGGCGAATCGAGTCGGTAGGACGCCAGCCCGCAGATGAGCATGCACTCGCGGACGATGTCGACCACGAGGTTCGACGACGACACCTTGAGTGCGTTCATCCCGATGCCGAACCCGATCGACGACAGGCGGTCGCCTTCGGCGTCTGCCTCCTCGAACCGGGCGAGTGACGAGCGCACCATGTCGACGAACTGCTGGTGCAGGACGACCGTTCCCGCCAGGCGGACCGAGGCAGCCGGTGTGGTGCCCGGCTTGCGGCGGGCCTCGGCCTGGACGGACTTACGGGCCAGATCGACGGCATCGCCGGCGATCCCCAGCCACACCGAGCTCCACAGCAGGTGGGCGAGCGGGAGCATCGTCCGGGTGGAGATGTCCCCGTAGGACTCGGTGAGCACCAGGTCCTCGTCGCCGGTGGCCCGCAGGACGAATCCGGTGCTGCACGTGCCGCGGAATCCCAGGGCGTTCCACTCGCCCACCTGTTCGAGCTCGAGACCCGGGGGGCGGCACAGGACGATCACCTGGTCCGACACGGGGCTCTCGGCGCTCCGGCGCGCCGTGACCAGGACCGCGTCGGCGTCGTCGGCATAGGAGATCACCGGCGCCTGCTTCTCGAGCCGGAAGCGTCCGTCCGCTACCTCGAGGGCACAGATACTCGAGCGCACGTCGCCGCCGGTGCCGACCTCCGTCGTGGCCGAGGCCAGGAGGTACTGGTTCTCGCTCAGCTCGCGGAGGTAGGCGCGCAGAGCGGGGTTGGCTCCGTGGCGCACCAGGCAGGCCACCTGGATGTGGTGCATGGCGACGACCATGGCGCTCGAAGCACAGCGCCGCCCGAGGGCGACCAGGCCGTCGGAGACTTCGGCGAGCGTCGCCCCTCCCCCACCCGATGCCGTCGGCACGAGTGCGGCGAGGAGCCCCTCGGCTCGGAGCGCCGCGATCGTCTCGCTCGGGAAACGGCCCCGCTCGTCCACATCGGCGGCCGCCGGGCCGGCGACCTCGTCCGCGATCGCCGCCATGCGCGCGCACACCGCTCCCGAACGCGTCATGGTCGTCGGCGGGGCGGACTCGGCCGTGGTCACCTGAGGATCACGCTCCCGTCATCTCGGTCACTGCGGCCCGGATGGAGCCGATCGACTCGAACGTGGACTTCTTCAGCATCTTCTCCGAGAACTCGAAGTCGAATGCGTCCTCGAGAGCGAGCATGACGTTGACGCTGGCGTGCGAGGTCATGCCCGCGCCGAACAGGTCGGTGTCATCGGCAAGGGTCTCGACCGGAACCGCCAGGCGGCCGTGGTCGCCCAGAACCTCCCGGATCGTCCCTTCCACCGTTCCGTCAACCATCATCCTTCTCCTCCGACTCGTGGGGTGCTCCAACCGACGACGACGGCCGCCGCGAGGTTCGCTTCGTGCGACAGGCTGACCGAGAGCCCGTCGATGCCTGCCGCCTCAGCGAGTGCCGCAGCCGTGCCGGACAGGCGGATCTCACACCACCCTTCCGTCATCCGATGTAATTCGATACTACGCCAGGCAGGCCGCGCACCGACAGGTCTCAGCACCTTCAGTACCGCCTCCTTCGCCGCGAACCGGGCAGCCAACGACTCCATCGCGTACGCACCGGCGGTCCCGACGCGACCCGGTCGTCGGCTGCAGCCGATCTCGTGGTCCGTGTAGATGCGCTGCAGGTAGCGGTCTCCGAATTGTGCGACCGAGGCGGCCACGTCGGCCACGTCGACGAGATCGAGGCCCACCCGCAGTTCCGTCCGGACCGCGATCACGACGCCCTACCCCGTCGGCGCCGGCCTGCCTGCGAGCCGAGGACGGATGCATACAGCTCGCGATAGCGTTCGGCGACCACCGGCCAGGCGAACTCCCCGACCCGGGCGTGCCCGGCTGCCGCGATCGAACGGCGGAGCGGGCCGTCGGTCAGCACCCGCCCGAGGACGCGGGCCACGGCCGCGGTGTCGAACGGGTCGACGAGGAGCCCGTCCACGCCGTCGCGGACGAACTCGGGTGGCCCGCCCCGGCTGGTGGCGACCACAGCGGTGCCGGCGCGCCAACCCTCGAGGACCACGATTCCGAACGGCTCGAGCCGGCTCGGCATCACGAAGACCTCGGCCCGGGACATCGCCGCAGCGACCTCCTCGCGGCTGAGGCGGCCCACGAAGTGCACCCGGTCGCCGATTCCCGACTCCTCGGCCTGTGCCTCGAGGCCCTCGACGGCCGCGCCGGTGCCCCCGATCACGAGGTCCGCTGTGCGCTCGGCCGGATCCATCGCCGCGTAGCCCGCCAGGAGGAGGTCGAACCCCTTCTTCGCGACCACCCGCCCGAGGGCGAGGACGAACGGGGTGTCACCCAGACGGTCGAGCGGGCCAGGGTCCGCAGGTGCTCCGCTCGACCCTGCGCCGTCGAGTGCCACTCCGTTGGGTATGACGACACCCCGTCCGGGAGGAAGGCCGAAGCGGGCGATCGCGTCGTCCAGGGTGAACTGGGAGCAGGCGGTGACTGCTGCCGCCTTCCGCAGGCCGGCCCGGAGTGCCGCCCGCAGGGACTGCGAGACGTCGAAGATATCCGCGTCGTCCATCACCGTCTCCCCCTGGAGCGTGATCACGAGCGGAACGCCGGCCGTCCACGAGAGCGCCGTGGCGTAGGCGCCGTTCGGGCCGAAGCACTGCACATGGAGCACGTCGGGGCGGAACGACGCCACCGCCCGGTGGAGGGCCCGCATGGTACGAGCTCCGTTGACTGCGGCGAAGGCGGTGACCGGCAAGCTGTTCGCCGGCAACGGCAGCGGGAACCTGCGGACGACGAGACCGTCCCGGATCTCGACGGTCTCGGCGTCGTGGTCGTCCGAATTGCCGGTCCACACCTCCACCTCGTCGCCGGCGGCCACCAGCGCCAGAGCCAGGTGTCGGGTGAGCTCTTCGACTCCGCCGACCGACGGGGGGTAGGCGCTGGGGAGGAGCGCGATCCGGGTCACCGCCGACCCCCGTCGTCTGGGTGCGCGTACGCTGACGCTCGGCCGGCGGGGGCCGTGGTCGCTCGGGACCCCGAGGAGAGGTGGGCGGGGGTCGCAGTCATCGGGGCGGGGGTCGTGGTCATCGGGGCGGGGGTCGCAGTCATCGGGGCGGGGTGGTGGAAGTGGAGCTTAGGGAATCCGTGGGTTGAGCCAGGGTTCCATGGCCGTGAGCGTGGCGCCGGAGGGCGGGGAGGCGAGCGAGCTCCAGGCACCCACGCCCGGCGACCACCGGTCGGAGAACGCGGCCGAGTACCAACCGGACAGATATC
>DATKRB010000014.1:0-34906 GCA_035532415.1 Acidimicrobiales bacterium | reverse complement strand
CCCGGTTGTTCGCCGGGGCCACCCGCAGGGCCGTCGAGCTGCGCGACCGGGAGTGCACCCATCCCTACTGCGACCGCCCGGCGCCGGGGTGCGAGGTCGACCACATCGTGCCCTTCGGTGCCGGCGGCCCCACCACCCAGGAGAACGGCCGGCTGCTCTGCGGGTTCCACAACCGGCTGCGCAACCAGCGGCCGCCGCCCGACGGGTAGGTGCCGGCGCAGGCATGTTCTCTGATCCCGTCGAACAGGCAAGAAGCTCCCGATCAGCAGCGCCGACGCGCCCGGTCTCGGGAGCCCGCCTCAGCGACGGAACCCGAATCGGCGCCGTCCCCGGATCCGCATGACGGCCGACAACCGTTCGGCGCGCAGGGCGTCCTCCTCATCGTCGTTCAGGGGCTCGAGGGGAACGTCGGCATCCAAGGCCCAGGCCAGCAGCAGGTCGGCGAGTGCCGGGTTGCGGGCCAGGACCGGACCGTGCAGGTACGTCCCGACGATCCGACCACCGACCGCGCCCTCGGTGCCGTCGCCGTTGCCCACCCCGACCTCAATCCGGGCCAGGGGCTGTACCGACGGGCCCAGGACGGTCAACCCGGCGTGGTTCTCAAACCCGGTCAGCGCCGGCAGGCGTTGGGTCGCCACCCCGTCGCCACCGGCCCCGATGGGTTCCGGCTGCGCCAACACCTCGCCGACGGCCCTGGCCTTGCCCTTCACCGTCTCGACGTCAAGGAGACCGAGGCCCGGAAGGGCCCGTCCGTCCGCAGACGGGAACGAGCGACCCACGATCTGAAACCCCGCGCAGACGGCGAGTACCACGGCCCCACGCCCGACCGCCGTGACCAGGGTCCCGTCGGCTTCGAGCGCCATCACGGCGCGTGCCTGGGGACCGTCCTCGCCACCGCCCAGGCAGTACAGGTCGCCGTGCGGCAGCGGCTGGTCCGACGGCGCCTCCAGGAGCTGCACCGGTATCCCCCGCCATTCCGCACGGCGGGCGAGCACCAGACCGTTGCCGCCGTCACCGTAGGTCCCCAACAGGTCCGGGTAGACCACGACCACAGTGAGCACGGAACCGGGCTCCCTCATCGCCGGCCGGTTCCCGTGGCGGTGGACAGCCCGAGCACCTCGTTGAAAGCGGTGTAGTTGCCGACGAACTGCACGGTGCCGGACTGCACGGTGCCGGACTGCACGGTGCCGCACTGCACGGTGCCGGTACCCGACCGCGCCGCCACGGCCACGGCGGCGGACGGGTCACCGATCGTCTCGTGGGCCACGCCGGCGTAGTGGAGTCGCACCGACAGGTCCCGGCACCGGTCACCGCTGGCCACGACCACACGCCCGGCCAGCGACTCGAACGGCACGTCCCAGAGCCACGAAGGGTCCCGCCCGTCGGCGACCCGGGCATTGATCGCCACCACCACAGGCTCGGTCCCTGTACGGACCAGTTGGAGGAGCTCGGCCCATCCCGCCGGGTTCTTCGCCAACAGGAGTCGGGCCGGCACGCCGCCGACGGTGCGGACGGTGAACCGTCCCGCCACGTCCTCAACCGCCGCCATCGCCCTGAGCGATTGGTCGAGATCGTGGCCGAGCGCGTGGGCCGCCACCGCGCTCATCACCGCGTTCGCCCGGTTGAACCGTCCGGGGAGGCTGATCTTCACGGGTACCCGTCGCCCGTCACTCAGCACAGCAAGGGCCTCTCCCCCGCCTCCCTCCTCGATGCTCACGTCGGGCTCCGGCCGGCCGAGATCACAGCTCGTGCAGGCCCACCCGCCCCGCTCGACCGCACCGCCACCCCCCGAGTCGGCGCCGGCGCCGGCGTCGGCGTCCGCGAACACGATCCGGCCTCCGCACGCCGGGCACCCGACGGCGTCGTTGCGCCAGCCGATCCCCGCCGCGACCCAGATCACGTCCTGTGCTCCGAGAGCGCCCCAGACAACCAGCGGGTCGTCGGCGTTCGCCACCACCGTGGTCCCGCGTGCCCCGTTCAGCGCTGCCCGCCATCTCCCGGCCAGCATCCGGACCTCGCTGGTCCGATCGAGCTGGTCCCGCGACAGGTTGAGCAGAACGACGGCCGCGGGTGCGAGGACGTTCACCGACTGGGGCAGGTAGGCCTCGTCCACCTCGAGCACCACCGGCACCCGAAGGGGGCCGGCCACCAGCGGGGCCAGATGACCGGCGGGCATGTTGGACCCGGTGGCGTTGGTGACGACGGCTTCGCCCTCCCCTGCCATCGCCGTGGCCAACAGGCGGGTGGTGGTGGTCTTCCCGTTCGTCCCGCTCACCAGCGCCACGACGCGCCCGGTGCTCAATCGGCCGAGAAGCGACGGGTCGATGGCCATCCCGATGCGACCCCCGGCCACCGTGCCGCTTCCCAGACCGAGCCGGCGAGACACCGCGTTGACGATCCTGGTGGCGACGATGGCCACCTCGGAGCGGAGCGGGAGGGTCGTCGCACGGAGAGCGGGACTCACCGGCGGCCGCAGGGCTCGGCACCGTCCGCGGAAGCGGTGGTGAGCCGGGGTCGGGTACCGGGCGGATAGGTTCGCTCGAGCTCCTCCTCGTTCGGCGGTCGGCACAGTCGCCCGTCGGCGGGGAGCAGGGCGGAGATCGCCCGCATGAGCCGCCTCGTCCCCTCGTCCGGCGGGAGCGACCCGAGCTCGACGGGGAACCCGACGCGGACCCGGACGGTCGGAGGGCGGAGGAGCCGGGTCACGTCGGGCAGACGGGACGAGCGGGGCCACACCACCTCGGTCCCCCACAGCCCGATCGGCACGAGGGGTGCGCCCGCCCCTTGGGCCAACCGGACCGCACCTGTCCTGCCCGTGAGGGCCGGCCTGAAGAAGTCCTCCCCCCGGGGGATCGTCCCCTGCGGGAGCACCAGCACCACCTCGCCCGCCCGGAGCGCCGAGCTGGCGCTCCGCAACGCCGTCGGCGAGGGCGAGCCCCGGTCGACCGGGATCCCCCCGAGCGAACGCGCCACCCGACCGAGCATCGGAGCGTCGAAGAGCTCCCGCTTGGCCAGGAAGCGGACGGGACGACCCGCGCCCGCGGCCACCAGGGCCAGGGCGGCCACGTCGAAGTAGCTCCGGTGGTTCGATGCCAAGACCACCGGACCGTGATCGGGGATGTGCTCGAGGCCCTGCACGTCAAAACGGGCATAGGGGAACACCTCAGGCCGGACGAACGGCCGCAGTACGTCGTAAGGCTCGAGCCCGGCCAGCGAGGGGACGCCCGGCGGCCGGTCCCAGTGCTCCACCGGCCACCGGCGGACCCGGGCAAGTGCACCGAGCCTCGGATCGGGATTGACGGCGTGGGGCCTGCCCACGCCCGAGAGCAGGGGGGCGTCGAAGAAGCTGTCGGAGTAGGCGTCGCAATCGGCGAGATCGATGCCCTCGGCGTCCGCCCAGCGCCCCACCGCCTGCCGCTTGCCCAGTCCCCAGACGAACCCACCGGACAACCTGCCGGTGTAGCGGCCGTCCCTCACCGCGTAGCGGGTGGCCACCACCGCGTCGAATCCCATCGCCTCGGCGAAGGGTTCGACGAGGTCGAGCGGGGTCGTCGTGGTCAGGACCAGCCGGTGTCCCTCCCCGCGGTGGCGCGCGAGCACCTCGGGGGCGTAGGGCGCCACCAGTTCCAACAGCTCACCCACCGCGCGGCTCCCGGCTCGCCGCGTGCCGTCTTGCGACCATCCGCGGGCCGCGAGGGCAGCAGCCCGGGCCAGGCTCATGGCCGCCAGGTTCTCCCCGAACCGGTCGTACAGGCCGTAGAGCAGGCGGTTCCCGGGCAGGGACCGCCGATGCCCCACGACCCCCTCGGCAAGCAGCGCCGCCTCGAGCAGGGGGCCGCTCGCCCCCCGCAGGAGCGTCCGGTCGAGATCGACGAAGACGGCGCCCACGCTCGTGAAGGCTACCCGGTGGTCAATTCCCCTCCGGTGACCACCCTCCCCGGGAAGAGCGTGTCGGCCGTGATCCCCCTCGCCACGGTACCCTCGTCGGCGAACTGTCCCCTGACGCGGTGAAGGGATCGCCGGGGGGAGGCGATCCCTTCACACGACACGCCAGGATCGGAGGGGGGGTTCCATCTCCTGCGGTCTTCTGTCAGTTTGCCGGAACCATCTGCATCTGTCAAGCAGCTTTTGGGAGATACTTCCCATCACTTATACTGATGTTCAGGGAGCCGACCACAAGCGAACGGGAGCGTGGTCCCAAATGGACCTGAAACACCTGCAGGCACTGATCGGGATCGCCGACTGTGGCAGCTTCTCGGCGGCCGCAGAGTCCATCGGCACCGTGCAGTCGAACATCTCCGCCCACGTGGCACGCATCGAGCGGGAGCTCGACGTCATCCTGGTCGATCGGTCGTCCGGCCACCTGACCGAGGAGGGCGAGGTGGTCGTGGCCCGGGCCCGGCGGATGATGGTGGAGCTCGACGCCATGGCTGCCGACGTGGTCTCCCTCCGTCAAGAGGTGTCGGGCACGGTCAGGGCCGGCGTGATCGGGACCACCGGGCGCTGGCTGGTGCCCCAGCTCTTCGCCCGGCTGAGAGAGCGCCACCCGCACATCCGCCTGAACGTCACCGACGGGACGAACACCACCCTCGAGCCCCAGCTGGTCTCCGGTCGCCTCGATCTGGCGGTCGTCAGCCTTCCGGTCCGCAGCGACGACCTCGTCGCCACCCCGCTCTTCGGCGAGGACCTCATGCTCGTGGTCCCGGTGGGGCACCCTCTGGCCCCGGCCGCGAGCACTGTTCCCGCCGACGCGTCCGGCGACGCCCAAGCGACCGGTCCGACCGACGGCCCGGTCGACCCCCTGCCCCTGACCGCGCTGACCGACCTCGAGCTCCTCCTCCCCATACCCGGCACCGCCCTGCGCAACGAGATCGACGCGGCGGCCCGCAAGGCCGGCGTGACCCTTCGGCCCTCCATCGAGCTCGACGGGATGCACATGCTGGCGTCCTTGACGTTCGACGGGTACGGGCCGGCCATCCTCCCCGCGGCCGCGCTCCCCGATCACCTGAGGAGCGAGTTCCGCATGGTCGCGCTCGAAGGCTTCCCCCGCCGTGGGGTCGGCGTCGCCCTCCGGACCCGGGGCCTCCCCTCGGCCCCCACCCGGGTCCTGATCGAGACCCTCCACGACGTCGTGGCGGGGTGCGGCACGACGGCGGGCCTCCACCCGTTCGGGACGGACCGCGCTCCGGACCGCTGGACAGGCCTTCCCCCGGTACCGCCGTCGGCACCGGCCCGGTAGCGTGCACCCGTGCCCCGCGGAGGTGACGCGCTCGACGAGACCCGCCAGGCCGACCTTCGGGACGTGGTGCTCGGGGCGGCGGCCTCCCTCGGCTGCGCCCAGGCGGAGGTGCGGGTGGAGCGGATCCGGTCCCAGGGCCTCCGGCTGAGGGACGGCCGGGTCGAGACCGCGGCGGACGACACCGAGGTCGGCGTCGGCCTGCGGGTGCTGCACGAGGGATCGCTCGGGTTCGCAGCGACGGTGGCCAGCGATCCCGACGCCGTCGCCGCCCTGGCCGGCCAGGCGGTGCTGGCGGCCCGGGCCTGCGCCGTGGCGACGCCCGGCCGGGTCGAACTGGCCCCCGAGCCGGGGCACGGCGAGGTGAACTGGGAGTCCCCGTTCGACATCGATCCCGCGTCGGTTCCCCTCGCCGACAAGGTGGCCACCCTGGGCGAGTGGAGCCGCCGTCTGCAAGCCTCCCCCGGGGTCCGACACGTCATCGCCTCCGTCCTCGCGGTCACCGAAGAGAAGCACTACGCCGACCTGAACGGCACGGTGGCCAACCAACGCCGGGTCCGGGTCCACCCGGTGGTGGAGGCCATGGCGATCCGTCCCGACGGCGACGGTTTCGAGACCATGCGCACGCTGGCCCCACCGGTGGGCCGGGGCTGGGAGTACCTGAACGGGAACGGGTGGGACTGGGACGGCGAGCTGGCGGAGATGCCCGAGCTCCTGGCGGCCAAGCTCCGCGCGCCCTCGGTCGAGCCCGGTCGGTACGACCTGGTCGTCGATCCCACCAACTTGTGGCTCACGATCCACGAGTCGATCGGCCACGCGACCGAGCTGGACCGGGCCATGGGGTACGAGGCCGCGTACGCCGGCACCTCGTTCGCCACCCCGGACCGGCTGGGCAACCTGCGCTACGGCTCGCCGGCCATGAACGTGACCGGCGACCGCACCACCCCCCACGGTCTGGCCACCGTGGCCATCGACGACGAGGGCGTGGCCGCCCAGACCTTCGATCTGGTGCGCGACGGTGTCCTGGTCGGCTACCAGCTGGACCGGGCGATCGCCGGCGCGTCCGGCCTGTCCGGCTCCAACGGCTGCGCCTTCGCCGACTCGCCGCTCCACGTGCCGATCCAGCGGATGGCCAACGTCTCCCTCCGGCCGGCGGCCGGCGAGGGACCGACCACCGAGGACCTGATCGGCGGGGTGGAACGCGGGATCTACGTCGTGGGCGACAAGAGCTGGTCCATCGACATGCAGCGTTACAACTTCCAGTTCACCGGCCAACGGTTCTTCGCCATCGTCGACGGCCGGCTGGCAGGCCAGCTGCGGGACGTGGCCTACCAGGCCGTCACGACCGAGTTCTGGGGATCGATGGAGGCCGTGGGCGGGCGGTCGACCTACCGCCTCGGCGGGGCTTTCAACTGTGGCAAGGGGCAACCCGGCCAGGTCGCACCGGTCAGTCATGGGTGCCCGTCGGTGCTCGTGCGAGACGTCCGGGTGCTCAATGCCCGCGCCGAGGGGGGGCGGTGACGCCCGGGGGGGCTCGGACCCGGGACCCCTCGGGGCTGCCGCCGGCCCCCGAAGTGGTCGAACGGGCGCTGGCCGCCGCCGGTGGCGAGGGCTGCGTCGTCATCGTGGAGGACACCAGTGAGGCCGAGGTCCGCTTCGCCAACAACACGGTGACCACCAACGGCATCCGGCGCGATCGACGGGTGACCGTCATCAATTTTCAGGCGGTGGAGGGCGGTGTGGCCCCGGGCATGGCGAGACGGGGCGGTGCCGTCGACATCGACGCGCTGGTCCGCGACGCGGCGGGCGACGCGGCCGCGTCGCGGCCGGCCGACGACGCAGCGGCCCTCGTCGGGCCCGAAGACCGGCCGCCGGCGGCCGGCCCGACCCTGCCGGACTTCGCCACCCCGCCCGACGCGACCGACCTCTCCGTCCTCGGCGACGTGCTCGCCGGGCTCGGCCATGCCTTCCGGCGCGCCCGCAGGCCCGGGAGCGACCGGGTGCTGGCCGGCTTCGCCGAGCATGGTGTGTCGACGGTGTACCTGGGAACCTCCACCGGCCTCCGCCTCCGCCACGCGCAACCGACCGGATCGTTGCACCTCGTGGCCCGGAGCGCCGACGGCTCCCGCTCGGCGTGGGCCGGTTCGGGCACCGCCGACTTCGCCGACGTCTCCGTCGGCGGGCTCGAGGACCGGATCGTGCCGCGCCTCGAGCGCGCCCGGCGCCGGATCGAGCTGCCGGCCGGCCGCTACGAGGTCGTCCTGCCCTCCGAGGCCACCGCCGATCTGATGGTGGGCCTGGTCGACGCCATGGGTGGACAGGACGCCGAGGACGGGCGGACGGTCTTCTCCCGATCCGGCGGCGGCACGCGCGTCGGGGACCTGCTGTCCGCCCTCCCCTTCGAGCTGCGGAGCGATCCGGGTGAGCCCGGCCTGGCCTGTTCGCCGTTCGTGGCCACCGGGGTGTCGGGAGCCGACGTGTCGGTCTTCGACAACGGGTTGGGGATCGGGCACACCGGGTGGATCGAGCATGGCCGGCTGGCGCGTCTCCGCTACCACCGGGCGGGGGCGAACCGGTCCGGCACGACCGCCACCCCGCCGGTGGACAACCTCGTGCTCGAGCTACCCGGAGCCACCGGCTCCGTCGACGATCTCGTCGCGCGGACCGAGCGGGGGCTGCTCGTGACCTGTCTCTGGTACATCCGCGAGGTCGACCCTTCCACCCTGTTGCTCACCGGGCTCACCCGCGACGGCGTGTACGTCGTTGAGGACGGCGAGATCGTCGGGTCGGCCAACAACTTCCGGTTCAACGAGAGCCCGGTCGGCGTCCTGGGGCGCGCCACCGAGGCCGGCGCGAGCGGGCGGGCCCTCGGTCGGGAGTTCGGCGAATGGCTGAACCGGACGTCGATGCCGGCCCTGCGGGTCCCCGACTTCAACATGAGCTCGGTCAGCCAGGCGAGCTGAGGCGTGACGGCATCAGGGGGCGCTCCGGACGTCCGGGTATTGAGCAGGCGTGATCCGGTGCTGGCCGGGCTCGTCCGGCGCCACGGGCCGCCCCCCTCGCGTCGGCCGGCGGCTGCCGGCGAGCGGTTCGCCGCGCTGGCCCGGGCCATCTGCTACCAGCAGCTCGCCGGACGCGCCGCTTCGACCATCCACGCCCGTCTGGTCGAGGCGCTCGACGCGGAGGTGACGGCGGACCGGGTCCTCGCGACCGACACCGCGGTGCTGACCTCGTGCGGACTGAGCGCCTCCAAGGCAGCGTCCATCCGGGATCTCGCCGAGCAGGTGGCGGCCGGCAGGGTGTCACTCGCGCGTATCGGGCGGCTGTCCGACGAGGCCGTGGTGGAGCACCTTGTGCAGGTGCGGGGCATCGGGCGCTGGACCGCCGAGATGTTCCTCCTCTCGACCCTGGCCCGCCCCGACGTGTGGCCGGTCGGCGACTTCGGGGTCCGGGCCGGGTTCGCCGCCGGTTGGGGGCTGCCCGAGGTCCCGACCCCCCGGCAGCTGGCCGACCTGGGTGAGCCCTACCGGCCGTACCGCAGCACCGTCGCCTGGTACTGCTGGCGGGCGGCCGACGAGCGAGCGTGAAGAGCCTGAGAAACGGCGATGTGGCGATGTGGCGATGTGGCGTATGCCTGCCCGAGATTGCCGCCCGAGATTGCCGTCCGAGATTGCCGTCCGAGGTCAGCGGACGAGCTCGCGCACCCCGCTCGCGGCGTCGATCGTCCCCGACTGCAGGTACTCGTTCACGTTGACGGCGATGGTACCGAGGTCGTAGCGGTAGTTGGCCATGATGCCGAAGGACCGGTCGATCTCGTAGGGCGCAGGGTTGGCGAGCCAGTTCAGCCGCTCGATCCTGGCGCCGTTGGACAGGTGGAAGTTCGCCACCGAGTCGGCACTGCGGGTCTGACCCTGCTCGGTCAGGAACCGGGCGCACATCGACAGGAGGCCGACGCGGATCCCGTCGGGCGCGTGCTGCACCTGTTGGGCGTTCACGAGCTTGCGCACGGAGCCGAGATCGTCCTGAAACGCCGCGCGCTCGCCCGGGGTCACGTCCCCACCGGCCAGTTGGCGCTCCACCCATGGCCGGAAATCGGGGATCGGTGACAGCGTGGCGAAGTTGCGCAGGCCCGGCTCGTCGCGGCGGAGCCGCTCCACGACGTGCTTGATCAGCTCGTTGCCGAGTTGGATCCCCGCGAGGCCGGGCTGGCACGAGGTGATCGAATAGAAGATGGCGGTATCACCTTCGGCTGTGCCCGTCTCGCCCTCGGCGTGGCCCAGCAGCACCGGGAGGTTGCCGGCGATCCCCCGGGTCAGCGCCACCTCAACGAAGATCAGGGGCTCGTCGGGCATGGCGGGGTGGATGAAGGCGAAACAGCGCTGGGCACCCTCGAGCCGGTACTTCAGGTCGTCCCACGATCCGATCTCGTGGACCGCTTCGTAGGCGATCAGCTTCTCGAGCAGCGCGGCCGGCGAACGCTCCCAGGTGATGAGCTGCAGCTCGAGCAGGCCCACGTCGAACACCGTCGACAGGTGCCCCGCCAGCTCGTCGTCGAGGCGGCGCAACGACGGGTCGTCCCCCCGGCACGCCAGCAGGTCGGCGCGCAGGTCGATGAGGAGCTTCACCCCTTCGGGGAGCCCGGTCAGCACGTGAAAGAGCCGGGCATAGCTCGGGGTGAGCACCCGCCGCAGCTCCCGCTCCGCGGCCACCCGGTCGTTCGGCGTGCGAGAGGTCCGCACCGTCTCGATGGCGGCGTCGACCGCCGCGACGTCGGGGGCCAGCTGTTCGGACATCCGCTCGAAGAACCGGACGCGGCCGGTGTCGTTCAACTTGTCGTAGGCGGAGAGCACGGCCGACGCCATGAGCCGACGGGTGACCGGCTCCCGCTGGGCCAGCACCGAATCGAGCGCGACCCCGATCCGCTCGACGTCGCGGGGCCTCAGGCTGGGGTCGAGGTGGAGCTCGTACGGATCGCGGCGACCGAGATGCGCCCGCCGCCGGAGTCGCGAGAACGACTCGGCGAACCGTCCCTTGGCCCGTTCTCCCACCACCGACAGAGATGCTACGTGACGCGCCCGGACCCCGGTCCCGCACCGGTGGCGGCGGCGGTCCCCATCGGTGACCCGAGGCGCCCGGCGGGCGCCCGGAAGAGGAGCAGCGTGAGGCCGAACGCCACGGCGAGGAGCGAGTAGGGCAGGGCGTCGCGGGTGGCCTGGGCCAGGGCGCCGCCTCCTGCGGCCGAGACGGCCTGCCCGCTCGCCCAGGCCAGGTTGGACAGACCGAAGGCGAGACCCTGGTTGAGCCCTTTCCGGTCAGCCCCGTGGCTGAGCATCGCCGACGCGGGAACGAACAGGGAGCCGACGGTCGGCAGGCCGACGATCAGCACCACCACCAACACCCACCAGGGAGCGGCCAGGGGCAGCAGCAGGCAGGCGACGATCGCCCCCGCCACGAAGCCCCGCACCGTCGCCACAGGACCCCGGCGGTCCGACACCCGGCCGACCAGGGGCGAGAGGGCCGTCTCCACCCCGGCGGCTCCGAGGAACGCCGCGGCGATGACCAGGGCGGACGCTCCGAGCTCGGCAAGGCGCAGCGGTACGAGCACGTCAACGACGCCCAACGCCAGCCCGGCCAGGCAGGTGAGCCACATCCCTCCCGACACCGAGGGTTCGCCGAGGGCCCGCATGGCCTGACGCAGCCTCTGGCGCTCCCCGACAGCCGGCTTGGGCATGAACAGGCAGAACACCATGAGGGCCACTCCGGCGACGCCGGCGCCCGCAAACGTCGGAACGGTCCCGGCCGTGCTGGCGACGGCCCCCACCACGGGCCCGAAGAGCGCGCCGGCAAGGGCCGATCCGAACGCCAACCCGAGAACGGCCCCGCGGCGCTCCGGGGGCGCTGCCCCGGCAAGCCAGGCGAGACCGGCGGCCCAGGTGGAGGCCCCACCCACCCCCTGCACGAAACGGGCCGCGTAAAGTACGGGGAGCGACGACCCGAAAGCGAAGACGAGGGTCGCCACGCTCATGAAGGCCAGCCCTGTCAGGAGGGCCGGTCGCACGCCCAGGCGATTGACGAGCATCCCCCCGGGCAGCGCCCCGACCAAGGTCCCCAACGGATACGCGGCGACCAGGATCCCCGCTTGCCCCTTGGACAGATCGAAGGTCCGGGCAAAGTGGGGCAACAGTGGGGTCAGCGCCGTGTAGAAGACGGTGTCGACCAGCACGACGGCGCACACCAGGGCCAGGAGCCCACGGGGCAGGCGAGCGCCGGGCGATCCCATCGCCGAGCTGGTGCCGGAGCGCCGAGGTCCCCCCACCGCCCCAGTATCGCCGCCGTCGACCCCGCCCGTCCGGAGCTCCCGGCGGGACGGGCCCTCGAAGCTACGACGCCGCGGCGCCTTCAGGCGGCGTCTTCAGGCGGCCCACCGGCACGGCACCGGCCGGCACGATCCTCACGGCGCACAGACGTAGTGGTCACCCTTGGGCAGGACGAATTTGCCGCTCTTGATCCCCCACACGACGAAGCACTTGATCGTCGTGCCCTTTCCCGGCGTGTAGGTGAGCGGCGGGGTGAGCCCGTTGTCGTCGAAGCCCTCGAGCTTGTAGAGGCCGGCCTTCACGCTTGCGGGCGTGACCGGCTTGGCTGCCTCGTTCTCGACGGCCTTCTTGAACACGTCAAAAGCCGACCAGGCCCGCAGGGAGTTCACCTGGAGGGGAATGCCGGGCGCATACTTCGCCATCCCGGCCCGGAACTCCTTGGTCTGGGGCAGCCTGGCGAAGTACGGGAGCGAGAGGTCCTGCCCGATGGTGAACTTCGAGAGCACGGCATTCGACAGCTCGGTGGGGTCGGGTTGTGGCAGGACCCAGAACCCCTTCAGATCCTGCCGGGCGCAGTCGGAGGCCATGTGCTCGATGCCCGCCACCCCGTCCGAGAAGTAGTAGGCCTGGGCGCCGTACGAGGCGAGCTGCACGCACTGCGCGGTGTAGTTCGGCTGGGTGCTGCCCGCGCTGGGGCCGACGTCCACCGTTATCCCGACCTGGGACGAGGCGGCCTTCTGCGCCTGGACGTCCTCGAGACAGGCCGACGATTCGGTGCAGTACGCCTCCGCCAGCTTCTTCGCCTTGGCGAACTTGGCGGCGTAGTCGTCGGCGAACCCCTTGGTGCTGACCGTGGCCATGGTGGGGAACAGGTCCGGGTTGGTCTCCCAGACGGCGTCGTAGTCCTGGCCGCCGACGACGGGGATCCCGGCCGCTTGGAGCAGGGGCGCGTAGGCGGTCTCGAGGGCGACGTCCTCGTCGTACACGACGGCCACGACATGGTCGGCGATCAGCTTCTTCGCAGCCGCCACGGCTTGTGCGGGGTCGAAGTTGTCGTTGATCTCCTCGAGTTTCACCGGATGCCCGTCGATACCGCCGTGGGCGTTCGTGTAGGCGACCCACGCCTTGGGGGTCGCTGCCAGGTCCAGCTCCTCCGGGCCGAGGACGGTGGACGTATAGGGTCCGAGGTTCCCGACGAGGATCGGGCTCTTCGACGGCGAGGCGGCGGCGGCCGTTCCGACCGCGGTCACCCCCGGTACGGCGGCGCCGAGCAGCACCGATGCCAGGCCCACCATCGCGATCCTGCCCCGCCCACGACAACGCATCGATCGAACCCCCCGTGCAGAAGCGCCACAAACCGCTTCGAATCGTCTGCCACGAAACCTAACGGCAACGAGTTCCGAAGTAAAGAGGTTCTCTGCAATTGGGGCACGGCGGTGCTGCCTCGTCCGCCGGTCCCGTGAGTGACGCCGGCGTCAGCCCGCCGCGGTGACCAGGACCCCGCGTCGGCGCCGCTGGAGGCGCCGGCGCTCACGCTCGGAACGCCCACCCCACACGCCGTGGTCGATGCGGTTGACCAGCGCGTACTCGAGGCATTCTTCGGTGACCGGGCATTCCGCACAGATGCGCTGAGCTTCTTGAACACCGAGCCCGTCACTCGGGAAGAAGGTGTCGGGAGCCAGGTCCCTGCACTTTCCTCTGGGCATCCAGTCCGTACTCATCGGGTCGTCTCCCTCGTCCACTACAGATTCAACTACGTGGGAGTTGCCAACTCCATCTATTTTCCATAAGAAGAGGCGCAGATCACGAAGAGAGGTACCGGCGGACCGCTGCAAGGCCGCTGACCAGGCGTTGGCGAGGTGGCGTCAGTTCCGGCTGGTGGACGAAGCGGGGATCGACCGACCCCCGCGCAATCCCCATTCGCGGGCCACCAGCTCGTACGACCTGAGCCGATCCGCATGGCCGAACACCCGGGTGCTGATCATCAGCTCGTTCGCCCCGGTCCGCTCGAGCAGCTCGGCCAGGCCCCGATGCACCGCCGGGGGGTCACCGACGACATGGGTGGCAGCCAGAGAGTCGACCAGATCACGTTCGGCCGGGGAGTACGGGTAGGCCGCGGCCTCTTCCGGAGAGGGGAGCGGTCCCAGGCGGTTCGTCCTGAGACGCAGCATCGAGAGGTGCGAGGGGCCGGCGAGCCATTCGGCTTCCTCGGCATCGGGAGCGCAGAGCACGCTGACCGCCACCATGGCGTAGGGCTCGGACAGGAGCGCCGAGGGCCGGAAGGTCGTCCGGTACCGTTCGAGCGCGGGTTGGAGGTACTGGGGGCTGAAGTGGTAGGCGAAGGAGAAGGGCAACCCAAGGAGCCCCGCCAGATTGGCGCTGAAGACGCTCGAACCGAGCAGCCAGACCTCGGGAAGGTAGCCCTCCCCCGGCATGGCCCGGGGGTGGTCCTGGGTACCGAGGAAGTAACCGATGAGCTCCACCACGTCCTCGGGGAAATGATCGGCGCCCAGGTCGCCGTTCCGCCGCAGGGCCCTGGCGGTCAGCTGGTCGGTCCCCGGGGCGCGCCCGAGCCCGAGGTCGATCCGCCCCGGATGGAGTGCCTCGAGCGTGCCGAACTGCTCGGCCACCACGAGCGGCGAGTGGTTGGGCAGCATGACCCCCCCCGAGCCCACCCGCAGGGTGGTGGTGACCGTGGCCAGGTGGGCGATCAGCACGGCGGGGGCCGAGCTGGCGACCGCGGGCATGCCGTGGTGCTCGGCCACCCAGAGACGGTGGTAGCCCATGTCCTCGACGGCTCGCGCCAGGTCGGTCGTCTCGTGAAGGGCCTGCGCGGCCGAGGAGCCCTCGGCGACGGTGGCGAGATCGAGCACGGACAGCGGAACGGGAGTCACGGAACACCCAACCCCGACGACTCCGGTCTGCTTCCCGGCCCGGAGCGAAGATCGCACCGGGGGACCCCTCACCGGTACCGTCCCCGGGGCGGCTGCACCCGACCACGACCTCTGACCCGACCACGACCTCTGGAGGCACCTATGCAGATGAGCACCGAAGGCGGCGCGGCGCGCTCGGTGGTCGAGCGCGTCTGGGAGGTTGACGTCCTCCCCGCCCTGGCCGACTACACCCGGATCCATTGCCTGTCCCCGGCGTTCGATCCGGACTGGGATCGCCGGGGGGAGATCCGCCGGGCCGCCCGGCTCCTGCGCGACTGGTGCTCGAGCCGACCGGTGCAGGGGTTGACCGCCGAGGTGGTGGAGATCCCCGGCCGGACCCCGCTACTCGTCGTCGAGGCACCGGCCACCGATGGCGGCCAGGCCGGTGTCCTCGTGTACGGCCACCTCGACAAGCAACCTCCCCAGGGGGAGTGGCGAGCGGGTCTCGGGCCGTTCGAACCGGTCCGAGACGGTGAGCTCCTGTATGGGCGGGGCACCGCGGACGACGGTTACGCCGTCTTCGCCGCGGTGACCGCGCTCGAGGCCCTCGAGTCGACCGGGGCCACGCACCCCAGGGTGACGGTGCTGGTGGAGGCCAGCGAGGAGAGCGGCAGCCCCGACCTCGCGGCCCACCTGAACGGGCTCGCCGGCCGGATCGGTCAGCCCGACCTCGTGATCTGCCTCGATTCAGGGTGCCTCACCTACGACCGGCTCTGGTTGACGACCTCGCTGCGCGGGAACCTGGTCGCCACCGTCAGGGTGGACGTCCTGAGCGAGGGCGTGCACAGCGGGCTGGCGGGCGGCGTCGTGCCCTCCTCGTTCCGGGTCCTTCGCCAGCTCCTCTCGCGGATCGAGGACGAACGCACCGGGGAGATCCGGCTCCCCGAGCTGCGGGCCCGGGTCCCCAGGTCCCACCGCCGGAGCCTGTCGGCGGTCGCCGCCGAGCTCCCCGACTCGGTGACGGGCGGCATCCCCACGGCGGGCGGCCTCGAGCTTGCCGGCCGGACCCCGGCCGACCGGCTCATCGCCAAGGCCTGGGCCCCGGCGCTCGCGGTGACCGGCATCGACGGCATCCCGGCCGTGCGGGACGGGGGCAACGTGCTCCGGCCCTTCACCACCGCGAAGATCTCGGTCCGGCTCCCACCCACCTGCGACGCCGCCGCCGCGGCCGCGGCCCTTCGCTCCGCGCTGACCTCCGACCCGCCCCAGGGAGCGCAGGTGAGCGTCGGGACCGAGACCCCGGCCGACGGTTGGGTGGCTCCGGAGCCTTCGCCCTGGCTCGCCGCCGCGGTCGAGCAGGCATCCCGGGCGGCCTTCGGCAGGGCTCCTTCGGCCTATGGCGAGGGAGGGACCATCCCGTTCCTCGCCACCCTGGGGGCCCGCTTCCCCGGCGTGCAGCTGGTGGCGACCGGCGTGCTCGGCCCCCACAGCAACGCCCACGGCCCCAACGAATTCCTTCACGTGCCCATGGCCATGGGAGTGACGACCGCGGTGGCGCGCCTGATCGCCGCCGCCGGTGAAGCCGGCCCGGTACGATCGCCGGTGTCCGCGCCCGACGGAGGGCCCGAGACGAAGGGGTGACGAAATTGACCACGTCCACGACCATCACGCTTCCCACCGACGATGGCCCCATGCCGACCTACCGGGCCGTTCCCGACGGGCCGGCGAAGGGTGGGGTCATCGTCGTCCAAGAGGCCTTCGGCGTCACGTCCCACATCGAGGACGTGGCCCGGCGCTTCGCCGACGCCGGTTGGCACGCGCTCGCCCCGTCGTTCTTCCACCGCCAAGGATCGCCGGTCCTCGCCTACGACGACCTCGGCTCGGTCATGCCGGTCATGGGCCAGCTGACCGCCGAGGGCCTGGCGACCGATCTCGGTGCGGCCGTCGACCAGCTCGGTGCGGCCGGCCACGTACCCGGCCGGGTGGCGGTGGTCGGGTTCTGCATGGGGGGCACCGTGACCTTTTACGCAGCCACGCTGCAGCCGCTCGGTGCGGCGGTGAGCTTTTACGGCGGCGGCGTGGCGGAGGGCCGCTTCGGGCTCCCCTCGCTGGTGGACCTCGCCCCCTCGCTGCAGACCCCGTGGCTCGGCCTGTACGGCGACGAGGACAGCGGCATTCCGGTCGAACAGGTCGAGCGGCTCCGGGCTGCGACCGACCCCCTTGCCGTCGACACGGCGATCGTGCGCTATCCCGACAGCCAGCACGGGTTCCACTGCGACGACCGTCCTGCCGTGTTCGACGCCGCTGCGGCAGCGGACGCGTGGGAACGGACGTTGAGCTGGCTCGGTGGTCATATCGGGTCCTGAGCACGCGGGCGCCGGGCGGACGGCGCGGCTTCCGGCGGCAGGATCAGCTGCGGGGCACGTCCCTCCACGGAGGGTCCTTGTCGGTTCGGGGCTCCCCCGGCAGCCCGAGCACCCGCTCGCCGAGGATGTTGCGCATGACCTCGGAGGTCCCTCCCTCGATGGAGTTCGCCCGTGCCCGCAGGAACGCCTTGTGGACGTCGGCCCCCTCGAGGCCGACCTCGGTCGGCCGGATCTTCGGGTAGTCCGAGCTGTGCAGCATCCCCTCGGCGCCCAGCAGGTCCACGCAGAGCTCGAAGATCCGTTGGTTCTGCTCGGCGAAGGCCAGCTTGGCCACCGAGCCGTCGGGCCCGGGGGTACCCGAGCGCCGCAGCTGACCCGCCCTGATGTTGGTGAGGCGGGTGGCCTCGGCCGCGGCCCACAGCGAGACCAGGCGGTCCCGGAACACGGCTGCCTCGGGAGCGGAGCTCCCCTGCCAGCGTGCCTTCCAGATCGCCAACGCGGCAGCGATCGGTCCCCCGCCCCGACGTGACACGCCCGCCCCGATCGACACCCGTTCGTTCATCAGGGTCGTCACCGCGACGCGCCAGCCTTCGCCTTCCCCTCCCAGCCGGGCCGCGTCCGGAACGCGGGCGCCGCTGAAGAAGACCTCGTTGAACTCCGCCTCGCCGGTGATCTGGTGGAGAGGCCGGACCTCCACGCCCACGCCGTGCATGTCGACGAGGAACGCCGTCAGGCCTCGATGCTTGGGGACGCCCGGGTCGGTCCTCGTGATCACCAGCCCGAGGTCCGCCAGGTGGGCGGCCGTGGTCCATACCTTCTGCCCGTTCAACACCCACTCGTCGCCGTCGCGCACCGCCGCGGTGGCCAGGCTCGCCACGTCCGAGCCCGCCCCCGGCTCGCTGAAGAGCTGGCACCAGATCTCCGTGCAGGTGAACAACGGCCGGAGGTAGCGCTGCCGCTGCCCGTCGGTCCCGTGGACCACCAACGTGGGTGCCACCATCCCGTAGCCGAGCACGTTGCGGCGCGCCGCCGAAGGGGCACCGGCCGCCGCCAGCCGGGCCACCACCCTCTGGTGGAGCCCCGGGCTCGCGCCGAGCCCGCCCATCCCCCCCGGGAAGTGCACCCACGCGAGCCCCCGGTCGAACTGCGCGCCCAGGAAGTCGCCGGCCTCCACCCGTTCCGGAGGGAGGTCGGCGAGCAGCCGGTCGACCCGCCGGTCGACCTCGTCCTCGTCCACCGGGGTGCCCGTCTCGCTCTCTCCCGGGTCCTTCCCCTCGGTTCCGGCCATCCCCCAATACTGCCCGACGGGAGATCGGCGGGTCGGCGGGTGGCCGGTGGCGGTCCCGCTCACCCCGCCAGGTCGGTCAGCGCAGCCTCGACGGCCCGGTGGAAGGTCGGGTACCGGTTCCCCGCCTTGTGGATCCAGCCCCTGGTGGACTCGGGGATCTGGGCCATGCCGGTGCGAACGCCGATCCCTCGGGAGCGTGCCGCCTCCTCGGTGAGCCCGCCCGACCCGATCTCGGGATCGCTGAAGGTCACCCGGGGCAGGGCCCAGACGCGCGGAGCGGCGCGCAACCTCGAGTCGACCGGGATCGATCGGGCCGTCTCGTCGAGCCCGATGCTGGCGACGCCGAGCGAGGCGGTGATCCGGCTGGGCGCCGACCGGGTCAGACCCCGCCGGCCGCCCCGCCGGCAGCGGCGGCGGCATCGGTGGCGGTGGAGCCGCCGGAATCGCCCGTGGCGTCGCCGGAATCGGCAGCGGCGGCGGCATCGGTGGTGCCGGTGCCGGCACCCTTGTCCGGCGCCGGACGGTAGGCGGCCGCAAGCAGCGCGGTGCTGTTCGCCACTCCGAACGCCGCGGCGAGGATCGCCACCTTGGCCCCCCTCCGGGGCCTGCGCCCGATCAGCCGGTCGACCGACCACCGCCCGCTTCCCAGGCTCGCCAGGGCGGTCGCCGCGGCGGCCACGAACACCGTGTACTCCCAGCCCCCCTTGAACACGAAGAAGCCCTTCCCCCGGTGATCGGTCCTGGTCGCAGTCGCCATCAGGCCCACTACGGCGGCACTGGGCAGCGGGTCGAGCGCACCCAATGTGATCAGCGTGCCCGCCCCGAGCTCCGTGGCCGCCGCCATCCGCGCATGGAGCCACCCGGGCTGCAGTCCCAACCCTTCGAACCACCCCGCGGTCCCCTCGAGCCCGCCCTTGCCGAACACCTTGTTGTAGCCATGCGCGATCAGCATGGGCCCGGTGGCCAGGCGGAGCGCCAGCGCTGCAAAGTCACGGTCACGGTCACGGTCGCCCATCAGGTTCCTCTCGTCCTCGTGTCGATCCCTAAGGTCTAGTCGAGCTGCCACCGCACCCGGTCGGGACGGTGCAACCCCGGGTCGGGAAAGCGTCTGCCGGGCCAGCGCGAGCACCGATGCCGTAGGAACCCCCGGCCTCCGAGATCCTGCCGGTCCCGTCCGATGAGACACGACCCGCCCGGTCCGGCGAGACTGGTCAGGGCGTGACGACCGAACTGGAGGTTCGAACCGATGGGCAAAGTGCTGGTGGCCGCCGCAGGGGACGAGCTCGACCACGAGGCGGTCCGTGAGGCCCTGGCGCTCCTGGGGCCCGACCACGAGTACGTCTTCCTCACCGTCTATCAGGGGGTCGTTCCCGCCCTCATGGGCGACGGCGGGCTGGCCGGCTCCATGCCCCTGGCCGACGACGCCGCCTTCGTCGAGCTCGAGACGAGTGCCCGGGAGTCGGGTGAGCATCGGATGCAGCAGATGCTCGAGGCCCTCGGCCTGAAGGGAACGGCCCGGGCGGAGAGCGGCGACCCGGGCGAGAGGATCTGCTCCGTGGCCGTCGACGAGGGCGCCGACCTCATCGTGATGGGCTCTCACCACACCGGGGCTCTCCGACGGCTGCTCGGCGGCTCGGTCGCCGACGACGTGGCCCACCACGCGCCGTGCCCGGTCCTGCTCACCCGTCACGGCGCGTCGCAAAAGTGACCGACCGCCCGCGGATCGGGCCGCTCCCCGAACCCGACCGGACCGAGGTCCAACGGGACCTGCTGGCGCCGGTGGTCGGGGGGCCGGGCCCCAAGGCGACCAACCTGTACACCACCCTCGTCAGGCACCCGAGGCTGTTCCACCGATGGGAGGCCCTCGGTGGAACCCTGCTCCTCCGGGGGACGCTGCCACCGCGGCACCGTGAGATCCTGATCCTTCGGACCGCCCGGAACACCGGATCGGACTACGAATGGGGCCAGCACGTCCGGGTGGGCACGGAGGCGGGGCTGAGCACCGAGGAGATCGACCGCTGCGCCCGCGACGGTGGTTGGACCGACACCGACGAGGAGGCTCCGCTGGTCGCCGCGGCAAACGAGCTCCACACGGACAGCACGATCGGTGACGCCACGTGGGCACGCCTCGAGGCGCGCTACGACGAAGCGCAGCTCATCGAGATCGTCGCCGTGGTGGGCTATTACCACCAGGCCGCCTTCCTCCTGAACGCGCTGGGCGTCCAGCGAGAGCCGGGTGTGGTGGGCCTGCCCGGGGATCAGGCCGGGCCGGGCAACCCCTCCCCTTCCGGCACCGGGTAGCGGTCGACGTTCAGGAAGAACGAGACGAGGCAGTAGTAGCCGACCACGCCCACGAGGTCTGCCGCGCCCTCCTCGCCGAAGCGGTCGCGAACGCCGGCGAACGTCTGGTCGTCGACCCCGCCCGTCGCCAACAGCTGCCCGGCGAACCGGTAGACGGCCGCCGCGTCCCCGTCGAGACCGACCGGATGATCGTTGCGGGCAATGGCATCCGCGACCGAGGGGTCGAGACCGGCCGCGAGGGCCATCCGGCGGTGCGCGTACCACTCGTACTGCGCCGACCACTTCCGGGCCGTCAACAGGATGGCCAGCTCGTTCAGGCGGGGTGGCAACGAGGAGTGGAAGCGCACGTGCTCACCCACCCGCTGCACCGGATCGGCCAGGTCCGGACTCCTGAGGAGGGCCTCGAACGGACCCGACAGCCCCGTCGAACGGCTCCGCGGGCCCGAGAGGATCGCAGTCGCCACCTCGCGCTGGCGGGGGGACATCTCCTCGACGGGCAGCGCGCCGAAGCGCCGGTGGGAGTCGGTCATGCCACGTCGCCGATGTTGGGCATGCCAGATCATACGGAACGACCCGCTGGTGGGCGGACGGAGACGAGGCCCCTGGTCAGGCACACGCAATCCTTTCGGGCCGGAGCCGATCCGCTAACGTCTCCGTTTCACAGGCGGCGCAGGGCGCCGTTTCACAGGCGCCGCAGGGCGCCGCGGCAGATGACAGGGAGGTGCTGGTGGTGAGGGCTGACCAGGAGGTGGAGCCCGCCGCCCGCGAGGGTGACGGACCCCGTCGTTCGGCCCTTCTGCAGGACCGCTCACGGCGGACCAGGAGAAGGTTGGTGCGGGCTGCCCTGGCGTTGTGGACCGAGCGGGGATTCGAACGTGGCGTCGAGGAGACCACGGTGGAGGAGATCGCCCGGGCGGCCGGGGTCACCAAGGGGACCTTCTACTTCCACTTCGCCCACAAGGAGGACATCCTCCTCGAGCTCGGCTGGGGCACGGCCGAGGCGCTGTACGAGGAGGCCGTCGACGGCGTGGCCGGGGGCCTGCCGGCCGGCACCATCCTCGACGGCCTGCTCGTCTCGCTCGCCCGGCGGGTGGAGTCGGTCCCGAAGGTGGCGACGGCCCGCTCGGTCGCCGAGTTCTCCCGGACGGACGCGTCGGTGCGCACCTCGGGGCACTTCGCCATCTGGCGCTCGTTCGCCGTCGTCGTCGGGGTCGACCGGGAGCAGGGACTCCTCTCCGACGACGTCGACGTCGACGAGGTCGCGATCATGCTGGAGGTGCTCGTCATGGACGCCCTCTTGTCGTGGGCCCGTTACGACATGCCGCTGATCGCCCTGTTGCGCCAACGGGCCGCCGTCGTCCTGGCCGGTGCCCGCGCGACCCACCCGTCCGTCTCGAGCCGGCCGCAATGCGTTCCGCCCGACGCGGCCGTGGCCGGGGGCGATGTCGACCGCCCGGCCGCGACCCCGTCTCCCTGACCCGCCGAGTGGCTAACCTCGGGCTCGGGCACCGCCGGCGCACCTGACGTCCGGCGAGCGAGGGGGTTCGGTCCAATGGAGCGTCGACAACTGTCCACCGTCATCTACGAGAAGGACGGGCCGATCGCCAGGATCATCCTCGATCGCCCCGACAAGGCGAACGCCCAGTCCTCCGAGATGGTCTGGGACGTGGAGACGAGCCTGAAGGACGCCGAGGCGGACTTCGACATCAAAGTGGTGATCGTCAAGGCCAACGGTCGAGGGTTCTGCTCGGGCCACGCTCTCGGTGGGCCCGCGGCCTTCCCGGAATTCGTGAAGGCGGCCGAGGCGGGCCATCCGTGGAAAGGCCAAGCCGACCTCTTCCTCTGGCCGGTCCTGCATCTGTGGGAATTCCAGAAACCGACGCTGTCGGCCGTCCACGGGTACGCGATCGGGGGTGGGACCTACTTCGCCCTCCTACCCGACATCGTCGTCGCCTCCGAGGACGCCTACTTTCAGATGCCGCTCGTTCAGGGATTGGGGTTCCCCGGTGGCGAGACGATGATGGAGCCTTGGCTCTTCATGAACTTCCACCGCACGTACGAGTACCTGTACCTCGCCCAGACGATCTCCGCGCCCGAAGCCCGCGAGCTCGGCATGGTCAACCGGGTGGTGCCCCGCGACGAGTTGGACGAGACGGTCGAGCGGATGGCCCGCGAGATCGCCCAAGCGCCCCTCTCGACGCTGATGGCCACCAAGTCGCTCGTGAAGCGAGCATGGGAGATGATGGGCCTGCGCGTCCACTGGCAGATGTCCCAGCAGCTCATGGAGCTGGTCGGCAAGGCGGGCGACGTCGCCGCCTGGCGCCAGGAGAACGTCGACAAGGGGTACGCGGGCGGTCCACGCCAGATCGTCGCCCAGCGGTTCGCCAGTGTCGAAGAGGCACCGCACCCGGATGCCCCGCCGACCGACGCACCGGGCGATCGCCAGGAGGCCTGACCGCCGGCGGAACGCCGGTACCCGATGGCCGGCGGGTTGCCATCCGGTAGAAGGGCCGCCGCTGCAACGGAATTGGGGCGATCGCCCCTTAGCATCGTCGGGGCAACTGGGACGAGATCGTTCCCGCGCGGGAGAGTGCCCAATGATGAGCCGTGCCAACATCACCGAGACCCAGGCCGCCCTCGACGCCTCGCAGGCCAGGCTCAAGCGGCTCGGTGGGCGCTATTCGCTGCTGACGGTCCTGGTCATCCTCGTCATCACCTTCGCCAGCGAGGTGGCCGGCGCAGCGATCTCGTCGGGTCTCCTGCAGTACGCCCTCGCCACCGTCTTCACCGCCCTGCTCCTCGCCCCGATCATCGCCCTCTTCCTGCGGAGCGCGAATGACGAGCAGCGCCGGGCCGACGAGCTGATGCAGAGCCTCGCCCTGCAGCTGAACGACGCCATCGACGCCGCGGAGGGCGAGGCGACGCGACGCCAGACCCAGGTACAACGTCAGGAGTTCGAGACCCGCCTGGCCAACGCGCTCGAGATGGCCGAAGGAGAGCCGGAGGTGAACGACGTCATCGAGCGCGCGCTTGCCGGAGCCCTCCCGAGCTCTCCGGTGGAGCTCCTCCTGGCCGACAACAGCCACGCCCACCTGTCGCGGGTGGTCGCCACCTCTCCGACCGGTGAGCCGCCGCGGTGCGAGGTCGACTCCCCCGACCACTGCCCGGCGGCCCGGCGCGCCCAGGTGCAACGCTTCGTCGACAGCGAGGACCTCGACGCGTGCCCGAAGCTCCGGGGTCGCGAGCTGGGCCGCTGCTCGGCCGTCTGCGTGCCCGTGTCGATCATGGGCAGGACGATGGGAGCGATCCACGCCACCGGTGATCCCGGTGCCGTCTTCGACGAGGACCGCGTCAACGACCTCACCACGCTGGCCAAGCTGGCAGGAGCCCGGATCGGGCTCCTGCGGGTGATGGACGAGACGCAGCTGCAGGCGGCGACGGACAGCCTCACCGGCCTGATGAACCGCAGGACGCTCGAGAACCAGGTTCACCGGATCCGCGCCGAGGGGACGCCCTTCGCTCTGGCCATGGTCGATCTCGACCAATTCAAGGAGATCAACGACACCTACGGGCACGACACCGGCGACCGAGCCCTCCGGCTCTTCGCCCAGACCATGCGGTCCTCGGTGCGCGATCACGATCTCGTCTGCCGGCACGGCGGCGAGGAGTTCGTGGTGGTGTTCCCCCGCTGCTCGGCGGCGGATGCCCGGACCGCGCTCGAGTCCGTTCGGACCAAGCTCGGCCCTACGATCATCGGGTCCGGGATGCCCGCCTTCACCGCCAGCTTCGGGGTCGTCGACGCCCAGACAGCCGACGACCTGCCGGTCACCGTCAACCGCGCCGACGAAGCGCTCTTCGAGGCCAAACGGGCGGGGCGTGACCGGATCGTCGTCCACGACGCCGACGGAGTGGCCGTGACGCCCGGGCCCGAGGCGGGCACTCACGGGAACGGGACCCACGAGACGGTACGGGGCCGCCCGAGCCGATCTGAGCAGGCCCCGTTGGGAGCATCCCGCTGAGCCGCGGTCGCGTCGGGGAGTAGCCTTCGGAGGGCTGTCCGTGCCCGAAGACCGATGGGGGTGGCCATGGCGACGATCGAGACCCGGACCGAGGAGAGGATCGAGCCCCCGACCATCGACTACGACTACACGCTCGTGCAGCCGGTGAGCTCGCATCAGGACGATCTCGACCGCCTCCGCGCCCGGTACCCGTTCTTCAGGAGCAGCTGGGCCCAGGGCTTCTGGGTGCTGACCCGGCTCGAGTCGATCCGTGACGCATACCAGGACCCCCGGACGTTCTCGAGCTCGGCGATCGTCGCCTACGAGCCCGATCCCCCCTATGTGTGGATCCCCGAGCAGCTCGACCCCCCCTCGCACACCAAATGGCGGCAGCTGCTCGCTCCGCGCTTCTCACCTGGGGCCGTCAACCGGCTCGAGGACAAGGTCCGGCACCGCTGCATCGAGCTGATCGAGCCCTTCGCCGGCCGGGGACACGTCGACTTCCTGCGGGACTTCGCCCGGAAGTACCCGACGTCGATCTTCATGGAGCTCATGGGGCTGCCGACGGAGGAGGCCGCCAAGTTCATGAAGTGGGAGGAGGAGATCCTCCACCTCCCGAGCGACCAGGACCCGGATCGCGCCCGAGCCTACGCGGCGATGAACGAGGTGAACGGCTACTTCGGCGATCTCATCCAAGCCCGCAGGCGCGAGGCGCGGGACGACCTGGTGAGCGAGGCCCTCACGTGGAGGATCGACGGCGAGCCGATCCCCACCGACGAGCTGCTGTCCTTCTGCCTCCTCATGTTCATGGCGGGCCTCGACACCGTGACCATCCAGCTCTCGTACTCGTGGTGGCACCTGGCCACCCACGACGACGACCGCAGGCGGATCGTGTCCGAGCCGTCCATCATCCCCAGCGCGATAGAGGAGCTCCTGCGTTACTACGCCTTCGTCGCCCCCGGACGGAAGGTGACGACCGACGTCGAGCACCACGGCTGCCCGATGAAGAAGGGCGACATGGTCCTGCTCCCGCTCTGCGCCGCCACCCGCGATCCCGACGCGTTCGTCGACGCCGACAAGGTCATCCTCGACAGGCAGGTCAACAACCATGTGGCGTTCGGGGTCGGCCCGCACCGTTGCCTCGGCTCCCACCTCGCCCGGCGCGAGCTGAAGGTCGCGCTCGAGGAATGGCACAAGCGCATCCCCGAGTACCGGCTCCCCGAGGGCTTCGAGGTCCTCCAGCACGGCGGCATGTTCGGCATCGACAACCTCGAGCTGGTCTGGTAGCCGGGGATCCCTGCGGCCCGCCGGCCCAGCCGGAGCCCGGAGCTACCGGACGGACCCGTTCAGGAAGTCGGTTGGCAGCTCGTCGTCGCACCCTGGGGAGCGACGAACTTGCCCTTCTTGATGGACACGATGAAGAAGCAGTTCACCGTGGCCGGCTTTCCCTTGGTGAAGTGGAGCGGGGGGCTGAAGCCACCGAGCGTGGTGCCGTCGGCGGCGTACAGGCCGTCGTAAATGTCCTTGGCGGCCGGAGCCGCCCCGACGTGGGCCGCAGCCGTCTGGAACAGCAGGCCCGCTGCGTAGGCGCCCGAGACGTTGTAGGGCGAGTAGGAAGCGTTGACGAGCTTGCCCTCGGCGGCGTGGAACGCCTCGGTCGCCTTGTTGTTCAAGAACCACGGCGTGTTCGGGAACGTGCCGGTCGAGTTGTTGAGGGCCGGCACGCTCGTGTAGCGGTTGAGCCAGGTGCCGGCCGACTGGGTGATGATGGGCTTGTAGCCCTGCTGGGCGCAGTCGGTGGCGAACTTGTCCGACGGTGGCCCGGCCGGGAAGATCGACTGGGCCTTCTCGGATTGGAACGTCAGGCACTGAGCGGTGTAGTTGGGTGCCGTCTCGCTCGCCGCGAGAGGATTGGAGTAGGTGAGGCCCAACTGTGACGAGTAGTTCTTAAAGAGCGGGAGCGCTTGTGCACAGGCCGCGACCTCGACGCAGTAGACCACCCCGAAGCTCTTCGCCCCCGCCTTCTTCGCCGCCAGGACGTTCCCGTACAGCCCGGCCAGCACGGTGGCGCCGGTGGGGAACGAATTGGAGTTGGTGAAGCAGTTCGGGTTGTTGCCCGTCTCGATCCCGCAGATCACCGGGATGCCGGCAGCCTGCACGGCAGCGTCCCAGTTGCTGTCGAACTCGGTGTTGTCGAGGATGGCCAGCGCATGGGCGGCGATCAGCTTCTGGGCGTCGGCCACCGATTGACCGGTATCGCAATTGTCGTTGTACTGGATGAGCTTCACCTGATGCCCGGCGATCCCCCCGTGCCGGTTCACGTACTTGGCCCAGTTGGCGGTGGCCGTGGGCACGTCGTTGGACGGCTGGGGAAGGCAGGGGCCGCGGGTACTGGCGATGGAGCCCACCACGAGCGGGCTCTTCTTCGCAGTGGCGGCCGAGGCGGCAGCACCACCGACCGCGGTCACCGCGAAGGTGGCGCCCAAAGCGAGCGCTGCAAGGACCGATCCGAATCGACGTCCATGACCACGAGGTCGCAAGGCCCCCCCTTTTTTCCCTGGCGACGGCCCTCGGGACCGCTGCCGACGACTTGATTTCTTACACTATACAGTGCGGTTCTCGTCATATCATTGCGGAACCATGACGAAGTGCGGATCCTCCCCTACTGCAGCAGTGGGGCCAGGCGGGTGAAGGTCAGCTCGATGTGGCGGTCGACCAGGGCATCGGGCATGCCGGGGTAGTCGGACCAGCAGTAGAGGTCGGTCACCGGCAGCCCCGCCGTCCGCTCGGCGATCACCGTGGCGACCTCTTCGGGGGTGCCGGCCATGCGGGCGGTGCTCGGATCGTGGCCGCCGGCCTCGAGCCCGCCACCTGCTCCGCCGTCTCCATCGCGCCGTGCAGCGGGAGCAGGAGCTCGGACTTCCGCACGCTTGCCGGCGCCCGGTTCCTGCCCTTGCGGGCAGGGCTCAGGCCCAGGTGCGCAGGAGCTCCCGCGTGCGGACCCGGTCCTGGTGGGTCCCGCACAGGATCCCGACGAACTCGGTGGCACCGATGTCCTCGAGCCGGTGCAGCTGGGCGGTCACCCCCTCCTCGTTGCCGACGATCGACACGTCACCGGGCCCCTCGGCACCCTCCCGGTCGAGCACCGCCCGGTACACCGGGATCTGCCCGTAGCCGGCGAGCTGCCTGTCGGCCTTGCGACGCCCGTCGCTCTCGTCGTCGGTCACGCACACGGGCAGCGCCACCACCACCTCGGGAGCGGACCGACCGGCCCGCCTCGCCGCCTGGGTGATGAGCGGGACGATCTGCTCCTGCAGGGTGACGGGGCCGGTGCACCAGGTGATGGTCCCGTCGGCCCGCTCCCCGGCGAGCGCCAGCATCATCGGCTGCAGGGCGGCCAGCAGGACGGGGCACGATCGGGGCTCGGGGATGGTCAGCTCGCCCCGACCCGCCAACGTGTCGCCGTCGAACTCCACCTTGCGTTCGTGCAGCGCCGGCAAGAGCACGGAGAGGTACTCCCGCATGTGCCGGCCGGGTTTGTCGTAGGAGAGCCCGTAGCGGCCCTCGATCGACATCCGGTGCGAGAGCCCGATGCCCAGGCGGAGCCTCCCGCCCGCTGCGGCATTCGTGGTCAGGGCCTGTGCCGCGAGCATCATCGGGTGGCGCGGGTAGGTCGGGACGACGGATGTCCCCAGGGAGATGGAGGGCACCTGCGAACCGACGACGGCCAGCACGGTCAGGGCGTCGTACCCCGAGCTCTGGGGGAGCCATCCCGAGGCGAACCCCTCGTCCGCGAGGGAGCGGAATGCCTCGACCATCTCCTCGATCGGACGATGCTCGACCGTGGGGAAGAAGATGCCGATTCGCATTGGCTCAGTACCTTTCCGGCGCCGCCGTACGGCCGCACCTGGCTGGGTCGAGGATAGCCAGCACGAGGGCGGGCCGCGTCCCCGCGCCTCGGCCCTCGTGGGTGCGATGACCCCGGCCGCGTCGGGCCTCACCGTCGCGCCGGATCGGCCTCCTCGGGATCGGCCCGGTCACGGATGCCCCGGCTGATCCGCATCGAACAGAACCTCGGCCCGCACATCGAGCAGAAGTGTGCCGTCTTCGCCGGGCCGGCCGGCAGGGTCTCGTCGTGGAAGCTCCGGGCGGTGCCGGGGTCCATCGACAGGTTGAACTGGTCCTCCCAACGGAAATCGAACCGGGCCCGGGACAGCGCGTCGTCCCGGTGCTGCGCTCCCGGGTGCCCCTTGGCCAGGTCGGCGGCGTGGGCGGCGATCTTGTACGCCACCATGCCCTGCTTGACGTCCTCGCGGCCCGGGAGCCCGAGATGCTCCTTCGGGGTCACGTAGCAGAGCATGGCCGTGCCGTGCATGGCGATCACCGCCGCGCCGATGGCCGAGGTGATGTGGTCGTAGCCGGGGGCGACGTCGGTGGTCAAGGGCCCGAGCGTGTAGAAGGGGGCCTCGTGGCAGAGCTCCTGCTGCAGGCTCACGTTCTCGGGGACCTTGTGGAGCGGCACGTGCCCGGGGCCCTCGATCATCACCTGCACGTCGTGGCGCCAGGCGATCCCGGTCAGCTCCCCGAGGGTCCGCAGCTCGGCGAATTGGGCCTCGTCGTTGGCGTCGGCGATGGAACCTGGCCGCAGCCCGTCGCCCAACGAGAGGGCCACGTCGTAGGCGGCCATGATCGAGCAGATCTCGTCGAAGCGGGTGTAGAGGAAGTTCTCCTCGCCGTGGGCCAGGCACCATGCGGCCATGATCGAGCCGCCCCTGCTCACGATGCCGGTCAACCGACGGGCGGTCATCGGGACGAAGCGCCGCAGGACGCCCGCGTGGATCGTGAAGTAGTCGACGCCCTGCTCCGCCTGTTCCACCAGCGTGTCGCGGTAGAGCTCCCAGGTCAGCTCCTCCGGTCGGCCGCCGGTCTTCTCGAGCGCCTGGTAGATCGGCACCGTCCCGACCGGTACCGGCGAGCTCCGCAGGATCCACTCGCGGGTCGTGTGGATGTCGGGGCCGGTGGACAGGTCCATCACGGTGTCCGCTCCCCACCGGGTGGCCCAGCTCAGCTTCTCCACCTCCTCGGCGATCGACGAGGTCACCGCCGAGTTGCCGATGTTGGCGTTGACCTTCACCAGGAACGCCCTGCCGATGACCATGGGCTCGGACTCGGGATGGTTCACGTTGGCCGGCAGGATGGCCCGGCCGGCGGCGATCTCGTCGCGCACCACCTCCGGCGCCACCCCTTCGCGCACGGCGACGAAGTGCATTTCCGGGGTGATCTCCCCCCGGCGCGCGTAGTGCAGCTGGGTGACCGCGCCGGAGCCCGTCGCCGCGGACCGGCGGGCTCGCAACGGCGGGCGCGCCGGTGCCCGGTCGTCGCGGCCGGGCACCGGTCGCCCCTCGTACTCCTCGACGTCGCCCCGACCGAGGATCCACTCCCTGCGCAAGGGGACCAGACCCTCCTCGGGATCGGCCCCCGGGCCCGAGGTGTCGTACAGGCGGACCGGCTCGTTGGGAACCGGTCCGCGGGGACCCGGCGAGGCGCTCTGCTCCACCTCGGTGAACGGCACCCGGATCCCGGGCACCCCCGCGTCGACGTACACCTTGCGGCGGTTGTGCGGCGGACGCGCCGCCTCGCTCGAGCCAGGCATCGTTGCTCCTCCCTTCGCCGGCATTACCCGGAGCAGGTTCAACGGTCGGCACCGATCAGGCACCCTCTCAGCCCGGTCCTTCCGAGCTCCCGTGCGACGAGTCTCCCACGTCGGTCGGGAGGGAGCGCGGACGGCCCCGGAGGATCAGGCGTCCCTGCGCTGGAGCAGGGCGAAAGCCACCGCGAAGACGATCGCGACGAAGAGGCACATCAACCCGAACCCCGCCCACGGCGCCAGCGTGTAGGCATCGCGACTGACCTGAAGGATCTGGCTCCCGGCCTGGGTGGGCCAGTACTCCACCACCGGATGGCGCCACGAGTCCGGCAGCGCCTGAGCGACGCCGGGGAGGACGAACAGCAGGGCGACCACCGTCGAGATGGCCGCCGCCGAATGACGGAGCAGGGCCCCGACGGCCACGCCCAGCAGGCCCAGGGCGGCCAGGTACAGGCCGGCACCCACCACCGCCCGCAGCACACCGGGTTGCCCCAGCGTGGCGTCCGGTGCGTGACCCGTGATGATGGCCTGGCCGACGAGGAACGAGACGAAGCCGAGCGCCTCGCCGACCACCAGGACCACTGCGGTGTAGATGCCGGCCTTGGCGATCAGGAGGCGGCCGCGTCGGGGGACCGCGGTCAGGCTCGTCCGGATCATCCCGGTCGAGTACTCGGAGGTCACGACCAGGATCCCGAGGATGACGATGGCCAGCTGGGCGATGGCGAGCCCGGACAGGCTGATCGCCGTGGGGTCCCACCTGATCCTTTCGGCAAGATCGGCCGTTGCGTAGTGGTTGGAAGCGGCCGCGCTGATCGCCGCGCCGAGCCCGACCCCCAGCACCGCAGCGACGAGCAGCGCGAACGGGGTCGAACGGACCGTCCAGATCTTGGTCCACTCGGACCGGACGACGTCACCGAAGGTGGCCCGCCGGAACGAGTGCCTCGCGGAGGGCCGGCCCGGGACGGACAGGTCCCCGACGGTTGCCGCGCTCATCGGACCGCCCCTGACGCGTGGAATTCGACACTGTCGCGGGTCAGCTCCATGAACGCCTCCTCCAACGACGCCCGCTGCGGCGTCAGCTCGTACAGGACGAGGCCGTTGGCGGCAGCCAGCTGGCCGATGGCGGCGCTCTCCATCCCGGTCACGCTGAGGGCACCGTCGTCCTCGACCCGTACAGCCGCTCCGGCGGCACCCAGGTGAGCGCGCAGCTGGGGCGCCTGGGGGCTGAGGACGCGCACCGACTGCTGGGAGCTCGACCGGACGAATTCGTCGACGCTGGTGTCCGCGATCATCCTGCCCTTCCCGATCACGATCAGGTGATCGGCGGTGAGCGCCATCTCGCTCATGAGGTGGCTCGACACGAGTACGGTGCGTCCTTCGGCGGCCAGGGAGCGTATGAGGGTTCGGACCCAGACGATCCCTTCGGGGTCGAGCCCGTTGACCGGTTCGTCGAACATCAGGATTCCGGGATCGCCGAGCAGCGCTGCGGCGATCCCGAGGCGCTGGCCCATGCCCAGGGAGAACTCGCCGGCCCGCCGACGAGCCACGGCCTCGAGCCCGACCACGCCGATCACCTCGTCGACGCGGGCCCGCGGGATCCCGTTGCTCTGGGCCAGGCACAGCAGGTGGTTGTAGGCCTTGCGGCCGCCGTGGAGGGCCTTGGCGTCGAGCAGGGCGCCCACCTCGTGCATCGGAGCGGGAAGGTCGCGGTAGCTCCGCCTCCCGATGGTGACGGTCCCACCGGACGGCGCGTCGAGGCCCAGGATGAGGCGCAAGGTGGTGGTCTTCCCCGCCCCGTTCGGACCCAGGAACCCGGTGACGAGCCCGGGCTTCACCGAGAAGCTCAGATCGTCGACGGCAAGGGTCCCCCCGTAACGTTTGGTGAGGCCGCTCGCCTCGATCATCGTTCCCTCCTCCGGCAGCCCCCGGTCGGCTCTGCCGCACCATCTTCCCTGATCCCCCCGGCCAAGGCGTAGCACCATAGGGAGGATCTCCCATCACCCGCCCCGGAAAGTCGACGGGGACGGCTTCGGCGGGGCCGGCACCGAGCCCGGGGAGCGGAACGATGTCCTGCGGTTCGCCCCGGAACGATGTCCTGCGGTCCGTCACCTAGCATCGTGGCTACCTGGGATGAAGGGGAGGCGCCGGGATGGGAGACGCCGGGATGGGAGGCGCTCACGGCATGGGCCACGACGGCGCGGGCCGGACATGACGGGGCGAACCGGATGAACGTCGCCGACCTCCTCGTCGACTCGTTCGGAAGGATCAGGCAGGCAGTGCACGGCACGGTGGACGGCCTGACGCCGGAGCAGCTGGGCCTCCGGCCGGAGGCGGGATCGAATTCGATCGCCTGGCTGGTGTGGCACCTGACCCGGATCGAGGACGATCACCTCGCGGCGGTCGCTCAGGCCGAGCAGGTCTGGACGTCCGGTGGCTGGTCGGAGCGGTTCGCCCTCCCGTTCGGACAGGAGGAGACCGGGTACGGGCACGGGCCCGACGACGTGGCCGCGGTGATCGTGGAGTCCGGGACCCTGCTGACCGGCTACCACGACGCCGTGCACGAAGAGACCCTCCGGTACGTGACCCGCCTCACCGGCCCCGAGCTCGACCGGATCGTGGACACGCGCTGGGACCCGCCGGTCTCGCTCGGCGTGCGCCTGGTCAGCGTGCTCGCCGACGGACTCGAGCACGCGGGGCAGGCCGCGTACGTCCGCGGGATGATCGAGCGCCGACAGGCGGGGCGTGCTCCGGTCCGCGGTGTCCCCGGGTAAACTGACCCGCAGGTCGCCGTCGGGGCCCGAGGGCCGGCGGCCAGCCTCCGCGAGGGTACCGACCGCACCCGTCGTGCAATCGGTGGCAGTCTCGCGGGCACGAAGTCAGAGTCCGATCGGAACCTGGAGCATCCCCTGGCGATCAACCGAAAGTCCCTTGCCGCCCTGGTCGCAGCCGTCGCGTTGCCGGCGATCGTCTCGCCGGTGATCGTGGCAGCCGAGTCGCCGGCCGGGGCGAGCACGCCGACGTCGGCAAAGGCGCTGGCAAAAGACCTCCTGCCGGCCTCCTACGCGAAGCATGCCGGATTCACCAAGGTGGTGGAGAAGGTGACCACGTCCTCCAAGACGGGCGAGAAGTCCTGCCCCAACGGCGCTCAAGAGGCGTTTGAGGACGCTGCGGGCCAGAAGGGCCTGGTCTCCGAGGTGGTCGCGTGCACCACGGCCAAGGCCGCTGCCGTGCTCCTGGCGGGCGTGAAGAACGCGACGTCGGCGTCCTCGATCGGCCCCCCGAAGCGGCTGGGTCCGACGGCGTTCGAGCGGACCAGCGGTGGATCGACCTACACGATCTACTGGCAGCGAGGCAAGACCTTGGAATTGGTTGGCCTCACGACGGACGTGCCGGCCAGTACCAGCTCGTCCACCAGCACGACGATCGCGGCCCCCCCGATCACCGCTCCCCAACAGGCGGTCCTGTCGAGCGCGGCATCGAGACAGGACGCACAGCTCAAAGGCTGAGCCGTCCGGTCACCCGGGCACCGTCCGGTTCATCGGGATGCTCCCGGTTCGTCCGGCCGCGCGCTGCGCAGTCGGACCCCGGGGAGCCGGCTGAACCCGGATCGGCGGGGCGATGCAGGACCGCCCTGGTGGGGGTGACCACGATCCGGTTGTCGCCCGCCCCGTTGCCCGTCACCGACGACACCGTGGCGTCGACGATCAGGCTGAACCCACCACGCTCGACCGGGGGCCACAAGAGGCTGACCAGGGGACGCTCCCCGGCGTTGGCAACGCTTCTGTTGCCCGCAGCCATCACCAACGCATCCTCATCCCAGCCGACCAGCACCGAGACACTGTGCGGCCTCCCGTCGGAGCCCACCGTCAGCAAGTAGGCCGCGCTGCGACCTGTGGCCTCTTCACGCAACCGGTCGAGCGAGACCGCGACGCTCATCGGCCGAGCATAACGCCGGATGCGCCGGCACCTACCCGTTGGGCGGCGGCCGCTGGTTGCGCAGCCGGTTGTGGAACCCGCAGAGCAGCCGGCCTTTCTCCTGGGTGGTGGGGCCGCCGGCACCGAAGGGCACGATGTGGTCGACCTCGCACCCCGGCGCCGGGCGGTCGCAGTAGGGATGGGTGCACTCCCGGTCACGCAGCTCGACGGCCCGGGTGGCCCCGGCGAACAATCGGGCGGTGGCGCCCACCTCCACCCGGGCACCGGGGGCGAACACGGCCCGCTCGAGGTAGGCCTGGTCCAGCCAGGGCACGAGCGAGCCCGGGGTGACCACGGTGCCCTGGGCCAGCTCGCAGAGCCGACCGTGCAGGGTCGGGTAGTCGACGAGCACGCTGAAGAGGGGTGCCGGGCGGCGCCCGTCGCCCGGCGCGGTGCGCGAGCGCGTGGCCATCTCGACCAGGGCGTCGGCCCGGCGCTGGCGCGGGGTGCGGGCCAGCTCGCCGGCGCTGGGCTCGCGTCCGAGCCGGGTGCGGGCCTCGGCCCAGTCCGCCTCGAAGCCCTCGTGCTCGAGCCGATCGAGCTCGCCTGCCACGACGGCCCCCGAGATCGGGTCGAGGGTGATCTGCCCCAGCCACATGCCGTCGAAACCGGCGGCGAGGTAGACGTCGCGACGACCCCGGCGCTCCTCGGCGCCGGCCTCGACACCGTCGGGATCGGCCAGCTGCTCCCAGTAGGTGGCCGCCCGGGTGAAGTGCTCGAAACCCAGGGTGCGGGCGTGCCCGACCAGCATCGCCTCGTCGCGGGCCAGGGCCTCTTGGGTGACCGCCGAGCGCAGCCCGGCGATGACGTCGACGTGGGCGGCCGTGAGCTCGCCGTTGGACCAGGCCTCGGCGCAGACCCCGAGGTGACGCAATGCCCGACCCCGGCGCACCCGGGCCCGGGCC
>DATKRB010000013.1:0-35130 GCA_035532415.1 Acidimicrobiales bacterium | reverse complement strand
GGACCGGGGGACCGGGGGACCGCTCGGACCATTTAGCATGCTGCCCGTGCCCCGCGCCTACGACTTCGACGCAGTGGAGCGCAAGTGGCAGCGGCACTGGCTCGACGAGGGGACCTACGAGGTCGACAACGACGATCCGCGGCCCGGCTTTTACGCGCTCTGCATGTACCCGTACCCGTCGGGGCCTGCCCACCAGGGCCACGTCCGCAACTACACCTTCGGTGACCTGGTGGTCCGGTACCGGAGCATGCAGGGGTATGCCGTGCTCTCGCCGCTCGGCTTCGACTCGTTCGGGCTGCCGGCCGAGAACGCGGCCATCAAGACCGGTACCCACCCGCGGGTCTTCACCGAGGCCCGGATCGCCGAGCTGAAGGAATCGCTCCTCCGCCTGGGAGCGGTGTACGACTGGCGCCGCGAGGTGCGCAGCCACGATCCGGGGTACATCCGATGGACCCAGCTGATCTTCCTCCGCCTGTTGGACGCCGGGCTGGCCTACCGGGCCAACGCCCCGGTCAACTGGTGCCCGGGCTGCCAGACCGTGCTGGCCAACGAGCAGGTGCTCGCCGACGGGACCTGCGAGCGATCCGGGGACCTCGTCGTGAAGAGGGACCTCGAGCAGTGGTTCTTCCGGATCACCTCCTACGCCGACGAGCTCCTGGGGGCGCTCGGTGCGCTCGACTGGCCCGAGCGGGTGAAGACGATGCAGCGCAACTGGATCGGGAGGTCCGAGGGCGCCGAGCTCGACCTCGTGGTGGAGGGGAGGGACGGGGCCGACGGCCGGCCGGCGTTGGCGCTCCGCGTCTTCACGACGAGGCCCGACACGCTGTTCGGCATGACCTATGCGGTGGTGGCGCCCGAGCACCCGCTGGTCGACGAGCTCACCTCACCCGAGCAGCGGCCGGCGGTGGACGAGCTGCGCCGGCGGGCGGCGGCGGCCACCGAGATCGAGCGGACGGCCACCACCGAGTCGGGGCCGGGGTCCGAGAAGCGGGGTGCCTTCACCGGCAGCCGGGTCCTCAACCCCTTCACCGGCGCCTCGGTGCCGGTGTTCGTGGCCGACTACGTCCTGATGGGCTACGGCACCGGGGCGATCATGGCGGTGCCGGCCGAGGACGAGCGGGACTTCGCCTTCGCGCAGGCCTACGGGCTGCCGATCGTCCGCACCGTGCAGCCGCCCCCCGACTGGGAGGAGTCCGGGGGAGGTGCCTACGACGGCGAAGGAGAGAAGGTCAACAGCGGGTTCCTCAACGGCCTCGACATTGCGGAAGCCAAGGTGGCCGCCATCGACCGGCTCGAGGAGCTCGGCGTCGGCTCGCGCAAGGTCAACTACCGCCTGCGCGACTGGCTGGTCTCGCGCCAGCGGTTCTGGGGCTGCCCGATCCCCGTCGTGTACTGCCCGGACCACGGCGCCGTGGCCGTCCCCGAGGACCAGCTGCCCGTGCTCGCCCCCGACGACGTCGAGTTCCTCCCGACCGGGCAGTCGCCGCTGGCGTCGAACCCCGGGTTCCTCCACACCACCTGCCCCGCCTGCGGGGGGCCCGCCACGCGCGAGACCGACACCATGGACACGTTCGTGGACTCGAGCTGGTACTTCCTCCGGTTCTGCGACCCCTTCAGCGACGACCGGCCCTTCGACCCCGCCGCCGCCCGCCGCTGGATGCCGGTGGACCACTACATCGGCGGGATCGAGCACGCCATCCTGCACCTGCTGTACGCCCGGTTCCTCACCCGGGCCCTCGTCGACGTCGGCCTGGCCCCCGGGGTCGGGCGCGAGCCCTTCGCCAGGTACTTCGCCCAGGGGATGATCCGGATGGACGGCACGAAGATGTCCAAGTCGAAGGGCAACCTGATCGCCCCGTCGGGGTACTACCGGTCGGTCGGCGCCGACGCCCTCCGGCTGTTCCACCTCGGCGTGGGACCTCCTGCCGACGACTTCGACTGGACGGACCAGACCGACGAGGTGATCGACGGGTGCGGGCGCTTCCTCGACCGGCTCTACCGCCTGGTGACGGCGGGCGACGTGACCCCCCGCTGCGGGGACCTCACCGACGAGGACCGCTCGGTGCGCCACGCCACCCACCGGCTCATCGAACAGGTGACGGGAGACCTCGAGCGCGGGTCGTACAACACCGCGGTGGCCCACGTCCGCGAGCAGGTCAACCTCCTGCTCCGCTACACCCGGGCCGTCGGGGGCCCGCAGGCCGACGTGCTCGACGAGGCCTACGACGCCCTCCTCCTCCTGCTCGCGCCCATGACGCCCCACGTGGTGGCCGAGCTCTGGGAGGTCCGGCATCCCGGGGGCGACGGCGTGCATGCGCAGCGCTGGCCTGCCTTCGACCCCGAGCTGGCCCGGGACGAGATGGTCACCATGGTGGTGCAGGTGAACGGCAAGGTCCGTGACCGGCTGGCGGTGGATCCGTCGGTCGGCGACGACGAGGCGCGTGCCCTCGCCCTCACCCTGCCCAAGGTGATCGACGCGCTGGCCGGTCGCGAGCCCGAGCGCGTCGTGGTCCGCGCCCCCCGGCTGGTCAACGTCGTCCTGTAGGCCCGCTCGCGGGCCCGCTCCCTGCCCTGCTCTCAGGTGCCCCGGAACCGGTCGAGCATCTGCGCCAGCTGCCCGTCGTCGATCGGGTACGGGGTGTAGAAGCTGAAGCGGTCGATCAGGTCCCCGAAGCGCTCGGTGATCCGCGCCGCGACGTCGTCGAGCGGAGCGACCACGGCAAAGGTGCCCAGGACCTCGTCGTCGATCAGCTCGCCCATCTTCTCCCACTCGCCCCGCTTCGAGAGGACGTGGAGCTGGGGCTGCAGGTCCCCCCAACCGTGGAGCTCGAGCACCGGGCGGTAGGCGGGGGTGGACGCGTAAAAGGCGATCTGCTCCCGGGTGCGCTTGGACGCTTGCGCCAGCTCGTCCTCGGTCCGGCCGGTGACGATGAACCCGGGGTAGGAGACCTGTAGGTCGGACCGGGTCTTCCCCGCCCTGGCGGCGCCCCGCTCGAGCGCCGGCAGGGTGACCTCCCGCAGGTACCGCTCGGTCGTGAACGCGTGGACCAGGAGCCCGTCGCCGACCTCGCCGGCGACCTCGGTCATCAGACCGCCGACGCCCGCCAACACGATGGGCGGGTCCCCGTAGGGGTTCTTGCCCGGGTCGAACATTGGGGTCATGAGGGTATGGGTGTAGAAGTCGCCGCGGAAGGCGAGGGGCACACCGGTGTCCCACGTCGCCCAGATGGCCCGGATGGCCAGGACGAGCTCGCGCATGCGCGGGGCCGGATGGGACCAGGGCATCGAGTACCGCTTGGTGATGTGCGGCTTGATCTGGGAGCCGAGCCCCAGGACGAACCGCCCCTTCGACAGCACCTGCAGGTCCCGGGACACCACGGCGAGGGTCATCGGGTTGCGTGCGAACGCCACGGCGATGGAGGTGCCGAGCGTCAGCCGCTCGGTGGCCTCGGCGGCGATCGCCAGCGGGAGGAACGGGTCGTGGGAGGTCTCGGCCGACCATCCCCCGTCGTACCCGAGCCGTTCGATCCGCCGGGCCGACTCGGCGATGCCGGTCGGGTCAAAGCCAATCGAGCCGTCGACCTTCATGGGGGCACCCTAGCAACGGGCCTCGGCGGGCTCCTGGCCGGGTTGCTCCGTGGCCGGCGGGGAGCGCGCCGGAACCGCTAGTCGTGCTCGCCACGCAGGTACCGCTCGAAGTCGGCGGCGATCTCGTCGCCGGTCGGGAGGTCGCCCGCCACCCCGAACACGTTCCCCTCGGCGGCGTCGACCGCCTGCTCGAGCTTGGCCACCATGGCGAGGTGCTCGGGGTTCCCGGCGATCAGCTCGTCCACCTCTTGCCGTGAGCTGTCGGCCGCAGCGCGCAGCGACGAGGAGTCGAGGTTCAGGCCCGAGACGAGCGCCAGCCCCTCCACGAGCGCCGCGCTCGACTCGGGGAAGGGCATCGCCGCCACGTAATGGGGCACCCGCGCCCACAGGCTGATCACCTCGATCCCGGCTGACCCGAACGCGAGCTCGAGCGCGGCGTGAATGCCGGCGGGCACCTCCATCTCCCCCTGCACCACCCCGATCCGGCCCAACAGCTCCGCCGACGAGGGGGGAGCGGTGGCGGCGAGCCGGACGGGTCGGGTATGGGGCGCCGGCGCGGGAAAGGCCCCGAGAACGACGACCATCCGCACGCCCCACCCGGCGGCCAGGGACACGACGGCGTCGACGAACCCCCGCCAGTGGAAGTCCGGCTCGGCGCCGAGCAGGTAGAGGATGTCGGCGCCGGCGAGGTCGTGGCCGGCGTGGACCTGGGTCAGGGGCCACGTGAGATCGGTGGTCACCCCGTTGACGATGTGGGCGATCGGGCGGCGGGCGCGCTGGTCGAGCAGACGGTCACCGTCAAAGGTGGCGATCGGCCTGGCCGACGTGGCGGGCAGGAGCGAGGCCAGGGCGTTGGACGCTCCCAGCCCGGCGTCGACCCAGCCTTCCAGCCCGACCACCAGCACGGGCCGGTCGAACCGTCCCTCTTCGTGGAGGTCGTAGAGCGGGCGCTCGTCAGCGCTCACCGTTGCGCCAACGTGGAGGCGGCCATGGCGGCCAGGCGCCCGATCTGGCGCGGGTACTCCTCGACACTGCTCGAGTCGCCGGCCCCTGCGCCGGACACGTAACGGGCGTACACCCCCTGCAGGATGCAGGCCAGCTTCCAGTAGCCGAAGGCCATGTAGTAGTCGATCTCCGAGACGTCGGCCCCCGAGACCGCCGCGTACCGCTCGAGCACCTGGGCGCGGGGGCAGAACCCGGGCGCGACGGTCGGCGCCACCAACAGCGCGGGTGGCTCGCCCGGTTGGGTCCAGAAGCACTGCATGAGACCGACGTCGGCCATCGGGTCGCCCAGGGTGCAGATCTCCCAGTCGAGGATGGCCTTCACCCGGCCCTCGTCGTCGAGCACGAGGTTGTCGAGCCGGTAGTCCCCGTGCACGATGCCGACTCGCTGCTGGGCCGGGATCCGGGCGGACAGCTCGGCCCCGACCTTCTCCACGAGGCCGCCGTGGTCGACGCCCTCCACCTGTGTGTCCTCGTACTGGCGGGTCCAGCGACGCAGCTGACGCTCGACGTAGCCGTCGTGGCGGGCCAGATCGCCGAGGCCCACGGCATCGACGTCCACCGCGTGCAGCGCGGCCAGGGTCTCGGCCAGGTGGTCGCCCACCACCGCCCGCACCGCGGGTTCGAGCTCCCGGGCGTCGGCCTCGTCGCGCAGCACGTGGCCCTCTACGAACTCCATGACGTGGAACGGTGCGCCGTTCACCGCCTCGTCGGTGCAGAGGCCGAGGGCGGCGGGGACCGGGACGCCGGTCGGGGCGAGCGCCGAGAGGAGCCGGTGCTCGCGGCCCATGTCGTGCGCGGTGGGGAGCACGTGGCTGACCGGCGGCCGTCGCAGGGCGAACGCGTGACCGCCCGCGTCCTCGACCCGGAAGGTGAGGTTGGAGCGTCCTCCGGCGATCAGGGCGAAGCGCAAGGGCGGCACCACGTCGGGGACATGGTGGAGGAACCACGCGCTGATCCTCGACCGGTCGATCCCCTCGGTCGCGCCGGACGCGGTCGCGCCGGCGGCGGGCGAGTCGGCGGGCGAGTCGGCGGGTCCATCGGCGCTCATGTGCGAGACGCTATCGGCTCGGCCCGGGGCCGGCCCGGACGACCAGCCGGTAGGGTGCGGGGGATGAGCGACGTCACGGACGCCACCTTCGAGCAGGCAGTGCTGGCGAGGTCCCGGGAGGTCCCGGTGATCGTCGACCTGTGGGCCCCGTGGTGCGGCCCGTGCAAGACGCTGGGCCCCATGCTCGAGCGGGCGGTGGCGGCGACCGGGGGCACGGTCGAGTTGGCCAAGGTGAACGTCGACGACAACCCGCAGATCGCCGGCAGCTTCAAGGTGCAGTCGATCCCCGCCGTCTTCGCCCTACGCGACGGCGCCGTGGTGGATTCTTTCGTCGGCGCCGTCCCCGAGGCGCAGGTGGAGGCGTTCGTCGCCAAGCTGGCGCCCGCAGCGAGCGAGGCCGACCTGCTCGTCGCCGCGGGAGACGAGGCCTCCCTCCGCCGGGCGGTCGAGCTCGAGCCGGGTCACCCCGGCGCGGTGAGCGGGCTGGCCCGGCTCCTGCTCGACCGCGGGGACGCCGAGTCCGCCTCGGAGCTGCTCGCCCGGGTCCCCGAGACCGCCGAGCTCCGGGCGCTCGCCGCCGAGGCCCGCCTGCTCGGGAAGAACGTCGACCTGGGCACCGACGTGTCCGGCCTTCTCGACTCGTTGCTCGAGCGGGTGCGCGACGACGAGTCGGCCCGGCAGGAGTTCGTCGACCTGCTCGAGACGCTCGGGCCCGACGATCCCCGGACCACCCGGTACCGCAAGGCGCTGGCCGCCCGCCTGTTCTGATGCCCGGCACGGCGACGGGGCCGGCTGACGCTTCCCGCACCCCCGGGACGTCCGGCGTTGCCGACGGGGAGCCGGTGCTGCTCGATCTCGGCGGCCGGACCCACGACCTCACCCACCGGGCGTTGGTGATGGGGATCCTGAACCGGACGCCGGACTCGTTCTTCGACCGAGGCGCCACCTTCGGCCTCGATGCCCTGTACGCCAGGGCCGAGCGGATCGTCGCCGAAGGAGCCGACATCCTCGATGTCGGCGGGGTGAAGGCGGGCCCGGGGCCGGAAGTGACCGAGGCGGAGGAGCTCGACCGCGTCGTGCCGGCGATCGCAGCCCTGGCCGATCGGTTCGACGTGGCCCTGTCGGTCGACACCTGGCGGGCGTCGGTGGCGCGCGAGGCCTACTCGGCCGGTGCGGTCATGGGCAACGACATCAGCGGCTTCGCCGACCCTGCGTACCTGTCGGCGGCCGCCGGGGCCGGCGCCGCGGTGGTGGCCACCCACATCCGCCTGGCCCCCCGGGTGCGCGATCCCGAGCCGGACTACGACGACGTGGTGGCCACCGTTCGCGACTTTCTGGTGGACCGGGCCGGGCGGGCCCGGGCGGCGGGGATCCCGCCGAACCGCATCGTGCTCGACGCCGGGTTGGACCTGGGCAAGACGGCGGAGCAGTCGCTGACCCTCCTGGGGGCCTCGGGGGAGCTGGCGGCGCTCGGGTACCCGCTCCTGCTGTCGGCGTCGAACAAGACGTTCCTGGGGTCCGTGCTCGGGCTCGAGATCGACCAGCGGCGCGAAGCGTCCCTCTCGGCGGCGGCGCTCGGCATCACCTTGGGCTGCCGGGTGCTGCGCGTCCACGACGTGGAGGGCACCCGCCGGGTCCGGGACGTGCTGGCCGCGGTCGTGCAAGCGGGGTCGGCAGCGGCCCCGCACCGGGCGTCGGCGTGACCTCCGGTCCGGGGGCCGGTCCGGGGGCCGATCGTCGCCCGGCGGCCCGGGGGACGGGGAGCCGGGGCCCCGCCGTCGGAGGCGGGGGAGGCCGGGGGCCGGCGGCCCGGGCGACCGCGGGTCGGGGCACGGTGGAGGCGCCGGTGTACCTCGTCCGCGGTGACGACGCGTCCCTCGTGGCCCAGTCGGCCCGCGAGCTCGTCGAGCAGCTGGTCGGGGATCGGGACCCGGCCTTGGTGGTGGAGGAGCACGGTGGGCCCGCGGCCGACGAGCTCGACGTCGGAATCGTCGTCGATGCCTGTACGACGCCGCCGTTCCTGGTCGACCGACGCGTGGTGGTGGTGCGGGACGCGGGTCGCCTGGCGGCCGGCGGCGCGGCGCGCCTGGTCGCGTACGTGCAGGACCCGCTCCCGTCGACGGTGCTGGTCCTCGTCGCAGGTGGGGGCACCATCCCCCCGGCTCTGCCCAAGGCCGTCGCGGCGGCCGGCGTGGTGATCGACACCGCCGTCGGCACCGGGCGGGAACGCAAGGGATGGCTCGCCGAGCGGCTGCGCGAGGCTCCCGTGCACCTCGACGCGGCAGCAGCAGGCCGGCTCGGCGACCATCTGGGCGACGACCTCGGTCGGCTCGCCGGCATCCTGGGGACGTTGGCCGTCGTGTACGGGGAGGGCGCGACCGTCGGCATCGACGAGGTGGAACCCTTCCTCGGCGAAGCCGGGTCCGTGCCGCCCTGGGATCTCACCGACGCGATCAATGCCGGCTCGACCGCCGACGCGCTCGCCGCCCTGCACCGGATGCTCGGGCCCGGGGGCAGGGCCGCCCCGGAGATCGTGGCGATGCTGCACCGGCACTTCGCCTCGATGCTCCGGCTCGACGGAGCGGATGTGGCCTCGGACGAGGAGGCGGCCCGGCTACTCGGCGTGCGCAGTGCCTTCGTGGCCCAGAAGGCGCGGGCCCAGGGTCAGCGATTGGGGAGCGAGCGGGTCGGCCGGGCCGTCACGCTGATCGCCGACGCCGACGTCGACGTGAAGGGCCGCACCGGGCTGCCGCCCGAGCTGGTCCTGGAGGTGCTGGTCGCCCGCCTGAGCCGGCTCGGTCCGGCCCGGCGCAGCCGGAGGCGCTGAGCACGTCGAGGGCGTCAAAGGGGTGCGTCTTCAGGAAGGGCCGGGGCTTCATGCCCTTTTCGACGGATCCAGAAGCTGCCCGGTCCCAACCCCGTCACGCGTGACGGAATCGCTTCCGACAGCTCGGCCGGGTGGCTGGCGGCCACGGCGGCGCTGGACCACAGCACCTCGTAGGCGTCGTTGTGGGTGAGGAATGCCTGAAGAACGTATTGCTCGGTGGGAAACCACAGGAGGTCGACGAGCCAGTGACGGGGATACTCCCCGGGCAGGAAGATGTCGTGAACATGCACGACGACGCCCGGTGCCAGGCGGGGAAGAACCTCGAGGTACTCGAACGCCACATCTCCCCCCGTACGCAGCACGTGGGTCGAGTCGATGAAGAGGACGTCACCAGCTTGGAGGCTGGTGAAGAGATCGACGGGCGTCTGCTCGACCCGCTGCCGCAAGATCTCCATGTCGGCTATCCCGTCGACGATGGGCTCGGGCCATGGATCGATGCCGACGTGGTGGCAACGGATGCCGGTCTCCCTCTCGTTCCGTTTCAGCGCCTGGTCGATCAGGACCGACGAATACCCGAGCCCGACCTCGACGAGCTTCCTCGGGTGCGACCATCGCACCATCGAGTACAAGATCTCTGCGTCGATGCTCTCGAAGGTGCCGTTGTGGAGGAAATAGCCTCCGGGGGGCGCTTCGCCGGCCGTGTCGGGAAATCTCCCGTACTCGTCACCGTAGCGATGGGCGAAAGCTCGCAGCATCTCCAGCTGGGCGTCGATGCGCAGGTCGATGCCCACAAGGGCCGATCGCCGTTCGAACACGTCGCTGGTGAGGGTCTCCCGGTCCGGGATCGGCTCGAACCAATGGCGGGGCACCGCATGGATGCCGAGGCGTTCGAAGATCGGGAAGTATCTCCGCAGCATCCGGTCCCGGATCACGACGGTCCGCCCTCGGAGCCTCCCGAATTGGTGCCTCAGCCAAGCGACGACCGGACTTCGCAATCCCAGCTCCCCGCAGTCACGAGACACGAACCGAAGCCACACCCTACCTACGGGTGGAACGCCGCGTCAGGGCGCGACCGCGTCAGTCGACGTCGGACCGGGCGGCCTCGAGCGAGCCGATCCTGCGCATGAGGCGGGACTTGCGGTTCGCCGCCTGGTTCTTGTGGATCACGCCCTTGGCCGCCGCCTTGTCGATCCGCTTCACGGCCAGGCGGAGCTGCTCGGTGCCTGCCTCGGCCCCTTGCTCTGCCGCCGCGAGCGCCCCCTTGGTGCGGGTGCGCAGCTCGGAGCGCACGGCCTTGTTGCGCAGCCGCCGCCGCTCGTTCTGACGGTTCCGCTTGATCTGGCTGGCGATGTTGGCCACGGGCGTTCCTTCGGTTCGGCGAGGGGCCGGGAGCCTGGTGCTGGGACCGGCTCCGGGCTCCCGGTGTCGGGCGGCCCGGCCGGGATCCGGGGATCCCCTTTCCGAACCACGCCGCCTCCGGTATCGGTCGAAGGGTCATGGTACCAGCTGGCCCGGGCACCGGGGGATGGGGACCACGGCGGGACCGGTACGATCGACGGACCGTGCCGAGCGCCCCGCCTCCCGGTCCGATCGCGACCGACCGGATCCGCAACTTCTCGATCATCAGCCACGTCGACCACGGCAAGTCGACCCTGTCGGACCGGATCCTCGAGCTGACCGGCGCCGTCGATCCCCGCCTCATGCGCGAGCAGTACCTCGACTCCATGGACATCGAGCGGGAGCGAGGCATCACCATCAAGGCGCAGAACGTCCGGGTCGTGCACCGGGGGTACGTGCTGCACCTGATCGACACCCCCGGCCACGTCGACTTCGGGTACGAGGTCAGCCGCTCCCTCGCTGCCTGCGAGGGGGCGGTCCTGCTGGTCGACGCATCGCAGGGGATCCAGGCCCAGACCCTGGCCAACTGCTACCAGGCGCTCGAGCACGATCTGGAGGTGGTCGCCGTCCTGAACAAGATCGACCTGCCGGCGGCCGACCCCGAGCGTTGCGCTGCGGAGATCGAGCAGGTACTGGGTCTCCCCGCCTCCGGCATCCTGCGGATCTCGGCCAAGACCGGGGAAGGGGTCGACGACCTCCTGAACGCGGTGATCGAGCGGGTCCCCCCGCCCACCGGCGATCGGACCGCTCCGCTGCGGGCCCTCATCTTCGACTCGGCGTACGACCAGTACCGGGGGGTCGTGAGCTCGGTGCGGGTGGTGGACGGGACGCTGCGGTCGAGGTCGCGGGTCCGGTTCATGCAGGCGGCCGCCGTGCACGACACCGAGGAGGTAGGGGTGCGGACCCCCGAGACGGTCCCGGTGGACCAGCTGGGGCCCGGGGAGGTGGGCTATCTCGTCGCCGGGATCAAGGACGTGGGCGAGGCCCGTTCCGGCGAGACCGTCACCGACGCCGTGGGCCCGGCGACCGAGGCGTTGGCCGGCTACCGCGACCCCAAGCCCATGGTGTTCTGCGGTCTGTACCCGGTGGACGGGGACGAGCTGCCGGACCTGCGCGAGGCCCTCGACAAGCTCAAGCTCAACGACGCGAGCTTCACGTTCGAGCCCGAGTCCTCCCGGGCCCTCGGGTTCGGCTTCCGCTGCGGGTTCCTCGGCCTCCTCCACATGGAGATCGTCCGCGAGCGGCTCGAGCGCGAGTTCGACCTGTCGCTCATCGCCACCGCCCCCTCCGTCGCCTACCGGGCGTTCCTGACCGACGGCGGCGAGTTGGACGTCGACAACCCGACCGAGCTGCCCGAGGCGAGCCGGATCGACCACATCGACGAGCCCATGCTCACCGCCACCATCCTGACCCCCTCGGAGTACACGGGTTCCGTCATGGAGCTCTGCCAGGGGAAGCGGGGGGAGATGGCGCGCATGGAGTACCTCTCGCCCGAGCGGCTCGAGCTCGTGTACCGGATCCCCCTGGGCGAGGTGGTGGTGGACTTCTTCGACCAGCTGAAGAGCCGCACCAAGGGGTACGCGAGCCTCGACTACGAGCCCGACGGGTACGCGACCGCCGCCCTGGTCCGGGTGGACGTGCTCATCAACCACACGCTCGTGGACGCCTTTTCGACCATCGTCCACCGGAGCCAGGCGGACCAGTACGGGCGGCGTATGAGCGAGAAGCTGCGCGAGCTCATTCCCCGCCAGCTCTTCGACGTGCCCATTCAGGCGGCGATCGGGGGTCGCGTGGTGGCCCGCGAGACGGTGAAGGCCAAGCGCAAGGACGTCCTGGCCAAGTGCTACGGGGGTGACATCACCCGGAAGCGGAAGCTGCTCGAGCGCCAGAAGGAGGGCAAGAAGCGCATGAAGAACATCGGGCGGGTGGAGGTGCCCCAGGAGGCGTTCGTGTCGGCCCTGCGCCTCGACGACTAGCCGCGACCCCCTGGTCCGGCCTCCGGAGCACCCGTCGGACCCGGGATCGCCCTGGCACTCGGTAGAATCGAGTGCCAGGCACCCTGCACCGAGCAAACCCCGCACCGAGCAAACCCTGCACCGAGCAAACCGAGCAAACGGACACACCCGAGGCACCCCGCCGGGCCCTGAGCACCCGAGGCACCCATGGCACGAGTCGACGAACACCTGCGAGCAGACGACCCAGGGCAGGGTCACGGCCTCAACGCGCGCAAGGCCGCCATCCTCGAGGCGGTGGTCAGCGAGTACATCGGGACCGCCCAGCCCGTCGGCTCCCAGCTCATCGCCCAGTCCCCGGGGGTGAGCGTGTCCTCGGCCACCGTGCGCGCCGAGATGGTGGCGCTCGAGCACGAGGGGTTCCTGGCCCAGCCCCACACCAGCTCCGGCCGGATCCCCACCGACAAGGGCTACCGGTTCTTCGTCGACCACCTGACCGCCCCCGGGGTGCTCGGGCCGTCCCAGCGCCAGAAGGTGCACCGGTTCTTCGACCAGGTGCACGGCGAGATGGAGGAGATGCTCGGTCGCGCCTCCGGGCTCCTGTCCGACCTGACCTCGTGCGCGGCGGTGGTGGTGGGCCCCTCCCACGTGACGGCGACCGCGCGGTCCGTGCAGCTGGTCGGGATGGGCCCCCGGGTGGCGCTCCTGGTCGTCGTCCTCTCCGACGGTGCGGTCGAGAAGCGCTCGATCGAGCACGTCGAGGAGGTCTCCGACGAGCAATTGGCGGTCGCCACTGGCATCCTGCTGGGTGGCACGGTCGGCCTCGGGTTGGCCGCCGCCGGGCCGTTCGCCCCGATCGGCGACCCCGTCGTCGATCGGGTGGTGGTCGCATCGGCGGGTGCTCTCGCCGACCTCTCGGCCCACGAGGACCACGACCAGATCTTCGTCGGGGGGCCGTCGCAGCTGGCCGCCGCCTTCGACGCGGTCGACACGGTGCGGACGGTCCTCGCCATCCTCGAGCAGCAGCTGGTGGTGGTGAGCCTCCTGCGGGACGTGCTCGGGCGGGGTCTCTCGGTGGCCATCGGGACCGAGCACGGGTTTGAGCCGCTCTCCTCTTGCGCCGTGGTGGTCGCACCGCTGGCGGTGGAAGGCCGGGGGGGCGGGGCCATCGGGCTCCTCGGGCCGACCCGGATGGACTATCCGAGGGCGCTGGCGGCCGCGGAGGTCGTCGGCCAGCGGCTGGGCCAGCGCATCGGCGAGGCGCTCGGTGCGACCGATCCCGAGCGAGGTCCGACCGGGCAGGATCGGGAGGCCGCGCCCGGTCGGAGCAACCGTGGGAAGGGCACAGGTGGGCAACGTGGCGATTCCTGAAGGTCTGGGGGACCTGTACGGCCTGCTCGGGGTGGCGCCGGATGCCTCCGACGACGAGATCAAGCGCGCCTACCGGCAGCGGGCCCGCGAGCTGCACCCCGACGCCAACCCGGGGGACCCCGAGTCCGAGGCCGACTTCAAGAAGGTGTCGCTCGCCTACGAGATCCTCCGGGACCCCGAGCGCCGGGCGCGCTACGACACCTACGGGCCCGAAGGGGTGTTCGGCTCGAGCCCCGGCCAGCCCGGCGGTTTCGACTTCGAGGGCGGTCTCGGGGATCTCTTCGAGGCGTTCTTCGGCGCGGTCGGCGGGAGCTCGGGGCGTTCGCGCCGGCGCGGCCCGGCCCCGGGCGCGGACGCCGAGGTGAGCCTGAAGCTCCAATTCGCCGAGGCGGCCTTCGGGGCCCGCAAGGACCTGTCCGTGCGGCTGCCGGTCACCTGCGACACGTGCGAGGGCATCGGGGCCAAGCCCGGCACCAAGCCGGTCCCGTGTCCGGACTGCCAGGGCACCGGCGAGATCCGACGGATCCGCCAATCGCTCTTGGGCCAGGTGGTGACCGCAGTGGCGTGCGGGCGCTGCCAGGGCCTCGGCGAGACCATCCCGGACCCGTGCCCCTCGTGCCGGGGCGAGGGGCGGCGCATGGCGGACCGAGCCTTCGTGGTGGAGGTGCCGGCCGGCGTCGAGGACGGCTCGACGCTCCGGCTCTCCGACCGGGGCCCCGCCGGGACCCGCGGCGGGCCGAACGGCTCGCTGTTCGTCCATCTGGCGGTGGCACCCGACGAGCGCTTCGAGCGCGTCGGGGACGACCTGCACACCACGGTGCACGTCGGCACGGCCCAGGCGGCGCTCGGCAGCCAGGTGGAGGTGGCGACGCTCGACGAGCCGCGCCAGGTGGCCGTCGCCGCCGGCACCCAGGCCGGGCACGTCGTGAGGCTGAAGGGGGCCGGCATCCCCCATCTGCGGGGCCGGGGGCGGGGCGACCTCTTCGTGCACGTGGTGGTGGACACGCCGACCGCCCTGACCGACCGGCAGGAGGAGCTCTTGCGCCTGCTGGCGATCGAGCGGGGCGAGGACGTCTCGCCACCGGCGGGCGGCGACGGGGTCCTCTCGCGCCTTCGCTCCGCCTTCGGTTGAGCGCGGTGGAGGGGGCGGTTGCCCGTGGGGTGATGGACCGGGCGGCCGCGGCAGCCCAGGTCTTCGTGGACGACCTGGGGGATCCCGTGCCGGACCCCGGCGCCCGGCACCATCTCGCCCGGGTCCTGCGCCTGCGGCCGGGGGAGACGGTGGTGGCCTCCGACGGCGTCGGCCGGTGGCGATCGTGCCGGTACCGCCCTGCCCGCCGGGGTGGAGGGAGCGGGCCGGGGGTGGCGAGCGTGCTCGAGGCCGCCGGCCCGGTGGAGGTGGAGCCTCGGCTCTCCCCGAGGCTGACGGTGGCGTTCGCCCCGGCCAAGGGCGACCGGCCGGAGTGGGTGGTGCAGAAGCTGACCGAGCTGGGCATCGATCGGATCGTCCCGCTGTCCGCGGAGCGGTCGGTGGTCAGGTGGGAGGGCGACCGGGCGGACCGGGCGGTGGAGCGGCTCCGCCGCGTCGCGCTCGAGGCGGCGGCCCAGAGCCGCCGGGTCTGGCTTCCCGAGGTGAGCGACCTCATCGGGGTGGCCGACCTGGCGAAGGCCGAGGCGTCGGCCGCCGAGGGGGAAGGCGCCGAGCCCGCAGGCACCGAGGGAGTCCCCGGGGAGGCGACGGGCGGGCTGGTCCTGGCGCAGCTCGGTGGCCCGCCTCCGCTGCCCTGGCAGCGGACGGTGGCGGTCGGTCCCGAAGGGGGTTGGGCCCCCGCCGAGCTGGGGCTCGGCCTCCCGTGCGTGGGGCTCGGGACCGGCGTGCTGCGCTCCGAGACCGCGGCCCTCGTCGCCGCGGCGGCACTGAGCCTGCTCCGCGCCGCTACGGTCTCACCCAGGGACCCGGACGACGGGGAAGCAGGCGAGCCGAGGGAACCGATGCGTGGCGAAGGGAAGTCGCGGGGATGACCTCGCCGGACGTCCGGTGGCTGAGCACGAAGGACGCCTCGGCCCGCCTCGGGGTGACGCTGCGCAGCCTGTACCGGTTCATCGACGCAGGGGATCTCACGGCGTATAAGTTCGGCCGGGTCATCCGGTTGAAGGAGGACGACGTGAACGGGTACATCGAGGCGTGCCGGATCCGGCCGGGCTCGCTCGAGCATCTCTACCCGCCCCGCAAGGGCACCGAGGACGAATGACCGATCCGCCGGGCAACGGAACCGAAGAGGACCAGTGAGCGGTTGCCTGTTCTGCCAGATCGTGGCGGGTGAGGTTCCCGCCGACGTCGTGCACGCCACCGACACCACGGTCGCCTTCCGCGACATCAACCCGGTGGCGCCCGTGCACGTGCTGGTGGTGCCGCGGCGCCACATCATGAACGCCGCGGCGATCGAGCGCGCCGACGCCCAGGACGTGGTGGACCTCGTGACCAGTGCCCGTGAGGTTGCCCGCGCCGAGGGCATCGACGGGCACGACCGCGGCTACCGGCTGGTGTTCAACGTGGGCGCCGACGCGCTCAACTCGGTCCCCCATCTGCACGTGCACGTCATCGGGGGACGTTCGTTGACCTGGCCGCCCGGGTGAGTGCCTCCGGAAGCGGACGTGCCGCGAGCTCGGAGACGCTCGTCCCTCACAACCACCTGATGGCCGGCCTGCTCGGGCAGCGTGACGAGCTCCTCCGTCTGGTGGAGCAGGCGTTCCCCCAGACGAGGATCTCCGTGCAGGGCAACCGGATCTCCGCCGACGGGCCGGACGCCGACCGGGTGGCGCGCCTCTTCGACGACCTGGTGCTGGTGCTCGAGTCCGGCCAGAGCCTCGACGCGACGAAGCTGGCCCGGACCATCGACATGGTGCGCGAGGACCTCCGCCCCTCCGACATCCTCAACACCGAGGTGGTGCGGGCGGCCAAGGGGCGCACCGTGCGGCCCCATACGGCCGGGCAGAAGCGCTACACCGACGCCATCGCCGCCAACACCATCACCTTCGGGATCGGTCCGGCCGGTACCGGCAAGTCGTACCTGGCCGTCGCGCTCGGGGTGCAGGCGCTCCAGACGCACCAGGTGAACCGGATCATCCTCACCCGCCCGGCGGTCGAGGCGGGGGAGCGGCTCGGCTTCCTGCCCGGCGATCTGATGGCCAAGGTGGACCCGTTCCTCCGGCCTCTGTACGACGCCCTGTACGACCTGGTCGAGCCCGAGGGCGCCCAGCGGCTGCTCGATCGCGGCACGATCGAGGTCGCGCCGCTCGCCTTCATGCGCGGCCGGACGCTCAACTCGTCGTTCATCATCCTTGACGAGGCCCAGAACACCACCCCCGAGCAGATGAAGATGTTCCTCACCCGGATCGGGTTCGGGTCGAAGTGCGTGGTCACCGGGGACGTGACCCAGATCGACGTGGCCGGTGGTCGCTCGGGGCTCGTCGGGCTCGAGCCGGTGCTCGGTGGGGTGGAGGGGATCGAGTTCGTGCAGCTGACCCGGCGCGACGTGGTCCGCCACAAGATCGTCGCGGACATCATCGACGCCTACGAAAAGGCCGAGCCCTCGGGCGGGCGGGCAGTCAGCACCGGGCGGCCCGCAGCCGGGCCCGCCGGCGAAGCCTGAACCGGGCTGACGTGCCGGTGGACGTCTTCGCTGCCGACGAGCAGCGCGACCGGTCGGTCGACCTCGACCGCTGGATGGCGCTGGCCCGCGACGTCCTGGTGGCGCGGGGGGTGAAAGGGGAGGCCGAGGTGTCGCTGCTCTTCGTCGACGAGGCGGCCATCGCCGAGCTGAACGAGCAGTTCCTCGGCCGTTCCGGCCCCACCGACGTGCTGGCGTTCCCGCTCGAGGACGATCCGGTTCCCGGCGGCCGGTCCCCGGACCTCGGTGGGACCGGCCCGGGGTCGGAGCCGAGCGACGAGCCCCTCGTCCTCCTGGGCGACGTGGTGATCTGCCCGGCGGTGGCCGCCCGGAACGCGGTGGAGCACGGGGCCGCCGAACCCGACGAGATGGCCCTGCTGGTCGTGCACGGCTTGCTGCATCTGCTGGGCATGGACCACGAGGAGGAGGCCGAGGCGGAACGGATGGAGGGCCTCGAGCGAGAGCTGCTCGGCAGGTTCCACCTCCCGGCGACCGAGCCGTCATCGCCTCCGGCGACCGAGCCGTCATGATCGCCGCGGGATTCCGGCCGGGCGACTGGCTCCTCATCTCGGCCATCGCGGTGCTGCTCGGGGTGTCCGGGGTCCTGGCTCTGGCAGAGACCAGCCTGGTCCGGACCTCGCGCTCCAAGGCGAAGGCGTTGCTCGACGACCACCGACGGGGCGCCCGCCCGCTCGTGCGGCTGGTGGAGCATCCCGAGGAGTTCCTCAACCCGGTGCTCCTCCTGGTGCTCGTCTGTCAACTGGTGTCGGCGACGCTGGTCGGTGTTCTGGCCGAGCACTGGTTCGGGCCGATCGGTGTGCTGATCGCGACGGTCTTCGAGGTGGCGGTGATCTTCGTCTTCTTCGAAGCGCTGCCGAAGAACTGGGCTGTGCACAATCCGGAGCGGGCGGCACTGCTGAGCGCGCCGATCGTGACCGCCGTGGTCCGGTTCCCGCCGGTGCGCGCCGTGTCGTTCGTCCTGATCGGGCTGGCCGACCTGTTGATCGGGCGGCATCGGGGGGAGAGCGGCCCGTCCGGCTATGTCACGGAGTCCGAGCTGCTGGCCATGGCCGACGTGGCGCACCGGGACGAGGTGATCGAGTCCGAGGAGCGGGCCTACATCCACTCGGTCATCGAGTTCGGGGACACCGTCGTTCGCGAGGTGATGGTGCCCAGGCCCGACATGGTCACGCTCGAGGCGTCGGCGACGGTGTCCGCCGGGCTCGAGGCGGCGCTGGCCGCCGGTTACAGCCGCCTTCCGGCCCGCGAGCACAACGTCGACGACGTGATCGGCATCGCGTACACCAAGGACCTGGTGCGTGCCGAGCGGGACGGGCACGGTTCCGACGAGCTCCGGCACCACGTGCGACCGGCGAACTTCGTCCCCGAGACCAAGCGACTGACCGGTCTCCTGCGCGACATGCAGGACCAGAAATTCCACCTCTCCATCGTGGTCGACGAGTACGGCGGCACCGCCGGCCTCGTCACCCTCGAGGACCTGATCGAGGAGCTGATCGGCGAGATCTTCGACGAGTACGACGCCGAGGAGCCCTCGGTGGAGCGCCACCCGGACGGGAGCATCGAGGTCAACGGATGGATGCCGGTCGACGACGCCGACGAGCTGCTCGGGGCCGAGCTCCCGCAGGGGGCCTGGGACACGGTCGGCGGCCTCGTGCTCGACCTGGCCGGTCGCGTGCCGCGTGAGGGTGAGTCCGTCGAGGTCGGAGGGTTCCGCTTCGTCGTGCAGCGCGTGCAGGGGCGCCGGATCCAGCGAGTCAGGATCGCCCCTTCGGCGCCCGTCGCCCCGTCGCCTCCTACCGACGACCGGGGAGCCTGAGCAAGCGTGCGTTCGGGTTTCGTCAGCGTGGTGGGCCGGCCCAACGTGGGCAAGTCCACGCTCGTCAACATGATGGTGGGGACCAAGGTGTCGATCACCTCGCAGCGGCCCAACACGACACGCCACCGGATCCGCGGGGTGCTGCACCGGCCCGATGCCCAGGTGGTCTTCGTCGACACGCCCGGCCTGCATCGCCCGCGCACCGCGCTGGGCAACCGGCTCAACGAGACCGCGGCGGGCTCGCTCGACGATGTCGACGTGGTGGTCGTGCTGGTCGACGCGACCGCGGCCGTCGGCCCGGGCGATCGCCGCGTGCTCGGCCAGGCCCTGCAGGCGGTCCGGAGCGCCCGGCGGCAGCTCCCGCCGGCCGTGGCCGGGTCCGGCGGATCGCTCGACGCCGGCCCCCGGCCCTCGATGGTGGTGGTGGTGAACAAGACCGATCGGGCCCGGCCCGACCAGGTGCTCGAGCGGTTGGCGACGGTGGCCGAGGCGGTCGACGTTCTCGATGCAGCGGCGGGGGACCGGGCCGGCGTTGCCGCCGATGTGGAGTACTTCCCCCTGTCGGCCAAGGACGGGCGCGGGGTGCAGGCGTTGGTGGACGGCATCGTGGCCCGGCTGCCCGAGGGCCCCGCCTTCTATCCCGAGGACATGGTCACCGACCTGCCCGAGGCGGTCCGGGTGGCCGAGCTGGTCCGCGAGCAGCTGCTGGTCCACGCCCGCGACGAGCTGCCGCACTCGATCGCCTGCCGGGTGACCGAGTGGGAGTGGCCCCGGATCCGATGCGAGATCGTGGTCGAGCGCGAATCGCAGAAGGCCATCGTCATCGGCAAGGGCGGTGAGGTGTTGAAGGCGGCCGGCACGGCGGTCCGGGCCGAGCTCCCGCCGGGCGCGTACATCGAGCTCTTCGTCCGGGTGGAGAAGCACTGGCAGCAACGCGAGGACCTGATCGACCGCCTGGGCTACTGAGGGCCTGCCGCATCCCGCGGTGTCCCGAGATGCCCCGGTCCTGATTCGCTCGCGATCTGTCGCAGGAAGTCCTGCGCCCGGCGGCGATCGGTGGTGCGCCGCATGGGTGGCAGGGCGGCGAGCAGCACGCCTCGGTACCCGGCGGTGGCCAGGCGACGGTCGAGGACGGCGACCACGCCGCGGTCCCCGGCCGAGCGGATGAGCCGGCCCGCCCCCTGGGCGAGCAGCGTGGCCGCCCGGGGCAGGTCGACCAGCCGGAAGGCCGCCTCACCCACCCGCTCGCGCCGGGCCTGCAGCAAGGGATCGTCGGGACGGGAGAACGGGAGGCGGTCGAGGGTGACCAGGGTCAGGGAGCGGCCCGGAACGTCCACCCCCTGCCAGAACCCCAGGGTGGCGAACAGGCACGATGACTCGTCGCGGGCGAACTCGGCGAGCAGCCGCCCCTTGGGCAGCTCCCCTTGGGCCCAGAGCCGGTAGGGGAGCCGCGGTCGGAGGGCGGCGACGGCCTCGTCCGTGGCCCGCCGGCTCGTGAACAGGGCGAGGGTCCTCCCGCCGGCTGCCTCGATGAGGGCCGCCAGCTCGTCGTGGAGGGCGGGCACGGCGTCCGGGCTCCGCCGATCGGGGAGGTCGCGGGCGACGTACAGCAGCGCGTTGTCGCGGTAGTCGAAAGGGCTGCCCACGTCGAGCTGGTCGACCGCGAAGTCCTCCAATCCGAGCCGTTCGGTCAGCCTCGGGGGGATGGTGGCACTGGTCAGGACCGCGGTCACCGACCCCCAGAGCATCCCGGCGAGAGGCGGGCCGACGTCGATGGGGGACAGGCGCAGGACCGGCGACCGGGCGGTTCCGTCGACCCAGGCCACCTCGTCGACCGTGCGGGCCGCCAGGCGGGCCAGGTCCTCGGCGAGGTTCCCGCCGGCGCTCAGGGCCCGGGCCCGGCGTCCGGCCTGCCCGCCGCCCGACCCCGGTGGCGAGGGCTCGTCGTCCGCGCTGCCTCGCAGGAGTGAGAGCAGGGCGTTGAGGCGGGTGCCGGCCAGGGAGAGCAGCTCCGACAGCTCCTGGTCGGACGCCGACCCCGAACCCGGTTCCGACGGTGTCGACGGTGGCGACGGTGGCGACGGTGTCGACGGTGACGCCGGGAATGGATCCAACCCGCGCTCACGCCCGGCCGGCTCATCGGCCGGCTGCACGTCGGCCGCGCCGAGCCGACCGCGGGTTCCGGCGGGCCCCTCGCCGGGCACCCCGATGCCGGACCGGGCCGGGCGGAGCACCCGCTCCCCGGTCCGGTCCGCCAACCGGTCGTTCAACCGGTCGGCGACGTCGAGCACCTGCTCGAGCGCCCGGGCCGCCTGCTCGCCGCGAGCGAAGGGCCGGGCCAGGGCGGCGAGCGCCCGGAACCGCCCCGGCGCGAGCTCGACGCCGAGGCTGGCGGTCATGACCTCCTCCACCTCGTGGGCCTCGTCGAGGACGAGGACGTCGTGGGGGGGGAGGACGGCACCCCCGCTCGCCAGGTGGGACCCGTAGAGGTGCGTGTTGACCACGACGACGTCCGCCGCCGCGGCCGCGGCCCGGGCGTCCTCGGCGAAGCACCGGTTCCCCGAGGGGCAGCGGAACGCGCCGGGGCACTCCCTCGGACCCACGCTCACCATCGCCCAGGCGCGCGGGTGGGGCTCGAACGCCAGGTGGGCCCGGTCACCTGTCGCCGTCTCCTCGGCCCACCGGAGGAGCTCGCGCACCTGGTCGGCCAGCCGCTCGGGCTGGGGGGCCGGGTCGGACCCCGTGCCCGGGGCGGGCACTTCCTCGCTCGCGGACCCGTCGTCGACCAGCGAGGCCTGATAGCCGGCGTCGGCGACCTCGCCGGCCCGTTGGCGGCACAGGTAGTTGTTGCGGCCCTTGAGCACGGCGAAGGAGAGCGGTCTCGACAGCCCCTCGGCCACCGCCGGCAGGTCCTTGTCCGCCAGCTGGTCCTGCAGCGCCTTGGTCGCCGTCGCCACCACCACCTTGCGCCCCGAGACGACGGCCGGTACCAGGTAGGCAAGGGATTTTCCCGTGCCGGTGCCCGCCTGAACCACCAGGTGGCGCCCGGTGTCGATGGCCCGGGCCACCGCACGGGCCATCTGGAGCTGCTCGGTTCGGACCTCACCCGAGGGGAGCCCACCGGTGACGCGCTCGAGCTCGGCCGCCGCGGTGTCCTCGGGGTCCGGGCGAGGCCGGGCCACCGTCCGCGGGGCCCCGGCCGTCCGGGGGTCACCGGTCGGATCCGCGGGCGGCTGCACGCCCCGATCATGCCCCGGCGACGGGAACGGCCCGGCGCGCCGGGCCGGGGCCGGACCCCGGAGGGCCGCGGTAGCGGTAGCTTCGGCTGGTGGCCCGTCCTGCGCAGCGAGGATCCCGGACGAGGCGCCAGGCGGGCGGCCCTGGCCCGGGTGTCCCTCTCCCCGACGCCGTTGCCGGGATCCGTGGTTCCGGCGCGGCCACGGACGGCGCGGCGGGAGGGAAGCGGGCCGAGGAGGTCGACGCGGTCCCCGAGGAGCTCGACCGGGACCGTGTCCCGGTCCACGTCGGGTGCGTCATGGACGGCAACGGACGCTGGGCCGGTCAACGGGGGTTGCCGAGGACCGAGGGCCATGTGGCCGGCGAGGGAGCGATGATGGACGTCGTCGACGCCGGGCTCGAGATCGGGGTCCGGTGGCTGACCATGTACGCGTTCTCCACCGAGAACTGGCGCCGGCCGCCCGACGAGGTCAGGTTCCTGATGGGGTTCAACGAATCGCTGCTGTCCCGCCGGCGGGACGAGCTGAACGACAAGGGGGTCCGGATCCGTTTCTCGGGCCGGCGCGACTGGCGTATCCCGCGGCGGGTGCTCCACCGCATGGACGAAGCGGTCGAGCTGACCAGGCGGAACCGGCGGATGACGCTCACGCTGGCCTTCAACTACGGGGGGCGGGCCGAGATCGTCGACGCCGTTCGCGCCCTGGTGGCCGAAGGCATCCCCGCCGAGCGGGTCGACGAGCGGGCCATCCGCCGGCATCTCTACTTTCCCGACATGCCCGACCCCGATCTCGTCATCAGGACGTCCGGCGAGTACAGGGTCTCGAACTTCCTCCTGTGGGAGATCGCCTACAGCGAGCTGGTGTTCCCCGACGTGCTCTGGCCCGACTTCCGCCCCCGCCATCTGTACGAGGCGGTGCTCGAGTACCAGCACCGCCATCGCCGGTACGGGGGGGTCGTCAAGTGATCGTCTCCAAGCTGACGATCGGCGCCGGGGTGGTGGTGCTCGGCCTTCTGTGCTGGCTGGCCGCGACCGGGCTCACGGCGCTGGCCGTGGTCCTGGTCACCGGTGCCGCCCTCGTCGTCCTGGTCGGCGGGGGCAACTGGCTCAGCGGGCGGACCGTGCCCCACGCGGCGCCCACGGCGTTGCCGGGAGGCCCGGCCGAGACCGAGGAACCGGCGCCGGGCGAGGAACCGGCGCCGGGCGACGGACCGGCGCGCCGGGACGACCCGGCACCCGAGGGCGACGTCCGGTGAGCCTGGTCCGCGATCAGGGCGTCGTGCTGCGCACCTACCGCCTGGGCGAAGCCGACCGGATCGTCGTCCTGCTCACCCAGCAGCACGGGAAGGTCCGGGCGGTCGCCAAGGGTGTCCGGCGGACCGGCTCCAAGTTCGGCGCCCGGCTCGAGCCGCTCAGCCACGTGGCCCTGCAGCTCTGGCAGGGCCGGAGCGACCTCGACGTGGTCGACCAGGCAGAGGTGATCGACATGTTCCGGGTGGTGCGCGAGGACCTCGGCCGGATGGGGAAGGGCCTGTCGATCCTCGAGGTCGCCGACCACCTGGCCCAGGAGCGCCACACGGACCGCCCCCTGTACGAGATGGTGGTCGGTGCCCTGCGGGCGCTGGCGGACACGGCAAGGGACCCCACGCTGCTGGCGCCCGCCTTCTTCCTGAAGGCGCTGGTGCTCGAGGGCGCCGGACCGGTCCTTGATGGCTGCGCCTCCTGCGGCGAGCCCGAGGGTTCGGTCGACCTCGTGGCCTTCGACCTGCTCGAGGGCGGAGCCCTGTGCCGGCGATGCCGGAGGGGCCGCCCCATGTCGCCCGATGCCCTCGGGCTCATGCGGCGGATCCTCGGGGGGTCCCTCGGCGCGGTGCTGAACGGTCCCCCCCCGCCCGGGGGCCCGGAGGTGGCCGAGCTGGCCACCGAGGCCATGGAGGCCCACCTCGACCGGCGGTTGCGCAGCGTGCGTTCGGTCGCCGGCATCTGAGGGCCCCGATGGCTTCCCCCTTCGGCGTTTACGTTCACGTCCCGTTCTGCTCGCGCCGCTGCGACTATTGCGCCTTCGCCACGTACACCGACCGCGACCACCTGATGGGCCGCTACGTCGACGCCTGCATCGCCCAGCTCGCCGCCGCCCGCGAGGAGGGGCTCGCCCCCGCCTCGAGCGTGTTCTTCGGGGGCGGGACGCCGTCGCGGTTGCCCGCCGACGAGCTGTGCCGGCTGCTCGACGCGGTTCCCCGGGCCCCGGGCGCCGAGGTCACGGTGGAGTGCAACCCCGAGGACGCCGACCTCGACCGGCTGACCACCTACCACCGGGCCGGGGTCGACCGGATGTCCTTCGGCGTGCAGTCGACGCGCCGGCACGTGCTGTCGGGCCTCGGGCGGGTGCACGACCGCGACCTGGTCGCCCGTGCCCTGTCGAACGTGTCCGAGGCCGGCTTCGGGTCCTACAACGTCGACCTGATCTTCGGCGGGGCGGGGGAGACCGACGCCGACTGGGACGCCACCCTCACCGACGTTCTCGGGGGAAGCGAGCCACCGCCGCACGTGAGCGCGTACGCCCTGACCGTCGAGCCGGGTACACCCCTGGCCGCGGACGCGGGGCGACATCCCGACGACGACGTGCTGGCCGATCGCTACGAGCGGGCCGACGAGCGCCTGGCGGCGGCCGGCTACCGCTGGGAGGAGGTCTCCAACTGGGCCAGGCCGGGGCACGGCTGCCGGCACAATCGCCTCTACTGGCGCCAGGGCGACTACCTGGGCGTCGGCTCGGCCGCCCACTCGCACCGGGCGGGGCGGCGCTGGTGGAACGTCCGCACCCCCGAGCGGTACGTGGCAGCAATGTCGTCGGGCCGCTCGCCGGTGGCCGGGGAGGAGGTGCTGTCCGGGGAGCAGCGCCGGTTCGAGGCGCTCGCCCTGGCCCTGCGGACGCCGTCGGGCGTGCCCGAGGAGGCGCTTCCCGACGCGCCCGAGCTCGAGGGCCTGGTCGTACGGCGCCGGGGCCGGGCCGTCCTCACGGTGCGCGGGCGGTTGCTGGCCAACGCGCTGACCGCCCGGCTGGTCGCGGGACCGGGAGCGGCGGGGGAGCCCCGGGCAGGGGAGGGCAGCGGGGAGATGCCGGTGCCGGCCGGTATCCTGCCGCCATGACCCCCGAGACTCCGACCGTGGACCCCGGCGCGCCGGAGGTGCCGGACGACCTGATGGAGAGAGTCGTCAACCTCTGCAAGCGCCGGGGGTTCATCTTCCCGTCGGCGGAGATATACGGCGGCTTCCGCTCCACCTACGACTACGGCCCGCTCGGGGTGAACATGCTGCGCAACGTGAAGAACGCCTGGTGGCGGTCGATGGTGCAGCTCCGCGACGACGTGGTCGGGCTGGACGCGGCGATCCTTTCCCCTCCGGCGGTCTGGGAGGCCTCGGGCCACCTGGCGAACTTCACCGACCCGCTCGTCGACTGTCGCAGCTGCCACGAGCGGTGGCGCGCCGACAAGATCGACGGGGTCTGCCCGAATTGCGGTTCGACCGACCTCACCGACGCCCGGGCCTTCAACCTCATGTTCAAGACCCATGCAGGGCCGGTGGAGGACGAGGGCACCGTCGCCTACCTTCGCCCCGAGACGGCCCAGGGCATGTTCGTCAACTTCGCCAACGTCCTCAACACCACCCGCAAGAAGCCGCCGTTCGGCATCGCGCAGGTCGGCAAGTCGTTCCGGAACGAGATCACCCCTCAGAATTTCGTCTTCCGCACCCGTGAGTTCGAGCAGATGGAGATGGAGTACTTCGTGCCCCCCGCCGACAGCGGGCGGTGGTTCGATTACTGGCTCGACGAGCGGTACCGGTGGTACATCGACCTCGGCATCCCGGCCGATCGGCTGCGGCTCCGCCATCACGGCGCCGAGGAGCTCTCCCACTACTCGACCGGGACGGCCGACGTCGAGTTCCTGTTCCCGTGGGGTTGGGACGAGCTGGAGGGGATCGCCCAACGGACCGACTTCGACCTGCGGGCCCACAGTGCAGCGTCGGGGGCCCGGCTCGAGTACTTCGACCAGGCCTCCGGCGAGCGTTACTCGCCCTACGTGATCGAGCCGGCGGCCGGGGCCACCCGGGCGATGATGGCCTTCCTCCTGGGCGCCTATCACGAGGACGAGATCGGCGGCGAAGCGCGCACGGTGCTGCGCCTCCACTGGCGGATGGCGCCGATGCAGGTCGCGGTGCTGCCCCTGTCGAAGAAGGAGGAGCTCGCGCCGTTCGCCCGTGACGTGCTCGCCAGGTTGCAGCCCCACTTCATGTGCGACTACGACACCACGCAGTCCATCGGCCGCCGCTACCGCCGCCAGGACGAGATCGGCACCCCGTGGTGCGTCACCGTCGACTTCGACTCGCTCGACGATCGGTCGGTCACCGTGCGCGACCGCGACACGACGGAGCAGCGGCGAGTGCCGGTGGACGCCCTGCTGGCCGAGCTGCGCTCCCGGACCGGCGAGGAGTGACGGCCCCGGGCGGTCAGGCGGCCCGGCGGTAGCGCAGGACGGCCAGCGGGGCGAGCACGACCAGGAACCCGACGGACCAGGCCAGCGCCACCCAGACGTTCGAAGCCGACCAAAGGGGGGAAGGGCCCAGCATGAGCTGGCGGGTGGCGTCGATCACCTGACTGACCGGTTGGTTGACGGCGAATGCCTGCAACCAGCCCGGCATCGCGGCCACCGGCACGAAGGCCGAGGAGGCGAAGGTCAGCGGGAGCAGCACGGGGAAGGCCGCCAGCTGGGCGGTCTCGCTGTTCGACACCGACAGCCCGATGATGGCGAAGCCCCAGCTCATGGAGTAGGCGAAGAAGAGCACCAGCAGGAACCCGAGAAGGAAGTGGCCCAGGTTCGTCTCCACCCGGAAGCCGACCAGGTAGCCGACGACGGTGATCAGGGTCAGGACGCCGACGTTGCGGACCGAGTCGGCAGCGGTCCGGCCGGCCAGCACCGCCGAGCGGGCCATGGGAAGGGCCCGGAACCGCTCGATCAGCCCCTTGTGGAGGTCCTCGGCCAGGCCGACGCTCGTGCTCACCGAACCGAACATCACGGTCTGCACGTACACGCCGGCGATCAGGTAGTTGACATAGCTGGTGCCCGGAATGTGGATGGCGCCGCCGAAGACGTAGCGGAACAGGAGGACGAACATGACCGGCTGCACGCTCGAGAAGAAGATGGCGTCGGGGATCCGGGTGTAGTTGATCAGGTTCCGCCAGGTCATCGTCAACGAGTCGGCGACCGCCCATCGCAACCGGCCCAGGGATGCCGCGCCCGCGACGCCCTCGGCGCCGGTGTCGGGGGTGAGGGTGGTGGTCGTCATGGTCGTCCCCTCTCCTCCGGCGCGGCGCCCGACGGCCCTCGATCGGAGCGCTCTTCGGCGTGACGCCCGCCGTCCCCGTCCCCCGCTTCGGCCTCGATCTCGGCCCGGTGCCCGGTCAGACTGAGGAACACGTCGTCGAGGCTCGGCTCGCGCAACGCCAGACCGGCCACGGTGAGCCCGTTCTGGTCGAGGGCGCGCAGCGCTTCGGCGGCCACCTTCGGGCCGTTCTCCACCGTCAGCTTCACGATCGACCCGTCGAGCACCGGGACCTTGGCGCCGTCCGCGTGCAACAGTACCGCCGCCCGGGTCGCCGTCACGGTGTCCGGCAGGGTCAGCTCGATCACCGTGGTGCCGAGGTCGGCCTTCAGCTCGGGGGGGGTGCCCTCGGCGATCACCCGGCCGTGGTCGACCACGACCACCCGGTCGGCGAGCCGGTCCGCTTCCTCGAGGTACTGGGTGGTGAGCAGCACGGTCGTGCGGGCTCGCACCAGCTCCTCTATCACCCTCCAGAGATCGTGGCGGCTCTGGGGGTCGAGGCCGGTGGTGGGCTCGTCGAGGAAGAGCACGGGGGGCCTGCTCATGAGCGCGGCCGCCAGGTCGAGGCGGCGGCGCATGCCGCCCGAGTACGTCTTGAGCGGCCGATCGGCGGCGTCGTCGAGGCCGAACTGCTCGAGCAGCTCGGGCGCCCGGGTCAGCACCTCCTTCTTCGCCATGTGGGTGAGCCGGCCCACCATGCGCAGGTTCTCCGAACCGGTGAGGTTCTCGTCCACCGTGGCGTACTGGCCGGCCAATCCGATCAGCCGGCGCACGGTGTCGGCCTCGCGCACCACGTCGTGGCCGAGCACGGCCGCGTGCCCGCTGTCGGGGGCGAGGATGGTGGAGAGGATACGCACCACGGTCGTCTTGCCGGCGCCGTTGGGACCGAGCAGCCCGAGCACGGTGCCGGTGGCGACCTCGAGCGACACGCCGTCGAGCGCTCGCACCTCGGGCTTGGAGTGGAAGACCTTCACGAGGTCGTACGCCGCGACGGCGACTCGTTCTGGCATTCACGAAACCTAGTGGGCCGGAGCCGGGCTCCGAACGCCGCAGTCCGAACGCCGCAGTCCGAACACCGCAGTCCGGGCAGAGGGTGGCCGGACCACGGGCCGGTAGTGTGGGCCTCTCGCGACCCGCTCCGAGGGGCGAGGAGGCCCGATGCCCTACGTTTTCGACTTCGACCACGCACACGCCCAGCCCCCGATGCAGCTGAAGGACCTGTTGGGCGGCAAGGGTGCCAACCTGGCCGAGATGACGTCGGTGCTCGGACTGCCGGTGCCCCCGGGCTTCACGATCTCCACCGACGCGTGCCGGGCGTACATGGGCTCGGGGTGGCCCGACGGGCTGAGCGGCGAGGTCGACCGGGCGCGGGCCGGGCTCGAGCAGGCGATGGGCAAGGCGGTCGGCGATCCCGCCGATCCGCTGCTCGTCTCGGTGCGCTCGGGTGCGAAGTTCTCGATGCCCGGCATGATGGACACCGTCCTCAACCTCGGGCTCAACGACCGCTCGGTGGAGGGCCTGGCCCGCCAGACCGGCGACGAGCGCTTCGCCTTCGACTCCTACCGGCGCTTCGTCTCGATGTACGGGCGGATCGTGCTGGACGTCCCCGGCGAGGAGTTCGACAAGCTCTTCGACGCGGCCAAGGAGCTGGCGGGCACGACGTCGGACGCCAGCGTGCCGACCGAGCTGCTGCGCTACCTCGTGGGCTCCTACAAGCAGGTCGTCGAGCGCCACACCGGTCAGCCCTTCCCCCAGGATCCGGGCGACCAGCTGCGCGGGGCCATCGAGGCGGTCTTTCGCAGCTGGGGTGGCCCGAGGGCCGTCGCCTACCGGAACCGCGAGCGCATCTCGCACGACCTCGGCACCGCGGTCAACGTGCAGGCCATGGTCTTCGGCAACCGCGACGACCAGTCCGGGACCGGGGTGGGGTTCACCCGGGACCCGGCGACCGGCGCCAGGGGGGAGTACGGCGACTTTCTCGTGAACGCCCAGGGCGAGGACGTGGTGGCCGGCATCCGCAACACCGAGCCGCTCTCCGCCCTGAAGAAGGCGTTCCCCGCTGTGCACGACGAGCTCCTCGGGATCTTCGCCCGGCTCGAGCGGCACTACCGCGACATGTGCGACACGGAGTTCACGATCGAGCAGGGCAAGCTGTGGATGCTCCAGACCCGGGTGGGCAAGCGAACGGGCCGGGCGGCGCTCAGGATGGCCGTCGACATGGTCGGCGAGCCCGAGCTGGGGGTGACCAGGGCGGAGGCGGTGGAGCGGATCTCCGAGGACCATCTCGACTCGGTGCTGCACCCCCAGTTCGCCGGCACGCCGGCAGAGGTCCTGACCAAGGGACTGGGCGCCTCCCCGGGGGCCGCCGTGGGACGGGTGTACTTCACCGCCGACGCGGCGGCGGCGGCGGCGGGACGAGGCGAGCAGGTCGTCCTGGTCCGGAGCGAGACCTCGCCCGAGGACGTGCACGGCATGCTCGCCGCCGAGGGGATCCTCACCGCCCGGGGCGGGCTGGTGAGCCATGCGGCGGTGGTGGCCCGCGGCTGGGGGAAGCCGGCGGTGGTCGGGGCCGAGGCGGTCCGGATCGACGGGCGAGCCTTCAGCGTGGGCCAGGTGACCGTGGCCGAGGGCGACTGGATCTCCCTCGACGGCGGGACCGGCCAGGTGGTCGTCGGTCAGGTGCCCCTGACCGCGGCGGATCCGCCGCCCGAGTTCGTCGAGGTGCTGGCGTGGGCGGACGAGATCCGGGCCGGCCACCTGGGGGTCAGGGCCAACGCCGACAACGGCGAGGACGCCGCGAACGCCCGGTCCCTGGGGGCCGAGGGGATCGGCCTGTGCCGGACCGAGCACATGTTCCTCGGCGAGGACCGCCTGCCGGTGGTCCGGCGGATGATCCTGGCCGGCTCGCCGGCCGAGGAGTCGGCGGCTCTCGAGGAGCTGCGTGCCGTTCAGCGCGAGGACTTCCTCGCCATCTTGGAGGCGATGGACGGCCTGCCCGTCACCGTTCGGCTGCTCGACCCCCCGCTCCACGAGTTCCTCCCCTCCACCCACGAGCTGGCGGTGAAGGAGGCCACGGTCGGGCTCAGTGCCGAGGAACGGCGGCTCTACGACGCGGCGCTCACCTGGCAGGAGGCCAACCCCATGCTCGGGACCCGGGGGGTCCGGCTGGGCGTGCTCAAGCCCGGGCTCTACGCGATGCAGGTCCGGGCCCTGATGGAGGCCGCCCGTCAGCGGGTGGCCGACGGCGGCCACCCGGTCGTCGAGATCATGATCCCTCTGACCGTCAGCCGCGAGGAGCTGGCGCTGGCCCGAGGCTGGGTGGAAGGAGCGGTGGCCGAGACCCTCGCGACCCCCGGAGACGGTGCCGGCCGAGACGGTGCCGCCGGAGACGGTGCCGGTCGGCGGTCCGGATCGCTCGACGTGACCATCGGCACGATGATCGAGACGCCCCGTGCCGCGTTGCGCGCCGGCGAGATCGCCGAGGCGGCGGACTTCTTCTCGTTCGGCACCAACGACCTGACGCAGATGACCTTCGGCTTCAGCCGCGACGACGTCGAGGGCCGGATGATGTCCGCCTACCTCGAGCTCGGCCTCCTGCCCCGCAACCCGTTCGAGGTGGTGGACCCCGACGGGGTGGGCGAGCTCGTCCGCCTCGGGGTCCAGCGCGGGCGGGCCACCCGGCCCGGCCTCAAGATCGGGGTCTGCGGCGAGCACGGGGGCGACCCCGAGTCGATCGCCACCTTTTACGGGGCCGGTCTCGACTACGTGAGCTGCTCGCCGTTCCGGGTGCCGGTGGCTCGGCTGGCGGCCGCCCAGGCCGTCCTCGCGGCGGGCGACCACCGGGGCCCGGCCGCGGGCGAGCCGGGCACGAAGGCCGAGGCGGCCGCCGGCGAGGCGACGGCGGGCACGGGCTCGCCGGGCACGAAGGTCGCCGCCCGGCGGCCCTGAGCCGTCCCGCCCGAGCGCCGAGGACCCGGAGCCGCCGATGGCCATTCCCGACGAGGAGGTGGCGCAGGTCCGTGCGGCGACCGACATCGTCGCTCTGATCGGCGAGCATTCGGCGCTCAAGCGCCAGGGTCGCCGCTGGGTGGGGCTCTGCCCGTTTCACGCCGAGAAGACGCCCTCGTTCAGCGTCAACGCCGAGGAGGGCTTCTACTACTGCTTCGGGTGCCAGGCGTCCGGTGACGCCATCAGCTTCGTCCGGGCGGTCGAGCACGTCGATTTCGTCGATGCCGTCCGGTTCCTCGCCGACCGGGGAGGGGTCACGCTCCACGAGGACACGGGAGGACCCGACCGGAAGCGTCGGACGGAGCTCCTCGCCGCCATGGAGCGGGCCGTCGATTGGTACCACCAGCGGCTGCTCGCGGCCTCCGACGCGGGCCCGGCCCGGGACTACCTGCGCTCGCGCGGGTACGACGGAGGGGTCGTCCGGCGGTTCCGGCTGGGTTGGGCGCCCGACGACTGGGACGCCCTCAGCAGGCAGCTCGGATTGAGCGAACGGGTGCTGACCGACTCGGGCCTGGGGTTCGTCAACCGCCGGGGACGCCACCAGGACGCCTTCCGGGCCCGGGTGATCTTCCCGATCTGTGACCCCTCCGGGCGCCCGGTGGCCCTCGGAGGGCGCATCCTCCCGGGCCGGCCCGCCGGCGGGCCGGGCGGGGATCGCAGCCCCGAGCCCAAGTACAAGAACTCCCAGGAGACGGCCATCTACTCCAAGCGACGGACCCTCTACGCGCTCAACTGGGCCAAGCACGACGTGGTGGCGACCGGCGAGGTCGTCGTGTGCGAGGGCTACACGGACGTGATCGGCTTCTTTCAGGCCGGGGTGCCGCGCGCGGTGGCCACGTGCGGGACCGCGCTGGCCGAGGAGCACTTCACCCTTCTCCGCAACTTCGGCCGCCGCATCGTCCTGGCCTACGACGCCGACAGCGCCGGGCAGGCCGCCGTCTCACGCGTCTACGAATGGGAGCGCCGTCACGAGGTCGACGTCGCGGTGGCCGCGCTCCCGCCCGGCACCGACCCCGGGGACCTGGCCAGGACCGACCCCGACGCGCTCGGGCGGGCGGTGAAGGAGGCGAGGCCGTTCCTGCAGTTCCGGGTGGACCGCGTGTGGGAGAACGCGGACCTCACGACGGCCGAGGGTCGGGCGCACGCGGCCGACGCCGCACTGCGCGCCGTCGCCGAACATCCTGACGACCTGGTCCGGGACCAGTACGCCATGCAGGTGGCGGACCGGTGCCGGCTCGAGCCGGCTCGGGTCCGCGAGAGGCTCGACGAGGCCCGGCGACGCCCGGTTCCCGGTGAAGCCCGCAGCGCCGGGCCGTCCCCCCGCGCCGACCGGGGCGAGGGGAGGAACCCCACGGACCAGGGGGACGGACACGACGGAGACCGGCCGACCGGCACGGCGCCACGGGTGCCCGGCGCCCGGACCCGGCCCGCAGGGGCCGCGCCGGGGACGACCGACCGGCCCGCGCTCGAGGCGCTCCGCTTCGCCGTCCACCGGCCCGAGTCGATCGCCGACCGGCTCGACGAGTCGCTCTTCGCCGACGAGGTGCACCGGCGGGCGTTCCGGGCGCTCAGCGAGTCCGAGAGCCTGCGCGAGGCGATCGAGGGCTCGGCACCCGAGGTGGCAGACCTGCTCCGCCGGGTGACCGTGGAGGAGCCGGTGGTCCCCGACGGGGTGCTCGGGGACCCGGTCGACGCCGTGGTGGCCCAGTTGGTGAGGGGGGCCACCCGCCGGGCCCTGGGCCTGGTGCAGGCGGAGGCGAGGACGAACCCGCTCGATCTGGCCGGAGCGGCGAACCTCACGGTTCAGGTGAAGCGGTGGCTCGAGGAGCTGGACGACCCGGCCACGTGCCGCGAGTCGGCCGGTCGGTTGCTAGCGTGGCTCAACACCAGGGGGCAGGAGGATCGATGACCGGGCGGACTCCAAGGCGTCCAGAGGGTACCGAGGTCCTGCCGTCCGGTGTGGCCCTGAACGCTCCTGTCGTCCCGCTCGGGTCGGCCGACGACCTGCCCGATCCCCTCCGCTCGACCGAGTTGGCGGAGCTGCTGGCGGTCGGTCGCCAGCGCGGGAGCCTGACACAGGGTGAGCTGGTGGAGGCACTGCATGCCGTGGAGCTCACCCCCGACGCCCTCGAGGCGCTCCTCACCACCGTGCGCAACGAAGGCATCGTGCTGGTCGACGACGTCCTGGTGCGACCGGGGGTCGACGACGTCCTGGAGCGACCGGGGGTCGACGACGTCCCCTCCCCGGCCTCCCCGTCGGGTGCCCGGGGGACGCCCGGGAAGTCCACGGCTACGGCTGCACCGGTGAAGGGCCGGTCGCCCCGCAGGGCGCCCGGGACCCGCCCGGACAAGCCGGAGGACACGGCAGAGGCGGACCGAGCGAGGTCGGACGGCGACAAGGCGGCAAGATCGGACAGGTCGGCAGCCGCTGCCGCACGGGCCCGATCCAAGGCGCAGTCCGCCGGGTCCGACTACTTCGGGGGGAGCTCGGAGGACCCGATCCACACCTACCTGAAGGAGATCGGGAAGGTCGCCCTACTGAGCGCGGAGCTCGAGGTGGAGATGGCGCGACGGATCGAGCAGGGCAACGAGGCGGCGGCCCGCCTCGCGGCCAACGCCCTGGCCCTCGCCGAGGGTGGCCCCGCCTCCGACCTGTTGGGATCCCAGGACGAGCTCGGCGGCCGGCGGCTCGTTCGCAAGGGGCAGCAGGCGAAGGAGGTCCTCATCGAGGCCAATCTCCGGTTGGTCGTGTCCATCGCCAAGCGGTACCGGAACCGGGGCCTCGCCTTTCTCGACCTCATCCAAGAGGGCAACCTCGGGCTGATGCGCGCCGTCGACAAGTTCGACTACACGAAGGGGTTCAAGTTCTCGACCTACGCCACGTGGTGGATCAGGCAGGCGATCACGAGGGCCATCGCCGACCAGGCCAGGACCATCCGGATACCGGTGCACATGGTGGAGACCATCAACAAGGTGGTGTGGGCCCAACGCCAGCTCCTCCAGGAGCTCGGCCGCGAGCCCACCGCCGAGGAGGTGGCCGGCCGGGTGGAGTTCCCGATCGAACGCGTCCGGGAGATCCAGCGGATCAATCAGGACACGATCTCCCTCGAGCAGCCGGTGGGGGAGGAGGACGATTTCAGCCTCTCCGACCTGATCGAGGACCGGGGTGCCGTGGTGCCCGACGACGCCGCCACCCGGGCCATGCTCGATCAGGCGGTGAAGGAGGCGCTCGCACACCTGTCGCCCCGCGAGCAGGATGTGGTGCGGCTCCGCTTCGGCCTCGACGACGGGAAGATCCGCACGCTCGAGGAGGTCGGCAAGGAGTTCGGGGTGACCCGCGAGCGGGTCCGCCAGATCGAGTCGAAGACCCTGGCCAAGCTCCGCCGTCCCGACGCCGCCTATCTCCTGAGGGACTATCTCGAGGAGGCCTGACCCCGTCGGGCCTGCTGCTATCGTCGTGCCGGCCGATCGTCGGCCTTTCCGGGGTAGCTCAATGGCAGAGCAAGCGGCTGTTAACCGCTAGGTTGAGAGTTCGAGTCTCTCCCCCGGAGCTCTTCCCTGGGCAGAGGGGGTGTGACTCTCCACCCCGGAGACGCCGGGCGCGCTGCGGGCGCGAAGCGTTCCGTCTCTTCGCGTCCGACAGCGCCACGACGTCGCCACGGGCGAGCTTGCCGAGGGCCTCCGCGATGGCCCGGTCGCGGTCCTCGGTAGCGTGCTGGTAGCGCAGGGCGGCGGCGGGCGACGAATGGCCCGCCCGTCGCATGATCTCCTTGGTGGTCGCACCGGTGGTCGCCGCCATGGTGAGAGCGAAGTG
>DATKRB010000012.1:0-35693 GCA_035532415.1 Acidimicrobiales bacterium | reverse complement strand
GGCCTCACCCCCTCCGACATCGACCCTGGCGGGGGGACCGTCACGGTGTGGGGCAAAGGCTCCAAGCAGCGCCGGGTGCCCATGAGCCGGCCCGCGTCCGACGCCGTGACGGTCTGGCTCGGCCGTGGTCGCCCGCAGCTGGCCACGGCGCAGACCCCGGCGGACGCCCTGTTTGTCAACCGCCGCGGCGGACGGCTCGGCCCGCGCGATGTCCGCCGCCTGCTGGACCGGCGTTCGCCCGTCCCGATCCACCCCCACGCCCTCCGGCACACCTTCGCCACCCACCTGCTCGACGGCGGCGCCGACCTGCGGGTGGTGCAGGAGCTGCTGGGCCATGCCAGCCTCCAGACCACCCAGATCTACACCCATGTGAGCAAGGACCGCCTGGCGAAGGTGTACGGCGGCACGCACCCGCGGGCCTGACGGCGAGGCCGGTTCCCGGTGGCCCGTCCGGTGGCCGCCCGGCCGTGGAGCGACTACTCTCGTAGAGCCCTGCCGTCCGGTAGGGCGACTCAGCTAGAAGCACGCACCCGAGCGCGTTCCACGGTCGCCTCCTCCGCGAGGTGCTGCGCACGGGGTAGGGCAACCGACTGGAAGGAACAACAAGTATGGCCGTCGTCTCGATGCGGCAGCTGCTGGGAGCCGGAGTCCATTTCGGCCACCAGACGCGCCGGTGGAACCCGAAGATGCGCAGGTACATCCTGGGCGAGCGCAACGGGATCTACCTGATCGACCTGAAGAAGACGCTCGACGGGATCGACACTGCCTACAGCTACGTGCGCGAGCTGGTCGCCGGCGGCGGGAACCTCCTCTTCGTGGGGACGAAGAAGCAGACGCAGGGGCCGGTGGCCGAATTCGCCGACGCCTGCGGGATGCCGTATGTCAACCAGCGCTGGCTCGGCGGCATGCTCACCAACTTCTCGACGGTGTCGGGCCGGGTCAAGCGGATGCAGGAGCTCCGGGCCATGCAGGCGGCCGGGGACTTCGACGCCATGCCGAAGAAGGAGGCCCTGCGCCACGTGCGCGAGCTCGAGAAGCTGGGCCGCAACCTCGGCGGCATCAGCCGTCTCGACCGCCTGCCCGACGCCATCTTCGTCATCGACACGAAGAAGGAGCACATCGCGGTGACCGAGGCCCGGAAGCTGGGCCTGCCGGTGGTGGCCGTGGTCGACACCAACTGCGACCCCGACGTGATCACCTACGTGATCCCGGGCAACGACGACGCCATCCGCTCGGGCACCCTCCTGTGCCGGGTGATGGCCGACGCGGTGGTGGAGGGACGCTGGATTGCCCAGCACCGGCCGGCACCCGTGGCCGCGGCTCCTGCACCGCCTGCCGCGGCGCGCCCCCGTCCGCCCCGCCCCGAGGCCCCCGCGGCCCACGTAGCACCGGTTCCTGCCGGCGACGCGGCAACACCCGCGCCCGCGGAGGCGATCCCCGCGGCCGCAGCAGCATCGGCTCCCTCGGCCTCGACGGCCGCCCCCGCCGCCGACACTGCCCCGGCCGCCCCCACCGGCGACGCTGCCCCGGCCGCCCCCACCGCCGACGCTGCCCCGGCCGCCGTCGCGGGAAAGGCCTGAGCATGCCCGGGTTCACGGCCAAGGACGTGCAGGCGCTCCGTCAGTCCACCGGCGTCGGGATGCTCGACGCCAAGCGGGCGCTCGACGAGAACGGGGGCGACATGGACGCCGCCAGGCGCTGGCTGCGCGAGAAGGGCCTTGCCGACCGGGGCCGGCGGGCCGAGCGCGAGGCCTCCCAGGGCGCGGTGGCCGTCGTGAAGGCCGACTCGGTGGCGGCCATCGTCGAGCTGCGGTGCGAGACCGACTTCGTCGCCAAGGCGGACGCCTTCGTGTCCCTTGCCGACGAGCTCGCCGAGGTGGTCGCGGCAAAGGGCGAAGAGGCGGTGGAGGGTCTGGCCGACGAGGTCGCCCGGCTCGCCACCACCCTGAAGGAGAACATCTCGGTCGGCCGGGTCGTCCGGCTCGAGGCCGGCGAGGGCGAGGTCATCGACACGTACCTGCACCAGCAGGCCGGCCGCGGCGTCAATGCCGTCGGCGTCGTGCTCCGGGGTGGCACCCCCACGCTCGCCCACGACATCGCCGTGCACATCGCCTTCGCCCGGCCGACCTACCTGCGGCGCGAGGACGTGCCCGAGTCCGAGGTGGCCGACGAGCGCGCCACCGTCGAGGCCATCAGCCGCAGCGAGGGCAAGCCCGAGGCCGCGCTGCCCAAGATCGTCGAAGGCCGGATGAACGGTTGGTACCGGGAGCGGGTCCTGCTCGACCAGCCCTATGCCAAGGACGACAAGCAGACCGTCGCTGCGCTGCTGGGCCCCGCAGAGGTCGTTCGGTTCGCCCAGGTTGTCGTAGGCTCCTGAGATCCGTCCCCACGGTGACGGTGACAAGGGAGGGGTTCCCCCGTGGGTGAGCCGAGGCGAGTCGTGCTCAAGATGTCCGGGGAGGCCCTGGCATCGACGGCCTCCGACGAGACCATCGACGCCGTCACGGTGGAGCGCCTGGCCGGAGAGATGGCCCGAGCCCGCGAAGAGCTCGACCTCCAGCTGGCCGTGATGGTCGGCGGCGGGAACATCTGGCGGGGGACCACCGGTGCGGGAGCGGGAATGGACCGCGCCACCTCCGACACGATGGGGATGCTCGGGACCGTCATCAACGCCCTGGCGCTTCAGGACGCGCTCGAGCACCACGGGCAGGACACCCGGGTGATGACCGCCGTGCACATGGCCGAGGTCGCCGAGCCCTATATCCGCCGGCGGGCCATCCGTCACCTGCAGAAGGACCGGGTGGTGGTGTTCGCCGCGGGGATGGGGAACCCCTTCTTCACGACCGACACCTCGGCCGCCTTGCGGGCCGCGGAGATCGAGGCGCATGTGCTCCTGAAGGGCACGCACGGCGGGGTGGACGGGGTCTACAACGCAGACCCCAAGCTCGATCCCACCGCGACCCGGTACGACGAGATCTCCTTCATGGACGTGGTGGCCGAGGATCTCCGGGTGATGGACCTCACGGCGATCACGTTCTGCAAGGACAACAACCTACCGATCCGCGTGTTCGACCTGATGAAGCCCGGGAATCTCAGCAGCGCCCTCGCAGGCGAGCGGATCGGTACGCTGGTCCGGTGATGGACGACGACATCGCCGCGCTGGCTCTCGACGATGCCCGCGAGAAGATGGCGAAGGCCATCGACCACGTGCGTTCGGAATTCTCCGCCATCCGGACCGGAAGGGCCACCCCGGCCCTGGTCGAGAGCTTGGTGGTCGACTACTACGGGACGGCCACCCCCTTGCGCCAGCTGGCCGGGTTCAGCGTGCCCGATGCCATGCTGCTCGTGGTCTCGCCCTACGACAAGGGCTCCCTCGGTGCCATCGAGAAGGCGATTCAGTCCTCTGACCTCGGGATCAACCCGACCAACGACGGCACGGTCATCCGTCTGGCGTTCCCCCCCCTCACCGAGGAGCGCCGCAAGGACCTCGTGAAGGTGGTGCGCCACAAGTCCGAGGAGGGGAGGGTCGCCGTGCGCAACGTGCGGCGCTCCTCCCGCCACGACCTCGATGCGCTCGAGAAGGAAGGGACGCTCTCGTCCGACGAGCTCGAGCGCATCGAGAAGGATCTCGACAAGCTGACGCACGAGCAGGTGGTCGCCATCGACCAGCTCCTCGCCCACAAGGAGCAAGAACTGCTCGCGGTCTGAGCGGAGCGCCCATGGACGACGACAGGGACAGCGAACAGGTTGAAGAAGAGGGTCGACCGGCCATCCGCTCCGGAAGGGTGCGGATCATCGGCGCGGAACAGGCCGATCCCACGTTGAGCGTCCCGGTCGCCGGGGTCGAGGGAGACGAGCGGACCGCCGGCGGCGGGGACGATCGGATCGGGCCCGCCGAAGTGCCTGCCGAGGGTCCGAAGGCGGGGACCGCACCGGCTCTCGGGGGGAGCGCCGAGCCCGACCTCCCGCACTGGACCGAGGCGCCCACCGGCGAGGTCCCCGCGGTGCTCGCCCGGGGCAGCGGCGAGCACGGGCGCGAGCCGGACCCCTGGTCCTCACTGCCTGCGCCCACCTGGCGCGAGGACGGGGTGGACTGGGATGCGGACATCGACGGCTTTGAGCCGTCGATGCTGGCGCAGGGCGAGCCCGGGATCCGGGCCCGGGGGGAGTCGGAGGAGGCGGAGCGCCAGCCCTGGAGCTTCGACCTGCCCGATCACGAAGAGGCCGGTCCCGGCCGCGCCCAAGGCGACGCCGCCATGGGGATCGGGGACGAGGAGACCCTGGTGGCGCCGCTCGATTCGCTGGGCGCGACCTCCGGGCCGCCGGTGGGACCGGCTCCCGGCTCATCGGTCGCGACCTCGCCGGGCGATCGCGACGTTCCCGGCCGGCGCGGGCGGGGCGACGCCGCCGACGGAGGCGGTGAGACGGGCGACGCTCCCGGCGGGCCGGGATCGGTCGACGCCTACGACGACGAGCTCCACGACCATCCGGACGAGGGGGAACGTGACGGCGACCGGGTCCGGGGCCGCCGGCGACGTCGGCGCCCTCTTCACGGTGGGGCAGCGGCCGGCGCCGCGGCTGCGGAGAGGTTCGGGGGTGGCCCTGAGGCGTTCCCTGCAGGAGGGACGGAGGACCTCGACGAGCCGGTGCCCGTCGGCGACGTCGACGACGGGGTGGAGACCCTGGCCGGCGACGACCCCACGGTTGCCGGGGAGGGCGGGTTGGAGCCTCCCCGCGGGCGCGGTGGTCGGATGACGGGCCGCGCCCGTCGCGGTTCGGGACCCCCGCCCACCGGTCGCGGCGGACCGACGTCGCCCGAAGCCGGCGGACCGTCGTCGCCGGAGGCCGGCGGACCGACCCCGACCTCGCGACGGCCCGGTCCCGTCAGACGCCGACCCGGGCCGCTGCGGCCCCCGCAACCGGTCTCCGAGCGCCCCGGCCCCTCCCGGAGCATGCCGGCGGCGGCAGCCACGGGCGTGGTCCTGCTGCTGGTGGTGGTGGTGGCCTTCCGGCTCGGGACGGTGCCGGCGGCGATCATCTCCACCGGCGTCCTCTTCCTCGCGGCGGCCGAGGCCTTCGCGGCGTTCCGGAAGGCCGGCTACCAGCCGGCGACCTTGCTCGGCCTGCTCGCCTCGGTGTCGCTGATGGTCGCGACGTACAACAAGGGACAGGCGGCGCTGCCCCTGGTCCTCGTCCTCCTGGTGGCGTTCACGCTGCTGTGGTTCATGGGAGGCGTCCAACCCGGGGCCGACCCGGTGCAGGGGACCGGGTCGACCCTGTTCGTCTTCTGCTGGGTGGGGGTGCTCGGTTCGTTCGCCGCGCTGCTGTTGAACCCCAACCTCTTCCCCGACCGCCACGGCATCGCCTTCCTTCTCGGCGCCATCATCACCAGCGTGGCGTGCGACGTCGGCGCGCTGGTGGTCGGCAACCGGATCGGTCGTCACCCCCTCGCACCCACCATCAGCCCCAACAAGACCTGGGAGGGCGTCATCGGGGGCGCCGTCGCATCGGTGCTGGCGGCCGTCATCGTGGTGCACTTCATCCATCCGTGGACCCTCGGTAAGGCGGTCGCCCTCGGGGTGGTCGTCGCCGTCGTGTCGCCGATCGGGGACCTGTGCGAGTCCCTGGTCAAGCGCCAACTGGGTGTGAAGGACATGGGCCGGCTCCTGCCCGGCCACGGCGGGCTGCTCGACCGGATCGACGGGCTGCTGTTCGTGCTCCCGGCGACGTACTACCTGGTGAAGGCCGTCCATCTTGGGTGACGGTCCGTGGCGCGTCTCCGGATGAGAAGCTGAATCGAACCAATCTGGCCACACGGTGGGCCGGACCCGACGACGAGGTGGTGCATGGGCGTGATCACGGTGGGGCTTCTCGGTTCCACGGGATCGATCGGCACGCAGGCGATGGAAGTGGTGGCGGCGAGCCCCGACCGCTTCCGCATCGTCGCCCTGGCTGCACAGCGGTCGGTCGGCCTGCTGGCCGACCAGGCCAACCGCGTCCGCCCCGAGGTGGTGGCCATCGGGGACCCTGATCTGGCGCCGCAGCTGGCGGCGCGGGTCCCGAAGGGAACCGAGGTGCTGGCCGGCCCCGAGGGTCTGGCCACCGCGGCCGAGGTGGCCGACGTGGCGGTGAACGGGGTGGTCGGATTTGCCGGGCTGCCGGTCACCCTGGCCGCGTTGGCGGCGGGCAAGCGGTTGGGACTGGCCAACAAGGAATCGCTCATCGCCGGGGCCCCGGTCGTTCGGCGGGTGCGCCGGACCCCCGGTGCCGAGCTCGTGCCGGTCGACTCCGAGCACTGCGCGATCCACCAGTGCCTGCAGGCAACGGCTGCGGGACGGACCGACGGCGAGGGTCGGCCCGACACCGCGGCCGTCGCCAGGTTGCTGGTCACCGCGTCGGGCGGCCCGTTCCGGGGGCGGACCCGCAGCCAACTCGAGGCGGTGCGCATCGACGACGCCCTGGCCCACCCCACCTGGCAGATGGGCCCCAAGATCACCGTCGACTCGTCCACCCTCATGAACAAGGGGCTCGAGGTCATCGAGGCCCACGAGCTCTTCGGGATCCCCTTCGACCGGATCGAGGTGGTCGTGCACCCCCAGTCGGTGGTCCACTCGATGGTGGAGCTCGTCGACGGCGCCACCATCGCCCAGCTGTCGATGCCTGACATGCGGCTCCCGATCGGCTACGCCATGGGCTGGCCCGAGCGCCTCGACGCGGCCTTCGGCGCAATGGACTGGTCGGCGCCGATGTCGCTGACGTTCGAGCCCCCGGACCGTTCGCTCTTCCCGTGCCTCGACCTCGCCTACCGTGCGGGTCGCCAGGGCGGAGCCGCCCCCGCGTGGCTCAGCGCGGCGAACGAGGTCGCGGTGGAGGCGTTCCTCGACGGTCGGCTCGGGTGGCTGGGGATCGCGGAGGTCGTGGCCGACACGCTCGACGCGTGGATCGACGAGCCGATGGACTCGGTGGACGCAGTGCTCGAGGCGGACCGGCGGGCCCGGGTGCACGCCCGGTCGGCAGTCGAACGGCACCCGTTGGCGGCGTGAGGACGACGGACACCCCCGCCGCGGCCCAGGTGGGAGAGGCTCCGCCCCCCGGGTCCCGGGCGGGAGAGGCTCCGCCGCCCCGGTCCGCCGCCGCGCCGCCGCCCGGCCAGGTGCCGGCACCCGCGTCCGACTCGGCGGCCGTGCCTGCCGATCGCCGGGCCGTCCTGCGGTTGGTCGTCGGGATCGCCGTGGTCGTGGGCGGGTTCATCGCCCTCGGGCTCGGTGATGTCCTCGTGTTCATCGTGGCGATCCTGCTCATCGTCATGCTTCACGAGCTCGGGCACTTCGCCACGGCCAAATGGAGCCACATGAAGGTGACCGAGTATTTCGTCGGGTTCGGTCCCCGGCTCTGGTCGATCCGGCGGGGCGAGACCGAGTACGGCGTCAAGGCCATCCCCGCCGGCGGGTACGTGAAGATCCCGGGCATGACCAACCTCGAGGAGATCGACCCCGAGGACGAGCCGAGGACCTATCGCCGCAAGCCGTTCCACAACCGGATCATCGTGGCCTCGGCCGGTTCGTTCATGCACTTCCTGATCGCGTTCCTCCTGGCGTGGTCGGCCATCCTCTATTTCGGGACCCCCTCGTCGGCAGCGGTGCAGGTGGCCGGGTTCGTGCCCTTCGCCGGGCATGCGCAGAATCCCGCACAGGCGGCCGGCCTCCGGGCGGGGGACGTCATCATCGGCGTGAACGGGCACGCCCTCACCGATCCCACCGAGCTGAGCACGGTCATCAGGGGCTCGGCCGGCCGGCCGATCCACCTGCAGGTCGACCGCGGTGGCCGAACCCTGTCGCTCACCGTGGTCCCCGCCGTCGGCCATTCGCTGTCCGGCGGCGGAGAGGCCCTCGGTCCGGCGACCGGGTCCAGCAAGTCCCACGGGATCATCGGGATCCGGCAGGAGTCCGCCTTCACCTCCGAGGGACCCGTTCGGGCCCTGGGCACCGCGGCGATCGGCGTGGGGAGGGTGACCTCGGCCAGCGTGACCGGTCTCGGGCACGTCTTCTCCCCGCACGGGCTCTCCTCGTTCTTCAACCAGGTGACCAATTCGAAAGCGGCGGCCCAGGCGGCCGCCAACCCGGTGACTTCGGACCGGCCCACGTCGTTGGTGGGCGCCGGCCGGGTGGCCGTACAGGCCGAACACCAGGGGGTGCTCTACCTGATCGAGGTGCTGATCGCCCTCAACATCGCTTTCGCCCTCCTCAACATGCTCCCGATGCTGCCTCTCGACGGTGGCCACGTGGCCATCGCGCTGTACGAGCGGGTCCGCACCCGCCGGGGCAAGCCCTACTACCAGGCGGACGCGGCCAAGCTGCTCCCCGTCGTGTACGCATTCATGGCGGTACTCCTCGTCATCGTGGGCTCGGCGGTCTTCCTCGACATCGCTCATCCGGTCAACTTCCACTGAGCCCCGACCGGCGAGGCAGAATGGAGACGAGATGGAAATTTCCTCGGAGCTGATCTCTCCGCGCCGGATCACTCGGCAGATCACCGTGGGCGGGGTGCCCGTCGGCGGTGGTGCGCCGGTCTCGGTCCAGTCGATGACCACCACCAAGACCGCCGACGTCGAGGGCACCCTGGCCCAGGTGTACGCCCTGGCGGCGGCCGGCGCGGACATCGTGCGCTGCACGTGCAACGAGGAGGCCGCGGCCGAGGGCCTGGCCCAGATCGTCCCGCGCTCGCCGGTGCCGATCATCGCCGACATCCATTTCCACCACGAGATGGCGCTCGCCGCGTTGGAGGCCGGGGTGCAGGGCCTGCGGCTCAACCCCGGGAACCTCCGCAAGGAGTCCGAGATCAAGCAGGTCGCCGGCGAGGCCCGTGACCGGGGCGTGCCGATCCGGATCGGGGTGAACGCGGGGTCGCTCCACCCCGATCTTTACGAGAAGTACGGCGGCGCCACCCCTGAGGCCCTGGTGGAGTCGGCCCGCAACGAGCTGTCCTTCTTCGAAGAGGTCGACTTCCACGACGTGAAGATCTCGGTGAAGGCGTCCTCGGTATCGCTCATGATCGCCGCCTACCGCCTGGCATCGGCGACCTTCGACCACCCCCTGCACCTCGGGGTGACCGAGGCCGGACCGCCGCCGGCGGGTCTTCTGAAGGGGACGGCCGGTATCGCCACCCTGCTGGCCGAGGGCATCGGGGACACCATCCGGTACTCGCTCACCGCCGACCCGGTCGAGGAGGCCCGTGCCGGGCGCCAACTGCTCGAGGCGCTCGGCCTGCGCGAGCGCAAGGGGCTCGACCTGATCGCCTGCCCGTCATGCGGCCGTGCCCAGGTGGACGTCATCGCCGTGGCCAAGGCCGCGCAGGAGGCGCTCGAGCACCGCAACCTGCCCATTCAGGTGGCGGTGATGGGTTGCGTGGTCAACGGCCCGGGTGAGGCCAGGAGCGCCGATCTGGGGATCGCCGCGGGCAAGCAGAAGGGTCACCTGTTCATAAAGGGAAAGATCGTCCGGGTGGTGCCCGAGTCCGAGATGGTGGAAGCGCTGGTGGCCGAGGCCGAACGCCTGGTGGCCGAAGGGGTGGAGGCCCGCCTGGCGGCGGCCGACGCCGGTGCCGAGGCCGAGGCCGAGGCCGACCGCCGGGAGCTGCTCGGGGAGAAGAGCGACCCGAACTCGGTCGCCGTCAAGATCGAGCACATCCGGAGCCAGTTCGGCTGATTCCCCGGCGCCCCCGCCCTGGCGGCGCCCGGGCGGGCTCGCCGGCGTCCGGAGGCGGAGCCTCGATGGGCCACGGTGTCGAGCCGGTAGCCTGCGCCCCCATGACCGCTGGTGGCGACTCTCCCGATCCCAAGGCCCCGCGTGACCCCAGGGCCAAAGGCGCCCTCACGCCCCGGGCCGACGACTTCCCGCGCTGGTACCAGGACGTGGTCGCACGGGCCGAGCTGGCCGACAACGGCCCGGTCCGGGGCAGCATGGTCATCCGCCCCTGGGGCTACGCCATCTGGGAGCGCCTGCAGGCGGAGCTCGACCGTCGGATCAAGGAGGCCGGTGCCGAGAACGCGTACTTCCCGCTGTTCATCCCCGAGTCGTTCCTCCGGTTGGAGGCCGAGCACGTGGAGGGGTTCAGCCCCGAGCTGGCGGTGGTGACCCACGGGGGCGGGAAGCAGCTCGAGGAGCCGGTGGTGGTCCGTCCCACCAGCGAGACGGTGATCAACAGCTTCTTCGCCAAGTGGGTGCAGAGCTATCGCGACCTTCCCCTTCTGATCAACCAGTGGGCAAACGTCGTGCGCTGGGAGCTGCGGCCGCGCCTGTTCCTGCGGACCTCCGAGTTCCTGTGGCAGGAGGGGCACACCGCGCACGCCACGGAGGCCGAAGCCCGGGCGTACGCGTTGAGGATCATGCGCGACGTGTACGAGGTGACGATGAGAGACGTGGCGGCGATCCCGGTGCTCACCGGCCACAAGACCGATCGTGAACGCTTTGCCGGGGCCATCCGGACGTGGACCTGCGAGGCGATGATGGGGGACGGCAAGGCCCTGCAGATGGGCACCAGCCACGAGCTCGGGCAGAACTTCGCGAAGGCGTTCGGGATCCGCTTCTCCGACGAGGCCGGGGGTCAGCAGTTCGTGTGGCAGACCTCGTGGGGGGCCTCCACCCGGCTGATCGGTGCGCTCGTGATGGCCCACGGCGACGACTTCGGCCTCCGGTTGCCGCCGGTGCTGGCGCCGTCGGAGGTGGTGGTGCTCGTCGTGCGCGACGAGGAGCCGGTGCAGACCGCGGCCCGGAGGCTGGTGGAGGAGCTGAGGGCGGCGGGACGCCGGGTCCGCCTCGACGACCGTACCGACACCGGCTTCGGCCGGCGATCGGTGGACTGGGAGCTGAAGGGTGTTCCCGTCCGCGTGGAGATCGGGCCCCGCGACCTGGCGGAGGGCAACGTCACGCTGGTCACCCGGCACCGCCGCAGCAAGGAGACGATCCCGCTCGCTGCCGCCACAACCCTGGTGGGGGCCGCCCTGGGGACGGTGGGGGAAGACCTGCGAGCAGAGGCGCTCGCCTTCCGGGCTGCCCACACGACCGGCGTGTCGACGCCGGCCGAGGCGGTGGAGGCGTCGGCATCCGGGTTCGCCCGGTTGCCGTGGTCCGCCCTGCGGTCGGGTGGGGAGGCGGAGCTGGCGGCCAAGGGCGTCTCGGTCCGATGCCTCCAGCAGCCCGACGGGTCGCTGGCGGCGGGTGCCGAGGATGACCTCGTCGCCGTGGTGGGTCGGGCGTACTGACCGGCCCCCCGGCTCCGGTCGTCTCCGGCGACGCCTCGTCGTCGGGCGCCGGGCTGGCTTCGATCCCGACCTGCTACGGCCCTCGGACAGGCAACGGACGGGCGCCGAGGTTGCTATACTTCCCCTGCTGTCCGGTCTGAAATGCAAGACCTCGTCGAAGCGTGGGCCGCTGCCCACGCTTTCGTATTTCGGGGATCGGTTCCGGACGGCCGGGTCGGTCGCCCACCGACGCATGGTCGGGGCCGACCTCAAAGAAGGGGTGTGGAGAAGGACGACGGAAAGGAGGTGAGGGTGGTGGCTGACGAGCTGTACGACGTGCTGTCGCCCTTGCTTGCCGGGGCCGGGCTCGAGCTCTTCGACCTGCAGGTCGGCCAGAGCACCGTCACCGTCACCGTCGACCGTGCGGGGGGCGTCGATCTGGAGTCCCTGGCCCGTGCCAATCGCCTGGTGTCCGACGCGCTCGACGCCGCAGCGCCTTTCGCCGGCCGGTACACGCTCGAGGTGTCGAGCCCGGGTCTCGAACGGAGGCTCCGCACCCCCGAGCATTTCGGTCGGGCGGTCGGCGAGACGTTGTCCGTGCGCACCCATCCGGGTTCGAGCCAGCACCGCCGGGTGCGAGGCCGCCTGGCGGCGAGTGACCAGACCGGGATCGTGCTCGCCGGGCCGGAGGTTCCCGGTGGCGAGCTACGGCTCGACTACGAGGCCATTGAGCGGGCTCGCACGGTATTTGAGTGGGGGAGCGAGCGCGCCCCCTCGCCGTCGCGCGGCGCCAAGTCCCGGCAGACCGCCAAGCTCCACAACCCGGACGCGCCGACAGAGAGGGTCACGACGCCATGAGCAAGACGAACTTCGAGTTCCTCGACGCGCTGGGCCAGATCGCCCGCGACAAGGGCATCTCGGTCGAGACGCTCCTCGATGCTCTGGCCAACGCCTTGGTGGCTGCGTACAAGCGGCGCCCGGGCGCCGCGGAGGAGGCCGTCGTCACCATCGATCCCGACTCCGGGGAGATCCGGGTTTACGGGCAGGAGCTCGACGAGGACGGAAACGTCCTACGGGAGTGGGACGACACGCCCGACGACTTCGGCCGGATCGCGGCCCAGACGGCCAAGCAGGTGATCCTTCAGCGCATCCGCGAGGTCGAGCGGGACATGAAGTACGAGGAGTACGCCGGCCGCGAGGGCGACATCGTCACCGGCATCGTTCAGCAGACCGACAATCGCTACACCCTCCTCGACCTCGGCAAGGTGGAGGCACTCCTGCCTCAGGCCGAGCAGGTCTCCTACGAGCGCTACGAGCACGGTGCACGGCTGAAGGCCTACATCGTCGAGGTGCGCAAGACCACCAAGGGCCCCCAGATCGTGGTCAGCCGGACCCACCCGGGGCTGATCAAGCGCCTCTTCGAGCTGGAGGTCCCCGAGATCTCGTCCGGTGTGGTGGAGATAAAGGCAGCGGCGCGCGAGCCGGGCCACCGCACGAAGATCGCCGTTTGGTCCAATGATCCCAACGTCGACCCGGTCGGTGCCTGCGTAGGGGCCCGCGGTTCCCGGGTCCGTATGGTGACCAACGAGCTGCGTGGCGAGCGCGTCGACGTGGTGCCGTTCTCCGACGACCCGGTCGAGCTCATTCAGAACGCCCTCGCCCCGGCCCGGGTGCGTGACGTCATCCTCGACGACGCCACCGGCACCGCGACGGTCGTGGTGAGCGACTACCAGCTCTCCCTGGCAATCGGCAAGGAGGGCCAGAACGCTCGATTGGCCGCCCGGCTCACGGGCTGGCGGATCGACATAAAGAGCGAGACCCAATTGGCCGAGGAGGCTGCCGGCTACGGCGGGCAGGAGTGGGCCGAGGGGGAGTGGGTCGAGAACGCCTCCGGCGAGATGGAATGGAAGCCCGCCGAGGGCGGTGAGGTCATCAGCGCTGAGGAGTGGACCCACAAGGCCGAGGAGCAGCTCGACGGCGCGGCCGGCGACGCAGCCACAGCCGGCGCGGCCGGCGACGCAGCCACAGCCGGCGGAGACGGCGACGCAGCCACAGCCGGCGGAGACGGCGACGCAGCCACAGCCGGCGCGGCCGGGGACGCAGCCACAGCCGGCGGAGACGGCGACGCAGCCACAGCCGGCGACGCAGCCACAGCCGGCGCGGCCGGGGACGCAGCCACAGCCGGCGGAGACGGCGACGTGGGGCACAGCCCGAGCTCCGAGGAAGCGGAGGTCGAGGCATAACGCCGCTGAGGACCTGCATCGGGTGCCGCCGGAAGGCACTGACCAAGGAGTTGGTCAGGGTCGCGCTCGGGCCCGAGGGCATATTTGTGGTCGGGCCGGCGACGCCCGGTCGTGGCGCCTGGCTCTGCGCCGAAAGGGATGAGTGCCTCCGACGGGCGATCCGGCGAGGGGTATTGGAACGGGCATTACGCAGGCCAGTGAGCCCGTCGGCCATCGAGCAGCTCGTCACGGAACTGGGTCGGGAGGGCCCGCCCGGCGGGCGAGCAGGTGGATGAAGAGGAGATGAAGGGAAAGCGGTGATGCATCGGGTGGTCGACCGGCGAAGCAGCCGGCCGGCCCGTGGGAGATCGGTTCCGCCGATGTGCGAGGATAGGGGGTCCGGGAGTCCCTGGCACCCCGGGGCAGTAACGAACGATTGAGGAAGTCTTGGCGAAGAAGATCCGCGTCTACGAACTGGCCCGTGAGCTTGGCCTCTCCAACAAGGAGGGGTTGGACCTCTGTCTGGCCCTGGGAATCGGGGTCAAGAGCCATTCGTCGTCGATAGAGGACGCGCAGGCCGACCGGGTTCGCCGGAAGGCCGACGCCGAAGGGCTTCGTCGACCCGTTCAGCCCGAAGAGCCCGTCCCCGCGAAGAAGGCGACCGCCACCACCGCCGGGACCCCCGGCGAGCGTCCCCGTCCGACGCCCGACGAAGGGGGACAGCGCGGCACCGACGGGTCCGGGGATCTCACGGCGGCACCCAGGCGTCTCGTCAGCAGCACCCGGGCAACTCCCCCGTCGGCTCCGACCCGCCCGCCGGTATCTGCTCCCGCGGCCCCGGCTCCACCGGCCGTAACCCCCACCCCGGCCCCGACCGCGGCCCCGACCGCGGCCCCGACCCCACCGCAGCCGAGGGCAGCCGCAGCCCCCACCCCGACCGCGGCCCCCACCCCGACCGCACCGCAGCCGACCGCGGCCCCGACCGCGGCCCCGACCGCACCGCAGCCGACCGCGGCCCCGATCCCGGGTTCAGCACCGGCCCACGCCGAGCGTCCCGCACCCGCCGCCCCGGCGCCGGCGGGAGCGCCCGTCGGCCCTTCGGCCCCGGCCCCGGCCCCGGTCCCGGCAAGGGCCGCAGCGCCGCCCGCCGCAGCGCCAGCCGCGCCGCCCGCCGCAGCGCCGGCCGCCGCAGCGCCAGCCGCGCCGTCCGCCGCAGCGCCAGCAGCGCCGCCCGCCGCAGCGCCAGCAGCGCCAGCCGCGCCAGTGGTTCCCCCGCCGAGCTCCGCGGCCGAAGGTCTGTCGCCTGCGGCCTCGCCGTCGGCCGTCCCGTCGGCCCCCCCGACCCGCGGTGGCCCTCCGACCACGGCCCCCCGCCCGCCCCGCCCCCCGCTCAGCCCGAGCGGTCGTCCGGTCCCGCCCCCGCCCGTCCGGCCTCCGGTCGGCCCGAGCGGACGACCGATCCCTCCGCCTCCGGGCATGGGAGGGCGGCGGCCATCGCCCCCGCCGGGTCGTCCCGGCGGCGGTGGTGCCTACCCGCAGCGGACCGGTGGGCGCCCGGCGCCGTCGGGCGGACCGGGTCCCGGCCGTCCCAGTGGCGGCGGTGGCTTCGGCGGCCGTCCCGGTGGCGGCGGTGGCTTCGGCGGCCGTCCCGGTGGCGGCGGACCCGTGGGCGCAGGCGCTCCGGGGCGTGGCGGCGTTCCCGGCAGGCGTCCCCCGCAGCGTCGCTCGCGGCGCCGGCGTCGCAACCTCGAGGAGCTCGAGCCGACGCAGATGACCACGTACACCCCGTCGACGGCCCCGGTGCCCGAGGGCGAGATCATCGTGGAGCGGGGTTCGACCGCTCGCGATCTCGGCCCCAAGCTGAACCGTTCGGCGGGTGACGTGATCAGGTTCCTCCTGTTGCAGGGGGAGATGGTCACCGCCACGCAGTCCCTGACCGACGACATGGTCGATCTCTTCGCCGCGGAGCTTGGCGCCCGGGTGCGCCTGGTCGATCCGGGCGAGGAGAAGGAAGCCGAGCTGCTGGCTCGGTTCTTCGAGGACGTCGACGAGGAGGAAGAGGACGAGGCCGACCTGCGGCCGCGCCCGCCGGTCGTGACGGTCATGGGTCACGTGGACCATGGCAAGACGTTGCTGCTCGACCGCATCCGCTCGACCGACGTGGTCGCCGGGGAGGCCGGGGGCATCACCCAGCACATCGGCGCCTACCAGGTCGCCTGGCGAGATGGCCTCATCACGTTCATCGACACCCCCGGCCACGAGGCGTTCACCGCCATGCGCGCCCGCGGGGCGAGGGTGACCGACATCGTGGTGCTGGTGGTCGCGGCCGACGACGGGGTGATGCCCCAGACGGTGGAGGCCATCGACCACGCCAAGGCGGCAGACGTGCCGATCATCGTGGCCGTCAACAAGATGGACCGGCCCGACGCCAACCCCGACCGGGTGCTCCAGCAGCTCTCCGAGCGCGGCCTGGTGCCCGAGGCGTGGGGCGGCGACACGATCGCGGTGCAAGTGTCGGCCCTGACCGGCGATGGGGTGGAGGACCTGCTCGAGCAGATCGCCCTCGTCAGCGAAGTGGAGGAGCTGCGGGCCAGCCCCGAGGGCCGAGCCAGGGGGGTCGTGCTCGAGGCGAACCTCGAGGCCGGCCGGGGTCCGGTGGCGACGGTGATCGTGCAGCACGGGACGTTGCGGGTCGGCGACCCCGTCGTGGCCGGTGCCGCCTGGGGCAAGGTGAAGGCGCTCATCGACGACCACGGCGACCACGTGAAGGAGGCGCTGCCGTCGATGCCGGTGCAGGTGCTCGGGTTCTCCGAGCCGCCCCAGGCCGGGGACGAGCTGCGAGGGGCAAAGGACCTCTCGACCGCCCGCACCCTGGGCGAGGCCCGCGAGCAGCGGTTCCGCCTGTCAGGTCATCTCCCCGTGGCGTCGGCCGCGACCGGGGCCAAGCTGGAGGACCTCTTCGAGCAGATCCAGCGCGGCGAGACGGCGACCCTCAACCTCGTGTTGAAGGCGGACGTACAGGGTTCGTTGGAGGCGGTCACCGAGAGCCTTCGCAAGCTCGAGCGCGAAGACGTGAAGTTGAGCTTCGTCCGGCGCGGTGTCGGCGGCATCACGGAGAACGACGTCCAGCTGGCCCAGGCCTCCAACGCCACCATCATCGGGTTCAACGTCCGCCCGGACCGCCGCGCCCGGGAGATGGGCGAGGCCGGCGACGTCGAGGTCAGGACCTACGAGATCATCTACAAGCTGCTCGAGGATATCGAGGCGGCGATGCTCGGGATGCTCGCACCCGAGTTCGAGGAGGTCGTCACCGGCGAGGCGGAGGTGCGCCAGATCTTCCGCATCCCGCGTGTCGGAGCCATCGCCGGTTGCATGGTCCGCGTGGGCACGATCACCCGGGGATCGAAGGTCCGGTTCCTCCGCGAGGGCGTCATCATCTGGAAGGGGACGATCACCTCGTTGCGGAGGTTCAAGGAGGACGCCCGCGAGGTGCAGGCGGGGTTCGAGTGTGGCATCGGCCTGTCGGACTACCAGGACCTGCGGCCGGGGGACGTCATCGAGACCTTCATGGAGCGCGAGATCCCGAGGAGCTGAGGCGCCGGCATGTCGACGGGTCGCCAGAAGGGTTCACGCGCCGGCGTACCGGTGCCGTATCCCCGAGCGCTGAGGGTCAACCAGGTCCTCCGGCAGGTGCTGGCCGAGGAGATCGAGCGGCTGGCCGACGCGGACGAGCGCCTTCGGCTCTTGACCATCACGTCGGTCGACACGTCGGCGGACCTGCGGAACGCGACCGTCTTCGTCGGGACGCTGGGCTCGGACGCCGCCGACGCGCTCGAGGAACGCCGGCCCCATCTCCAACGGCACCTCGGGCGTGAGGTTCGGATGAAGCGGACCCCGAAACTGCGCTTCGCAGCCGATCCGGCCGTCTCGGCCGGAGCGCGGGTGGAAGAGGTGCTGCGCCGCCTGGTCATCGACGACGCACCGCTCGAGCAGTGAGCGACCCGGCCCACCACACGTCCAACGGCCCGGCGGCGCACGCCGAACGGCTCGGGCTGGTGGTCGTCGACAAGGAACCGGGGTGGACGTCGCACGACGTCGTCGCCAGGTGCCGACGGATCTTCGGGCAGCGCCGGGTCGGGCACGCGGGCACGCTCGACCCCGACGCCACGGGGATCCTTCTGGTCGGCCTGGGGCGGGCCACCCGGCTGCTGCGGTTCCTCACCATGTTGCAGAAGACCTACACGGCCGAGGTCGTGCTGGGTGTGGCCACCTTCACCCTCGACGCCTCGGGCGACGAAGTGGGCCGGTGGGACATGGGGGAGGTGACCGTCGATCAGGCGCGCCAGGCCGCTGCCGGCCTCACCGGCCGCATCGAGCAGGTCCCGCCCATGGTCTCGGCGGTGAAGGTGGGTGGCCGCCCCCTTCATCGCCTGGCCCGGCAGGGGGTGGAGGTGGATCGACCGGCCCGTACCGTCGAGGTCCACCGTTTTGACGTCGGTCCCTGGGTGGAGCCGGGCGTGCTGCGGGTGGAGGTCGACTGCTCCTCGGGAACCTACGTGCGGGTGCTCGCCGCCGATCTGGGCGCGGCGCTGGGCGGGGGAGCCCACGTGCGCAACCTCCGCAGGACGGCGATCGGCTCGTTCACCGAGGCCGACGCCAGTCCGATCGACGCGCTCGACGAGTCCGCCGTGCTCTCCCCGGCCGAGGCCCTGAGGGACCTCGCCGGGGTCAGGGTCGGAGCGGAGATCGAGCAGCTGGTGGGCCGGGGCCTCCCCCTCGACCGCGTGTCGCTCGGAGCGAGCGGCTCGGGGCCATGGGCCCTGGTGGGTGAGGGTGGACAGCTCCTCGCCGTTTACGAAGCCACCGAGACGGACCGGGTCCGGCCCGCCGTGGTGCTCGCCGCCGGCTGATCGGCTTGTCGCCACCGGACCGTCCTCACGGGAGCCCGGAGGACCGGTCGGCACCCGGGCGCTCGCCAGGCCCGTCGACGGCGGGGACGTCGGGTCCGGGGGCTACGCTCCCGACCATGGAGGTCGTCGGACCCGATGAGTGCAGGCCGCCTCCGGGGGGCTCGGCCGTGACCATCGGCGCCTACGACGGGATCCACCTCGGTCACCGCGCGCTGCTGAACGAACTGAAGTCCCGGGCCGGCCGGATGGGTCTGCACACGGCGGTCGTGACCTTCGACCGCCACCCGGCGACCGTCGTCCGCCCCGCCTCCGCCCCGCTGCTCCTGACCGATCTCAACCAGAAGCTCGAGCTGCTGGAGGCATGCGGGATCGATCGGACGCTGGTGGTCCCCTTCGACGCCGACCGGGCCGACGAGACCGCCGATGACTTCGTGAGCGAGGTGCTCGTCGGAGATCTCGGGTCCCGGTTGGTGGTGGTCGGTGAGGATTTCCACTTCGGCCACGGGCGCAAGGGGAACGTGGCGGTCCTGCGCGAGCTCGGCAGGGAGAGCGGGTTCGAGGTGGTGGGGGTGGGCCTGCACGGGGCGACCGGCGAACCCGTCTCCTCAACGCGTATCCGCCTGCTGGTCAAGGAGGGCGACGTCGGTCAGGCGGCCGCCCTCCTCGGGCGCCCGCACCAGGTCCGAGGGACGGTCGTGCACGGGGACGGCCGTGGAGGTCCTGTTCTGGGTTTCCCCACTGCCAACATCGAGCTGCGGGGCGAGATCGCGGTGCCCGGAGACGGGATCTACGCGGGCCACTACGAGCGACCGGACGGGTCCGTGCACCCGGCGGCCATCTCCATCGGCCGCCGGCTCACCTTTTACGAGTCGGCCCCGCCCATCCTGGAGGCCTTCGTGCTCGACTTCGCCGGCGACCTCTACGGCGAGGAGGCCCGGATCTCGTTCCTCGAACGCCTGAGGGGGGACCTCCGGTTCGATTCGGTGGAGGCGCTCGTCTTTCAGATGGAGCGCGATGTCGAGCAGACCCGGCGGGTCCTGGCCGGGCGCCGGGTCCCCTGAGCGCACCGGGTCTCTCGGGTCCCTGAGCACACCGGATCCCCCGGGCATCGCCGGGCTGCTACGATCTTCGTGACCGGGGACCCCCCTGGTCCGCCCAGGTGGGCGCTCGGGACGACGCGCAGCGGCGGTCCTGGCGTCGGTGTGGCACCGCTTCCCACCCGAGCACGAACCGACAGTTCCCAGAGGTCTCTTCGTACATGCCCGACAAGCAGGCAACCATCACCGAGCACCGGCTCCACGAGTCGGACACCGGTTCGCCCGAGGTGCAGATCGCCCTCCTCACCGAGCGCATCTCGCACCTCACCGAGCACCTCAAGATGCACAAGGGCGACCATCACACCCGTCGGGGCCTCATGCGGTTGATCGGTCGGCGTCGTCGCCTGCTCGATTACGTGCGCGACAACGACGTGGAGCGGTACCGGACGATCATCGGTCGTCTCGGCATCCGCCGCTGAGCAAAGCAGCACCTTCCGCCCGGCCCATCGGCCGGGCGGTCGTATGAAGACATTCGTATAGGCACAGACGGGCGCCACAGGAGTCGGCTGCCAGTCGCCGGTCACCCACCAGGGATCGGGACCGCCCCGCAAGGGACGGCGGTCCAGGGCTGGGCGGGGTGGTCGACCACTGGGAACCGGCAGGGGGCGCCCCCGAACCCAAGGAGCAACATGGCCGAGGCCATCTCCGTATCGGGCCCGATCAGTGGCACCGACCGAACCCTGACCCTACAGACCGGCAAGTTGGCCAACCTGGCCGACGGCGCCGTGCTCGCTCGCATCGGGGACACGGTCCTCCTGGCGACGGCGACCGCGGCCCGCTCGGCCCGTGAGGGCGCCGATTTCTTCCCCCTGACCGTCGACATCGAGGAGCGCACCTACGCCGCCGGGAGGATCCCCGGGTCGTTCTTCCGCCGTGAGGGCAAGGCCTCCGACCAGGCCATCCTGACCTGCCGGCTGATCGACCGCCCCCTGCGCCCGTCCTTCCCCAAGGGCTTCCGCAACGAGGTGCACGTCGTCGGCACCATCTTCGGAGCCGACCAGGTCAATCCCCACGACGTGCTGGCCATCAACGCGGCCTCGGCCGCCCTGATGGTGTCGGGCATCCCGTTCGACGGGCCCATCGGTGCGGTCAGGATCGCCTACACCGCCGACGGCGCCTGGATCCCCCACCCCAGCTACCAGGAGGGGGACGAGTCCACCTTCGAGCTGGTGGTGGCCGGCCGCTCCCTGGGCGAGGGGGCGGGGGCGGACGTGGCCATCATGATGGTGGAGGCCGGTGGCACCGAGAAGTCGTGGGACCTCTACGACGCCGGCGCCCCCAAGGTGACCGAGGAGGTGCTGGCCGAAGGACTCGAGTCGGCCAAGACATGGATCCGGGAGTCGATCGAGCTCCAGCGTGCCCTGATCGCCGCCGTGGTGGCCGCGTCCGGACCGATCCAACCCATTGAGGTCCCCACCTTCGCCGACTACGAGGACGACGTCTGGGAGCGCGTGCAGGCGGTGGGAGCCGAGTTGCTGGCCAAGGCCAACACCCTGACGGGCAAGGCGGAGCGCAATGCGGCCGTCGACGAGGCGACGACCTCGGTGCTCGAGGCGCTGGCCGGCGAGCTCCCCGATCGCGAGCGGGAGACGAAGGCCGCGGTGCGGGCGCTCACGAAGAAGCTGGTGCGCAAGCGGATCGTCGAGGAGGGCGTCCGCATGGACGGCCGCGGGACGACCGACATCCGCCCACTGACCGCCGAGATCGACCTGCTCCCGACAGCTCACGGGTCGGCGCTGTTCACCCGCGGGGAGACCCAGGTGCTCAACGTCACCACCCTGGGCATGCCCCGGATGAACCAGCTGCTCGACACCATCAGTCCGGACGAGCACAAGCGGTACATGCACCACTACAACTTCCCGCCCTTCTCGACCGGGGAGACCGGGTTCATGCGCGGCCCGAAGCGCCGCGAGATCGGGCACGGGCTCCTGGCCGAGCGGGCGCTCCTGCCCGTGGTGCCCGGCCAGGAGGACTTCCCCTACACCCTGAGGCTGGTCTCGGACGTCCTGGCGTCAAACGGCTCGACCTCCATGGCGTCGGTGTGCGGATCGTCGCTGTCGCTGATGGCCGCGGGAGTGCCCATAAGGGCTGCGGTGGCCGGCATCGCCATGGGCCTGGTGTACGACGAGGGGAAGTACGTCACCCTGACCGACATCCTGGGCTCCGAGGACGCCTTCGGCGACATGGACTTCAAGGTCGCAGGGACGGCGGACGCGGTGACCGCCCTTCAGCTCGACACGAAGATCGACGGGCTCCCGGCCGACGTGCTCGCCCAGGCCCTGCTGCAGGCCAAGGAGGCCCGGCTCAAGATCCTCGAGGTCATGAACGCCGCTATCGCCGAGCCGCGTCCCGAGGTGGCGGACAGCGCGCCCAAGATCGTGTCGATGGAGATCCCCATCGACAAGATCGGTGAGGTGATCGGTCCCAAGGGGAAGGTCATCAACACGCTCCAGCAGGAGACCGGGGCCGACATCGCCGTCGACGACGACGGCATGGTGGGCACCGTCACCATCGGGGCCAAGGACGGCAATGCCGTCGAGGAGGCCCGGCGACGGATCTCGCTGATCCTCGACCCGCCCACCGCCGACGTCGGTGCCGTGTACGCCGGGAGGGTGGTCAACCTGACCAAGTTCGGGGCGTTCGTGAACGTGCTGCCCGGGCGCGACGGCCTGCTCCACATCTCGAAGCTCTCGCCGCTGGCCGGAGGGAAGCGGGTCGGTCAGGTGGAGGACGTCCTCACCCTGGGCCAGTCGGTGGAGGTGCGGGTGGACGACATCGACCCGCAGGGAAAGGTGTCCCTGTCCCTGGCCAACGTGCCCGAGGAGGCTGCTACCAAGGCCTCGGGCAACGAGGGCAACGGCGGCGGCGGCGAGCCCGACCGGTCGGCGCGCGGTGACGACGACCGCTCCGCCCAGCGCCCGGGATCGAGCGTCTCGTTCGAGGATGCCTTCGAAGCCGAGTTGGTGGCCGACCTCGGGGACCTCGGTCCCGGGGCCGCTGCCGGTACCCCCGATCGGGGCGAAGGCGACCGGCGCCGTTCCCGCCCGCGCCAGCGGCGCCGTTGACGGTCGGGGCCTCGATACGGACGGAGGCGCTCCCGAGCGGGATCCGCCTGGTCAGCGAGCCCATGGCCGACGTCCACTCGGTGGCCGTCGGCTTCTGGGTCGGGACGGGATCGCGGGACGAGGTGCCCGAGCTCGCCGGAGCGTCGCACTTCCTCGAGCACCTGCTCTTCAAGGGAACGGCCGAGCGCTCGGCGGCGGCGATCGCCGAGGAGCTCGATGCCGTGGGCGGGGACTGCAACGCCTTCACCACCAAGGAGTACACGGCCTTCTACATCCGCCTTCTCGCCGAGCACCTGCCCCTCGGGCTCGACATCCTGAGCGAGATCATGCGCGACCCGGCCCTGCGTCCGGGCGACGTCGACGCCGAGCGCAGGGTCATCCTCGACGAGATCCTCATGCACGCGGACGAGCCCTCCGACCTCGTGTGGGAGCGGTGGCAGGCGGCCCTCTTCCCTTCCCATGCCCTCGGGCAGGACACCCTGGGCTCGGCGTCGAGCGTGAAGGCCATCGGGGCAGACGAGATCCGCCGGTTCTTCGGACACCACTACCGGCCCGGGAACATGGTCGTGTCGGTAGCGGGGGACTGCCGCCACGAACACCTGGCCGAGGCCGTGGAGAGCCGTTTCGGCGGCTTGAGCGGTGGGGAGGCGCCGTCCCGCCGACCCCCCGAAGCCCCGGTCGATCCGCTCGTGGTGGTCCGGCGTCCGACCGAGCAGGCCCACCTGGTGCTCGGCGCGAGGTCGGTATCGCGTTTCGACGAGGACCGGTGGGCGCTCGCCGTCCTCAACCACGTGCTCGGCGGGGGGTTGTCGAGCCGGCTCTTCCAGAAGATCCGTGAGGAGCGGGGCCTGGCGTACTCGGTGTGGTCGGACCGGGTCGCCTACCACGACACCGGGTCGGTGGCGGTGTCGGCGGGCACTGCTCCGGACAACGTGGCCGAAGTGCTGCGAATCGTGACCGACGAGCTGGGGCTGCTCGCGGCGCACGGGATCACCGAGCGGGAGCTGGCGATCGCCAAGGGAAACCTCCGGTCCGACGCCCTCCTCGCCTGCGAGGACTCGGGGGCCCGGATGAGCAGGGTGGGAACGTCGCTGCTCCTGCAGGGCGAGGTGCCCACCGTGGAGGACCAGCTCGGGCGCATCGAGGCGGTGGGGCTCGACGACGTTCTCCGAGTCGCCGGGCGACTGGCCGCCGCGCCGAGGGTGCTGGCCGCGGTCGGTCCCTTCGACCCCGACGACTTCGACCCCGACGCCCTCGGCCTGAACGCCCGAGAAGAGGCGGGCACCGAGTAGGTTCGCCAGCCGTGCTCCGATCCTCCGACAGACGCGCTGTCGCGCTGCTGGTCGGGATCCCGCTGGTCGCCTTCGTCGTACCGGCCCTGTTCGGCCATCCCGCCATCGCCGGGGACAACCTGATCCAGAATTTCCCGCTCCGGGCCCTCAGCGGCGACCTGATCCGGCACGGGCACCTCCCCCTGTGGAACCAGTTCGTCTGGTCGGGCAGCCCTCTGCTCGGCGGGCTCAACGCCGGCTCCCTCTACCCGGGAACCCTGGCCTTCGTCGTGCTGCCGGCCGTGGCGGCCTGGGTGGTCAACCTCCTCGCCGCCTACTGGGCGGGCGCCCTGGGCCTGTACCTGCTCCTGCGCCAGTTCCGGTTGACGCCCCTGCCCGCGCTCCTGGCGGCGGCAACCTACGCCTTCGCCGGCGCCATGACCGGCCAGATGGTGCACCTCCCGATCGTGCAGGGCATGGGTTGGATCCCCCTCATGATCCTGGGACAGGTGCGGCTCGCGTGGGCCCTGTTCGGCACCGGCCCCGCCGGCGAGCCAACCCGTGGCCGTTCCTCGCCCTGGCCGTGGGTGGCCCTGCTGGCCGCCGCGATGGGGCTGGTCCTGCTGACCGGCGAACCCCGGGGAATCGCCGAGGCGGAGGTGGTCGCCCCCATGGTGGCGCTCTGGCTGGTGCTCCGCTCGTACGGGGGAACGGTGGGCGTGCGCCAGCGATTGGCCTACGTGGGGTGGTCGGTGCTCGGGGCGATATGGGCCATCGCCCTCGGTCTGGTGCAACTGCTCCCCGGCTGGAGCTTCATCAACGCGTCGCAGCGGGCCAGCGAGACGTACACGTTCTTCGGGGCGGGCTCGCTCCATCCCCAGTGGTCGGTGCTTCTTCTGGTCCCCAACCTCTTCGGCGGATCGGGACTGTTGCGCCAGCCCACCTTCTTCAACTCCTACAACCTGCCCGAGGTGACCGGCTACGTCGGGCTCCTGCCCCTGGTGGCCCTGTTCGCGCTGGGTACCCGCACGTTCGGCCGCCACCGGGACCCCCGGTCCCGGGACTGGGGCCTGTGGATGCTGCTCGCGGGTTTCGGCCTGCTGGCCTCGTGGGGCTCGTACACCCCGCTCGGGCACCTGTTCTGGCACATCCCGTTGTTCGGCAAGACCCGCCTGCAGAGCCGGAACCTCGGCATCGTCGACCTGGGCCTCGCCGCCATGCTCGGTTACTGGCTCGACGGGGTCGTGCGGGACTGGCGACGCTGGGTGGCCGCCGTGCCGGCTCTGGCCGCGGCGACCTGCTGCGTGGTGGCCATCGCCGTCCCCGGCCCGCTCGAGTCGGCGTTCGACTTCTCCGGCGGCGGCAACGCGGTCCTCGGCCGGGACCTGTCCTGGTGGTTCGTCGCCCAGCTGCTCGTGGCGGGGTCGGCCGCGGCCCTGGTGCTCGGGCAGCCGAGGCTCTCGAGCGGAGCATGGAGGCACGGGGTGGCCATCCTCGTGGCCGTCGACCTCGCCCTGTTCTCGCTCAGCTCGGCCAGTGGGTTCGTGCCGGGCCATCCGAGCTTTCAGCCGAGCCGTGCCCAGGCGGCCGCGGTGCTCGGAACGAGAGGGCGTTTTGCCATATACGACACGACCGGGCAGAACCTGCAGGTTCTGAGCGCCATCGGCCAACCCGATCTGAACGCCTTCACCGGGCTGCCCAGCGTGCAGGGCTACGGGTCCATCGTCGAGAGCGGGTACGGCAACGAGACCGGTGCCCACTTCCTCGACACGTTCGACCCGTGCGCGCTGGCTCGCGGGGTGTTCGATCCCCTCCGCCTGGCCACCCTGCTCACCCTGCCGCAATTTCTGGCGCCCCAGGTGGTGGCGGGGCGATCGGCTCAGCTCCCCGTCCCGCCCGCCGGCCAGTCGGCGTCGGCGTGCCCGGGAGCCCCGTCGCCGGGGACGGCCGCCACGCGATCGCTCTATCTGGGCCAGGTGCTCGACGTCTCGACGGTGTCGGTGGTGCTCGAGCACCCCGGCGGCCACCGGGGCCGGGCGGCGCCGCGAATCGGGGTCGTCGGGATAGACGGCCGCACGAGCTGGCCGAACGCCTCGGTGGTCGCCACCGGCGACGGGTGGACCGCCCGCTTCGCCCGTGCCCGGCCCGGAGTGGGCATCGTGGTGGTCGGGGCGGGCGGGACCGTCTCGGCCCGTTCGTCGGTGGTCGCCATGGGCGGCACGTACTCGTTCGACGGCGTGCTGCAGGACGCGGTCGGGCAGGCTGGCTGGCGCTACGTCGGGCTCTGGCAAGGGTTCGTGCGGTTCGACCGGCTCCACGTCCGACCACCGGTATGGCTGGCCGGGTCACCGAGGGCCCGGGTGCGCCAACTGTCGGTGGGTGCCGACGGATCGGTGCTCGTGGCCGTATCGGCGCCGGAACCCGTGGTGGTGGTCCGGAGCGAGGCCTACCAGAAGGGGTGGCACGTCGACGCGGTGCCGGTGGGAGGGGGGCCCACGCGTTCCCTGCCGGTGGTGGCGGACGGTCTCGTGCAGGAGGTGCACGTGCCGGCCGGCAGCTATCTCCTCACCTTTCGTTACCGGGCCAGCGGCCTCACCCTGGGCTTGCTCGGCAGCTCGCTCGCGTTGGGGGGGTTCGTGGTCCTCGGCATCGTGGCCTGGCGCCGCCGGGTTCGTTCCCGCCCGGTGCCCACGGGCCCAGGTGACGCGGAGGATTAAGGTGCACAGGTGATCAGGGTCGCGGTGGTTGGGGCCGGGGGCCGTATGGGCCAGGAGTCGTGCCGGGCGGTGATCGGGGCCGGGGACCTCGATCTGGTCGCCGCTGTCGACCCGAAGACCGCAGGGATCGATCTCCGTCAGGTGCTCGGCGGGGAGGTGCCCTCCATTCAGGTCTCGGGCCACGTCGATGCGCTGGTGGAGGCGGGGGCCGAGGTGGTGGTCGACTTCACCGCGGCGCCGGCCGCTCGCGAGAACCTGCCCTGGTACGCGGCGAACGGGATCCATGCCGTGGTGGGGACGACCGGTCTGAGCGAAGAGGACCTGGCCGACGCGGAGGAGCGGTTCGCGGCATCGAGCGCCAATGCGGTGATCGCGGCCAATTTCGCCATCGGCGCGGTGCTGCTCATGCGGTTCTGCGAGCTCGCTGCGCCCTACATGGAGGGCGTGGAGGTGATTGAGCTGCACCACAACGAGAAGGTCGACGCACCCTCGGGCACCGCACTTCGCACGGCCCAGCGCATCGTCGACGCCCGCCGGGCCGCCGGCTCCGGTCCCCTTCCGGCCGACCCCACCAGCCAGTTGGTGCTGGAGGGAGCGCGCGGGGGCGAGGCTCCCGGCGGGGTTCGAGTCCACTCGGTCCGCCTGGCCGGCCTCGTGGCCCACCAGGAAGTGATCTTCGGCACCACCGGGCAGACCCTCACGCTGCGCCACGACTCCTACGATCGGCGCTCGTTCATGCCGGGGGTGCTGCTCGCCGTGCGCGAGGTGCCCAACCGCACCGGGGTCACCATCGGGCTCGATCCCCTCCTCGGCCTCTGAGGAGCGCCGACGGAGCCGCGGGCGCGCGGGGGTCCCCGAGAGAGCTTGGGCGGGCACGGCGAAGGTCTCGAACGGGTCGTTGCGCCGACGATCTCAACGCAACAGCGGAACGACCCCCCGGATCGAGCGAGACGGGAGGATCCCCTGCGATGATCGGACGGCTGGCGCCCGGCGGCTCGATCGCCGGGCTACTTCTGGCGGTTCGGGGTCGTCGTCAGGTGCGGGCCCCACCCAACGCCACTCGCCAGGGCCGCCCGAAAGTCGCCAGCCTTTGTGCGTGTGCATGTCATGGTGGACTTTGCACACCCGAGCAAGGTTGTCGAGGCTGGTCGGCCCGCCGTCGGAATAGTCGGTGAGCCAGTGGTCGATCTCGAGCCCGAGCACGGCATCGCATCCCGGCACCACGCACGAGGGGTCCCGTTGGTGGAGCGCGATGCGCACCGAGGTCGGGATCGTCCGTTTCGTCCCGCTCACCGTCTTCACGTCGTGGGCGTCGGTCACCACCACGTTGAAGAGCGAATCGCCCAGGAGCTCCCGGGCGACCGCCACCGAGACCGTCCCTACCCCGGCGATCTCGCAATGCTCGCCGGGCCCGAGGCGTCCACGCCGGAGGGCGGCCGCGTCCACCCGGACGAGCACCCGGGCACGAGGACCCTCCCGACCGTCGGTCCTCGCCCCGAGGACCAGGTCCACCAACGCGTCCGCCAGGTATTGGGCGTGGCCCTCGTGGGTACCGCTCGCCAGGGCCCGCTTGAAGTACGTGTCGGCCCGAGCCTCGAGCCGGCCGAGGCACCGCCCCCAATCCGACGTGCCGAGCGAGAACTCCCCCCGTACGCCGCCGTCGATCCCGCGCCAGGTCCGGAGGAAGCGGCCGGCGTGGGCGGCGGCGTCCCGGGAGGCCTGGTCGTGGGCGGACAGGGCCACCGATCGCGCCCGCTCTGCGCGATCACGCAGTGCTTTCAGCGATTCGTCCCGAGCAGCCTCCATGAGTGCCGGAACGGACTCCGGGGCCACCGAGCCCGCTCCGGCGATCGTTCTCACCTGAGCAGCCGAGAGCTCGCCCGATACGAAGGCTTCGCGCAGAGGGGCCAAGGTCTCGAGCTGGTGTGCGGTACGCAGTGCGCAGAGGGCTTCACCCTTGGACTCCCCGGCCATCTGAGCCAACCAATCCGCCGCATCACGGTGGCCCGTCTCGGCGTAGGTCCCCGCCTGCTGCACTCGGCGAGCGCAGATGGCCTTGCCGGCTGCCGCTGCCCGCTCGAGGTCGACGAACACCGACACCGCCTCGGCCGCCTCCGGACCGTTCAGGGACTCGGGGTCCATCTCCGAGAGCACGACCCGGATGGCCTCCACCTGCCGGCGAAGCGTCGATACGAACATGTGTTCGATCCTACGGGTGGGGTGTGACGTTCTCCGGATCCGGCCCAGAACGAGGGAGCTCGACCCGAGTGCGTCCCGACGTCATCCGCCGTGCCGTGATGAGGGTCACGGTCAACTCGTCGGAAGCTACGAGCTCGGGTAGCTCGGTTCCGGGGTCTGATCGGCAGGAAGCACGGGGACCTCGTGCTCCTGCCCGAAGGAGCCCGACAGCAGCCGGAGCTCGTGCATCAGCTCGTTGTTGACCTTGATGTAGCCGTCGATGGTCGAGTTCAGCTCGCGTGCGGACTCCGGCGAGATGACCGGCGGTGGGCCGACCGGGGGCGAGGTCGGCATGGCCAGCTCGCCGGCGCGCCGCGAGGCGTCGGTCAGGATCGTCCCCGCCTCGGCGTTCGCAGCCGAAAGGATCTCGTGCGCCTGCCGCTCGGCGTCGGCGATGGCGTTCTGAACGAACTCCTTGCATCGGGTGAGGAGCTGGTCGATCTCGGCTTCGGACGCCCGCACGACGGTGAACCGGCGAACGGCCTCCGCGGCGCGCTCGGCCGCGGCCGCCGCCGCCCGCGCTGCTCCCGCGGCCGATCGGGCGGCGTCCAAGGCGTCGGATGCGGAACGAAGGGAATCCCCGTCGGCGGCAGCGTGCAGGGGCTCGAGCAGACCCTGGGCCGAGGCGCTCGCCAGCAACCGCTGGACGGCGTCGTTCGCGCCGGCCGTCGTGGCCTCGATCGCGGTCGACGCCTCCTCGCCCCCAGCCCGATGCCGCGGCTCAGCCTCGGATCCGGCCACCTCGGATCCGGCCACCTCGGATCCGGCCACATCCGGCGCAGCGAGATCGGCTGCCGGCTCGACACGGAACCGGTCGAGCACCGGCCGCATCGCCTGGCGGAGCTCGTCGGGAGTGGTACCGCCCACTTCAAAGACGATCTCGCTCGCTCCGGAGAGGGCGACCACAAAGGCGATGCCCTCCCTACGGCCGGAGAACCCGAACAGGCCTGGAGCCAGCTGCGGACTGACCCTGAACCGCCGGCTCATCTCGGCAGGTCCCTCCACCTCCATGCCCGACACGTCGTTCCACGGCACCCACGCGACACCACGCCTGGTCCTGAACTGCAGTCCCGCTTCGGTGCAACGGAGGAACGAGGAGTCCTGGGTCTCCGGCTCCGGGGCGAACCCCCCGAGGTACCTCGCGGGTTCCACCATGATGGTCCTGCCGATCTGCGCTGCAGGATCGAGCGGGCCGTTGGAGAGCGTGAACGCCGGCGGGATGGGTCCGGGAGCCGTCATCTCGAGCGGCGCCGACGGTTGGGCGGGGGCCTCGGCCGGCGCCGTCCACATCTCCTGGGTCCGCCGCCGGTAGTCGGGGTGTGTCTCGGGCGGGTACCACCGCCCGTCACTGGCCAACCACCAGCCGGGACCTCCGATCATCGTGCTCATAGGGGAAAGCGTACTGATTATCGGGCCCACTCGAAAGGGATCAATTGGCCGAATAGCGGTCGAGGCCATTCACGTGGGAGGGGCGGTCGATGATCGTCCATTGGCGGGTCGATGATCGTCCGTTCACGATCCGAGCGATCCGAGCGGGCGTGGCCCCGGTACGTTCCTGAAGGTGAAGGGCTCGCTCGGGCGTCCGGGCTGCACGAACCAGCACTGGCCCACTTCGTCGCTCTCGACGACCGAGATGAGCGCATCGACGACGTCCGCCACGGTGAGCAGCGGTGCACCGACGGCATCCACCCAGCCCCGGATGCCCTCGACGAGCGACGTGTCGGCGAAGCCGGGGCAGAGTGCATTGATACGGATGCGGTCTTCGGCCAGGATCGGGCCGAGGGAGCGGACCAGGCCGACGACTGCGTGCTTGTTGGCACCGTAGATCGGCTCGGGAGGGACCGGCATGAGCCCGGCCAGGCTGGCGGTGGCCACGATCGTGCCGCCGCCACGGCGGCGTAAGGCCGGAAGCGCGGCGTGGATGCCGAACACCACGCCGTCGAGGTTGACGCCCATGGCCCGGCGGTAGCGGAGAAGGTGGAAATCGTCGCCGACCCCGCAGCCACCGGCCACTCCCGCATTGAGGTGGACGAGGTCGAGCCCGCCGAAGTGCCCGACCGCAGCGGCGACCGCCGCATGGTTGTCGGGGAGGTCGGAGACGTCGCAGTGCACGTACAGACCGTCGAGCTCTCCGGCAAGGGCCCGACCGGGCCCGTCGTCGACATCGGCGAGCACCACCCTGGCCCCCAGCCCGGCCAGCCGGGTCGCAGCGGCGGCACCGATTCCGTTGGCCGCTCCGGTCACCAGGGCGACAGCTCCCTTCAACTGTTCGCGGTCCACCGTCGTGCCTTCACGAGAATTGCGCGTGGGGACGCGGAGCGAGCAGGCCGTCGAGGCAGGTAGTACGCGGGGTGATGAGGAACCTCCCAGACGAGCACGGGATCGGACGTGTCGACCACCAACTGGCCGTTCACGAAGGCACGGACCCGCTTGGGTCCGGTCTCCAACCGGACCCGGCCCCTCGAGGCATCCGGGGGATCGATGCTCATGGTGGAACCTCACTCAGCGACGGCGGAAGGCCCCATCATGTCGTCTCGTCGGCCCGATGGCACCACCGGGGCCCGAGGCGTCAGAATCGGGTGACGACGGGAGTGGACAGGAATGGGGCCATGACCACGACGGAGGGCAGGGATTCGATTCGGTCCGGCTCGATCGGGTCCGGAGGAGGGCCGGCGGAGCCGGACCGGACCAGGGGATTGCGGGAAGTCGTCGATCTCGTCGGGCACGAGGACGCCGATGGCCGCCATCTGGTGGCCGACAACTGCCCGGCGGAGTTCACCTGGGACTACACGAAGGGTGCTCGTCCCAAGCTCGACAGGCTCTACGAAAAGGCCAAGCGAGCCCAGTGGAACGGCCGGACGGACCTTCCGTGGGAGACACCCGTCGATCCCGAGCGCCTGGCCATGGCGGGCGCGGACGTCGGCCGGGACCCGCGCTGGGCCGGGGCCGACCTCGGCGGCACCGCGCTCGAGCACTGGGGTGACCGGGAGTGGCTCCGGTTCCGGGTCGAGCAGGAGAATTGGATGCTCTCCCAGTTCATGCACGGCGAGCAGGGCGCGTTGATCTGCACGGCCAAGATCGTCGAGACCGTTCCGTGGATCGACGCCAAGTACTACGCGGCGACCCAGGTGGTCGACGAGGCCCGGCACGTCGAGGTGTTCAGCAGGTATCTCGACGAGAAACTGTCAGGGCACTACCCGGTCAACGCCCACCTCGGCCTGCTGCTCGACGAGATCGTGGCCGACTCCCGATGGGACATGACCTATCTGGGGATGCAGATCATGGTGGAGGGCCTTGCGTTGGCGGCCTTCGGGTTCATGTACCAGCTCACCCAGGAGCCCCTGCTCAAGACCATGCTGCGTTACGTCATGGCCGACGAGGCCCGGCACGTCGCCTTCGGCGTCCTTTCCCTGCAGGAGCATTACGCACAGCTGACGACAGCCGAGATCCGCGATCGGCAGGAATTCGCGTTCGAGGCCGCCGTACGGATGCGCGACCGGCTCCTCATGCAAGAGGTCTGGGAACGGATGGAGGTGCCCAAGGACGACGTGGTCCGCGTCGTGTCCCAATCACCCGAGCGGGACGACTTTCAGATCCTCCTCTTCTCCAAGATCGTGCCCAACGTGAAGAAGCTCGGTCTGCTCGACGCCGCCGGAGGATGGCTCCGGGATCGGTTCACCGACCTCGGGGTGATCGCGTTCGAGGACTGGACCGACACCGAGGCCGAGTTGGATGCGGCGGCCGAGGGCTCGCCGGTGGCGCGACAGGTGGTCTGAGGCGGCCGGCCGGCCGGCTGGTAGCCTCGGGAGGAATGGCCCTTCGCGATCAGACACCCACCCTGGGCGCCGTGGTCACCGCGATGGTCACTCCTTTTGACGAGGAGGGGGCTCTCGACCTGGGTGCCGCGGTCGAGCTGGCCCGCTGGCTGGTCGAGCACGGGAGCGACGGGTTGGTCCTGGCGGGGACCACCGGCGAGGGTCCGGTGTTGAGCGATGCGGAACGGGCGGACCTCTGGCGGGCCGTGGCCGAGGCCGTCACCGTGCCGGTCGTCGCCGGAGCGGGCACCAACGACACCCGTCACTCCATCGAGCTCGTGCGCACCGCCGCGCAGATCGGTCTTGACGGGGTGCTCGTGGTCACGCCCTACTACAACCGACCGTCCCAGGCCGGATTGTTCGACCACTTCCGTGCCGTCGCCGAGGCCTCCGCTCTGCCGGTCGTGCTGTACGACATCCCTGCCCGTACCGGCCGGCGGATCGCCACCGACACCCTGTTGCGGCTGGCCCACGAGGTGCCCAACATCGTGGCGCTGAAGGACGCGGCGGGCGATGTGGCCGGGTCGGCCCGATTGATGGCCGAGGCTCCCGCCCGCTTTGAGGTCTACAGCGGCGACGACGCCCAGACGCTTCCGCTGCTGGCGGTCGGTGCGGTCGGGGTCGTCAGCGTCGCGTCCCATTGGGCCGGGATCGAGCTCGGCCAGGTGGTCGGCGCGTTCGCCAAGGGTGACGTCAACGGCGCCCGTACCGCCAACGCCCGCCTCATCGAGTCCTACGCGTTCGAATCGAGCGACGAGTTCCCGAACCCGTTGCCGGCCAAGGCCGCCTGTCGGGTCCTCGGCCTCGCCGTCGGGCAGTGCCGCCCGCCGATGGGCGCCGCACCCGCGGTGCTCGACGACCGGGCGCGTGAGGTGCTGGGCCGCCTGGGGACGACCGAGACGACGGGCCCACCGCGTGGCTGAGCAGCAACGGCGTCGTCGGAGGCCGGCCGGTTCAGCCCAGGGAGCGGCGGGTCCCGGCCCGAGCGACGCGGCACCGGTCCGCGTCGTCTTCCTCGGTGGCCTGGGGGAGATCGGCCGGAACTGCGCCTGCATCGAGGTCGACGGGCGTATCCTCGTGCTCGATTGCGGGATCATGTTCCCCGATCCGGACATGCCCGGCATCGACCTGGTCCTGCCGGACTTCTCGTACCTGCGCGAGAATGCCGATCGGGTCGACGCGATCGTGCTCACCCACGGGCACGAGGACCATACGGGGGGCCTTGCCTACCTGCTGCGGGATCTGCGGGTGCCCATTTACGGCTCGGAGCTGGCGCTCGGCCTGGCCCGGAACCGGATCGACGAGGCAGGCCTGGGTGACCGGGCGACCTACCACGTCGTGGCCGACGGTGAGCGGCGGCGAATCGGTCCCTGCGACGTCGAGTTCATCCCGGTGACCCATTCGGTCCCCAGTGCCTTCGCCATCGCCTTCCACACACCTCAGGGGATCGTGCTGCACTCGGGGGACTTCAAGCTCGACCTCCAGCCGGTCGACGGCCGTCGGACCGATCTGTCGAGGATGGGGGCGCTGGCCAAGGACCCCGGGATCCGGCTCCTCCTGTCGGACTCGACCAACGCGGAAGAGGCCGGCTTCACCCCGTCCGAATCGACGGTCGGGGTCGCCCTCCGGCGGGTCTTTCTGGCCCGGCCCGGCCGCAGAGTGATCGTGGCCTGCTTCGCGAGCCACGTGCACCGGGTGCAGCAGGTCGTCGACGCGGCGGTGGTCGCCGGCCGCCGGGTGGCCACCCTCGGTCGCTCGATGGGCAAGAACGTCGACCTGGCGTCGCGACTCGGCATCCTGACGATCCCCGAGGGGACCCTCGTCGACATTGACGACATCGACCGCCTGCCTCCCGGGGAGATCTGCGTGGTCTCGACCGGATCGCAGGGGGAGCCCATGTCGGCCCTGTCGCTCATGGCAACCGGCGAGAACAAGCGGCTGCGGATCGAGGACGGCGACGTGGTGGTGATCAGCGCCCACCCGATCCCGGGCAACGAGTGGTCGGTGGGCCGGGTGATCGACGAGCTGCACCGGCGGGGCGCGGAGGTGGTGCACTCGGGCTCCGAGGCGGTGCACGTGAGCGGTCATGCGTGCCAGGGGGAGCTCCGGACGCTGATCTCGGTGACCCAGCCCGGCGCGTTCGTACCCGTCCACGGCGAGTACCGCCACATGGTCCACCACGCGGAGCTGGCGAGGGGGATGGGGATCCCCGCCGAGCAGGTGCTCCTGTGCGAGGACGGGGACGCCGTCCTTCTCACCGCCGCCGGGCTGCAGCGCGACGGCGAGGTACCGGCCGGATACGTCTACGTCGACGGCACGGTCGGGGACATCGGTCACGGCGTCCTTCGGGACCGGCGGGCCCTGTCGGAGGAAGGGGTGGTGATGGTGGTGGCCACCGTCGACCTCCATCTCGGCCGGCTGCACGGAATGCCCCAGATCGCCACCCGGGGCTGGGTGCACGCCCCCGAGGCCGAGGAGCTGTTGGGCGAGGCCAGCAAGGTGGTGGCCGACGCGCTCACCCAGGCCATGAGCGACGGCGCCCGCGACGTGGAGGTCCTCGGCCGCCATGCCCGCAAGTCCCTCGGCCGCCTGGTGGGCGACCGGACCAGGCGTCGCCCGATGATCGTTCCGGTGATCCTCTCGGTCTGAGCGCCCGAGGTCGCGGGCGTTCGTGTATGGACGTTCGCCTCCCGATGGGTTACGTTTGTGACGCTATACTTCAACTTGGCGGGATCTTCCTGCCTCAATCGGATCCTAGGGGGGCTTGGGGATGGCGATCTTTTCGTTTCGTTCACGCCGCGTACGCTTCGGCATGCTCGCGCTGGCGCTCGGGGGCCTGGTCACGGGTTCGACCGTCGCTCTGTTCCCGGCTGCGAGCGGAGCCGCGGCGAGCACGATCACCATCGGCTACGTCACCGACCTGACCGGCGTGGCGTCGTCGACCTTCGCCGACGGTGCCGGGGGAGCCCAGGCCCGCATCGACCTGCAGAACGCCCAGGGGGGGGTGAACGGCCACAAGCTGAAGCTGGTGGTGGAGGACGACCAGTCGAGCCCGACCGTCAACAAGACGGCGTCCCAGGACCTCGTGCAGAACAAGGGCGCCTTCGGGGTCATTCAGT
>DATKRB010000011.1:0-96522 GCA_035532415.1 Acidimicrobiales bacterium | reverse complement strand
GGCGGATTCAACCGGTCAGCGCAAGAAGCTCGGCGAGCTTCTCTGATGGTTTCATATAGTCGAGGGTCTTGCGTGGACGGTTGTTGAGGCTGGCGGCGAACCGAGCGAGATCGTCTGCGCTGTGCTCGGAGAGGTCCGTCCCCTTCGGCATGTACTGGCGAAGCAGGCCGTTGGTGTTCTCGTTCGATCCCCGCTGCCAGGGGCTGTGGGGATCGCAGAAGTAGACCGGGATGCCGGTGTCGATCGTGAACCGCCGGTGGGTGGACATCTCTTTGCCCTGATCCCAGGTGATCGACCGCACGAGGTCGTCGGGCAAGGCGGTGACGGCGTGCCGCATGGCCTCGGCGACCTTCACGGCCTCTCGTCCCTCGCCGAGGTGGAGGAGCATCACGTAGCGGGTGGTGCGCTCGACGAGGGTGCCGACCGCGGAGCGGCCGTTCTTGCCGATGATGAGGTCGCCCTCCCAGTGCCCGGGCACCGCCCGGTCCTTGGCCTCGGCGGGGCGCTCGGAGATCATGACCTTGTCGGGGATCTGCCCACGGCTCTCGAGGCGGCTGCGGGGGCGACGCTGCGTCCGCCCGCTGCGCAGGCAGCGGCGCAGCTCCCGGCGCAGCTCACCACGGCCCTGGACGAACAGCGACTGGTAGATCGTCTCGTAGCTCACCTGCATCATCGGATCGTCGGGATACTCGGTGCGCAAGCGATTGGCGATCTCCTCGGGCGACCACCACTGCTCGAGCCACGTGGTGACCTGCGCCGCGAGCACGGGGCAGGAGAGCTTGGTCGCCTTCGGCCTTCGTGCCCGGTGACCGGCTTGCCGATGCGCATCGACGGCCCGATAGCCAGCCCTGCCGCCGTTGGCGACTACCTCACGCGACACCGTCGAGATCGCCCGACCGATGGTGGCCGCGATCTTGGTGAAGGTCTCGCCGCGCTCGAGCCCGACGCGGATCTCCTCTCGATCCGCGCTCGACAGCCGTGCCGGCGAGGGGTTCCATGCCAGGGGCGTGGCCGGATCGCGATGCAGCACGTTCACCACCGCGTGCCTGGAGCATTCCACCATCCGGCCGATCTCGCGAAGGCCGTGCCCCTTCGCGAAGAGCCGATGGACCTCCCGTTCAATCTCTGGGTTCAACCGCCTCACGACGGACCTCCTCGATGGGCCTGACCACTCTGGTCAGCTCACCGAGGTTTTGCGCGGACCCCTTGAATCCAAGCTTCCATTACGGTCCCGTAACTGGAGCCGCGCTGCTGCGGTCCAAAGGGGGTGGACATGTCGAGGTTCGTGAAACTCACCTCGGTGGTCGGAGCTGCGTCGCTCATGCTGCTGGGATTCTCCGGCACCTCAGGGGCGGCCACCTCGTCCAAGTCGGTGATCACCATCGGCTACATCACCTCCGAGACCGGCGTCGCCTCCTCCACCTTTGCCGACGGAGCGGCCGGGGCGCAGGCCCGGGTGGCCGCACAGAATGCCAAGGGAGGGGTGAACGGCCACAAGCTGAAGCTGGTCGCCGAGGACGACCAGTCGAGCCCGGCGAACAATCAGACGGCCGCCCAGGACCTGGTGCAGGCCAAGGGAGCCTTCGGGGTCATCGACTTCTCGAGCTTCACCTTCGCTGCCGCCAAGTACCTCAACCAGCAGGGCATCCCGGTCACCGGGAGCGAGTTCGACGGACCCGAGTGGGGCATGCAGCCCTACACCAACATGTTCACCTACAGCCCTGCCACCTATACCCCGTTCAACGGCGTCTACTACAACTACCTGGGCGGGATTGCGAAGCTCCTGAAGCAGAAGGGCGTGCGCAAGATGGCCGGGCTCTCCTACGGCATCTCACCGTCGGCCCAGCGGTCGGTGAACCAGTTGTTGACGGCCATGACCAAGGTCGGCGTCCCGACCTGTTACAACAACTCGTCGATCCCCTTCGGCGCCGTCGACTTCACCTCCTCGGCCCTCTCGATCAAGAACTCGGGATGCAACGGCGTGCACGCGGCGTTCGTCGATGCCTCGGACATCGCGCTCTCGAGTTCGGTCAAGCAGGCCGGCGTCAAGGCGGTGCAGTACTACTACGAGGGCTACGACCAGACCGTGCTCAACAGCCCGACCGCGATGACCGCCTTGGACGGGGACTACTTCCCGTCGGGCTTCAACTTCATCACCCCGAACTCGGCGACCCAGACCATGCTCAACAACCTGGCCAAGTACGACCCGAGCTTCCACAGGGGCGACATTCCTGATCTCGGGCTCTTCGGCTCGTACGTCGCCACCGACCTCATGATCTACGGGCTCCAGCACGCCGGCAAGAACCCCACCCGCCAGGCCTTCATCACCAACCTGCGCAAGGTCAAGAACTACACCGGAAGCGGCCTCTTCGCCTCGACGCCGGTCAGTTTCACGAACTTCGGCACGGTGAAGATGCTGCCCAAGCAGGCCTGTAGCTACTACGTGCAGCTGAAGGGCTCGAAGTTCGTGCTGGCCAACGGGGGCAAGATCCTCTGCGCCCCGCTTCAAGGCTACGGCGGAAGCTGACCGAGCGGGCGTACCACGGCATGGCGGTGGCGGTGGCGGCGACCGAAGGCGAACGGGGGACGATCCGATGGCTGACGAGCTGACCTGGTTGCCGGCGTGGCGGATTCGCAAGCTGGTCGTGAGCGGCGACGTGTCGGCCGTCGAGGTCACCGACCACTTCCTGGGACGGATCGAGGAGCTCGACCCCGTCCTCAGGGCGTTCAAGCATGTCGACGCCGTCGGCGCTCGCGAGCAGGCGAGACAAGCCGACGAGGCCACCCGGCTCGGCGAGGACCTCGGACCCCTGCACGGGATCCCCATCTCGGTGAAGGAGCACATCGCGGTGGCCGGCATGCCGATCATGGCGCTCGGCGTGGGGCCCGATCGCACGGCCCGATTCGACGACCTCGGGGTCGCCCGCCTCCGCTCCGCCGGTGCCGTCATCGTCGGCACCAACACCATGATGGGCACGTCCGCACCCGGCCCGGGCCAGTTCAACTGGGACCGGGAGGCCCGCAACCCCTGGGACCCGGCCCGGGCGCCTGGTTGGTCGAGCTCGGGCGGCGCGGCGACCGCGGCCGCCCGGCTCCTGCCCATCGCCATCGGCTCGGACGGCGGCGGCTCCACCCGCTTGCCCGGCGCCTACTCGGGCGTCTTCGCCGTGCATCCCACAGCCGGCCTCGTGCCCTCCTACAACCCCGCGGCCCAGGTCCGCATGAACCCCACCGGGACCATCGGCCCGATGGCCCGCGACGTCACCGACGCCGCCATCACGCTGCAGGCCATGGCCGGCCCCGACGGGCGGGACTTCGACTGCATGCAGGCCACGCCACCCGACTACCTGAGCCGGCTCGACGACGGCGTCGAGGGCCTCAGGCTCGCGTGGACCGACGACTACGGGTTCACCCCGATGTACGCCTTTGAGGAGAGCCCCCGGGTGATCACCGCCATCAGGGAGACCACCGTCCCGGTTGTGCGCAGCCTCGGTGCCGTCGTTCAGACCGCCGACGCGGTGTGGGAGGACTTCTGGCCGGGCTACGTCACCACCAATTTCCTGTTCGGCGGTGGCCCGACCGGTAGCGTTCAACGGCCCGGGCGCCAGCAGTGGATCGACGCCATGGAGCTGCGGGGCAGGAACTGGGCCACGTTCCGGGCGCTGTTCGCGGATCACGATCTCCTGCTCAGCCCCACCTCACAGCTCCTGGCGCCGACGATCGAGGACTGGGCGGCGCGATGGGGCGGCAACGGTCCGGTGCCCTTCCCCCATGGCACGTTCGCGCCGCACTACACGAGCCACACGCACATGTTCAATTGGCTGGGGTTCCCCGCGGTCAACGTTCCCGTCGGGTTCGTCGACGGCCTTCCCGTCGGGCTGCAGGTCGTCGGCTGGCCCGGATCCGAGGACACGATCCTCCGTTTCGCCCAGGCCTTTCTGAGGGCCAACCCCCGCGAGGAGCACCCGGCCGTCTCCTGACCGCCACCGGAGGACCGGGTCGGCGGGTCAGCGGGTCGGCGGGTCAGCGGGTCAGCGGGTCAGCAGCATGCAGCCGGCGATGGGTCCCCCGCCGTTGGAGACGGCGGCGACGTCGTGCCTGGGGACCTGGCGCTCGCCGGCCTCGCCCCGTACCTGCAGGCACGCCTCGTGGAGGACCCAGTTGCCGTGCATGCGACCAGCCGAGAGCTGACCCCCGTAGGTGTTGAGCGGCAGCTGGCCGTCCCTGGCGATGCGGGTGGCGCCCTCAACGAACGGACCCGCTTCACCGTCCCCGCAGAAGCCGAGGGCCTCCAACCAGGCAAAGGTCAGGAACGTGAAGCCGTCGTACAGCTCGGCCACGTCCACATCGCCCGGCGTGAGGTCGGTACGGCTCCACAGCTCCGCGGCGGCGTCGGAGGAGGCCATCTTCGGGTAGTCGGGCCTCTGGTCCCAGCCCCCCAGCCCCGGCGATCCACCGCACGCCTCCACCCGTACGGGGTGGTCGCAGTCGCCCGCGGCTTCGGCGGTCGACACGACGAAGGCAACCGAGCCGTCCACCGGCACGTCGCAGTCGAGCAACCCGAAGGGGTCCGAGATCATCCGGGCCGACAGGTAGTCGTCCATGGTGATGGGCTCGCGGTAGGCCGCTCGGGGGTTTGAGGCGGCGTTCTGGCGGCTGTTGATGGCCAGCCAGCCGAACTGCTCCCTGGTCGTGCCGTACAGGTGCATGTGGCGGCGGGCGTGCAGGGCGAGCCAGTTGACCGCCGAGTAGGCATGAGCGGCGAGGAGGCGCGGGATGTCGCCCATGGGGCTCTCCCCCTCCGGAGGCGCCGGCGCCGATGCCGGCGACGGCTGGGCCGGGCTCTCGCTCCCTCCCTGTTCCTGCGGGAACACCGACCCGCCCATCATGTTCACCGTCCGGTACACGAGGACGTGGCGGGCCTCGCCGGTGGACACGGCGTGAAAGGCGTTCACCACCGGGCTGAGGAGCCCCCATCTCCCCATGGCCCCGCCGGTCCAGCCGTGCTCGATACCGAGGCGGGCCGCTGCCTCGGGGACGGGCGTGTCGCCCATGGTGGCGATACCGTCGATGTCGGCCGGCGAGAGGCCCGCGTCGGCGATGGCCTCCGCGGAGGACTCGGCCGTCAGGTCGATGCCGGCGACCCCGGTCTTGCGGCCTATGCGCGAGATCCCGATGCCCGAGATGATTGCGCCCCGTTCGATGATGTCGGTCACAGACGAGCACCCTAGTGTGTGGATCATGACCGACGCCGCTGCCCGCATGACGCCGCCGCTCGATGATCTCAACCGGGAATTCTGGACCGGCGGCGCGTCGGGCCAGCTGCGTCTGACGCGCTGCGTGTCGTGCCGTCGGTGGGTCTTCCCACTCTCGGCGGTCTGCCCCGGGTGCGACGGCTCCACCGAGTACGAGGCGGTGAGCGGGCGGGGGACGGTGTTCAGCTACACCACCAATGCGCATCCCTACAACCCCGCCGTGCCGTTGCCGTACAACATCTCGATCGTCGAGCTCGACGACCAAGAGGGGCTGCGCTTCATGACCAACGTCGTCGACTGTCCACCCGAAGACGTCCGGATCGGCATGCCGGTGCACGTGGTCTTCGAACAGCACGGCGAGGTGTTCGTCCCGCTCTTCGCTCCCGATTCCTGAGCGCGCCGGGCGGGTGGATCGGCCGTCTCCCTGGGTGCGGCCCCGTCTGGCCGTCCACACCGGCGGGGCGGGATAATGCCGGCCATCATGTCCATCTCCCAGGGCGCCCGCCTCCAGATCGCCGAGATGGGGCACGGCGCCCCTCTGGTCGTCTTCGTCCACGGGGTGCTCGACCGGGGACGGTCGTTCGACCGGGTGGCCCGCCTGCTCGACCGAGAGTGCCGCATGGTCTGGTACGACCGGCGAGGCTACGGGGACTCGGTGGACGCCCCCGGTGCCCCGGTCGGCGTCGACAGCCACGTCGAGGACCTGCTCGAGGTTCTCGACGGCCGCCGTGCCGTCGTCGTCGGCCACTCCTTCGGCGGGGTCAGCGCGCTGGGGGCCGCGCTGCGGGCTCCCGAGGTGGTGGAGGCCCTGGTGCTCTACGAGACGGGGATGGCGTGGGTGCCGGGTTGGGATGACCGGTTCCTCCGTTCCCTGCTGTGGGGGGAGGATCCCGAAGGGGACGGCGCGCGGCTCATGTTCGGCGACCGGTTCGAGCAGATGACGCCCGACGAGCGGGCCTTCCGGCTCCGCGAGGCCCGGGCGTTCGTGACCGAGGAGCGGTCGGTCCGCACCGACGCCGAGCCCTTTGACGTCGGTGCACTCGAGCAACCCCTGGTCTTCGGCCACAGCGAGACGTACCCCTTCGTGGTGGTCGCCGACCACCTCCGCCAGGTCGTCCGCCGGGTGGAAGTGGTGGAGCTGCCCGGTGCCGGCCACAACGCCCACCGGTCACAACCCGGGCCGTTCGCCGACCTCGTCCGGCGCGGCATCTTCCTCGCTCGCGGCTGAGCCACCCGGGTCGCCCGCCGATAGAGTGGCCGCCATGTCCGACACCCAGACCGCCGCGAGCGACGCGCACGAGGTGACGATCTTCCACAACCCCAGCTGCTCGCACAGCCGGGGGGCGCTCGGCATCCTGAACGAGCGGTCCGTCGCCTACGGCGTCATCGAATATCTGAATACGCCACCGTCACGGGAGACGCTCGAGATGATCATCTCCAAGCTCGTCAACCCGGTACCCGAGCTCGTCCGCACCGCGGACAAGAGGTTCGTCGATCTCGGCCTCGACCCGAACGGCTATCAGAGCGCCGAGGAGGTCGTCGAGCTCCTCCTCGTCCACCCCGAGCTGATGCAGCGGCCGATCGTCATAAAGGGTGCTCGCGCGGTGATCGCCCGTCCCAGCGAGCGGGTCGCCGAGGTCCTCTCCTAGCGTTACCCGATGCATCCGTGCCACCTCTTGTCGGTACTATCGGCACGATGATCGAGGCACAGCACCTGACGAAGCTGTACGGTCCCACCCGAGCCGTCGACGACCTCAGCTTCAAAGTGGTCCCGGGCAGGGTCACCGGCTTCCTCGGCCCGAACGGCGCGGGGAAGTCGACGACCATGCGCGTGATCATGGGGCTCGATGCGGCAACCACCGGGCAGGTCACGATCAACGGCACGCCCTATATCCGCCACACGCATCCGATGCGAGAAGTGGGCGCGCTGCTCGACGCCCGGGCGTTCCACACCGGACGGACGGCCTTCAATCACCTCCTGTGCCTCGCACAGAGCAATCGGATCCCGCATGCCCGCGTCGACGAGGTCCTCGCGCTCGTCGGCCTCGAGTCCGTCGCGAAGCGCCGTGCCGGTGGATTCTCCATGGGCATGGGCCAGAGACTGGGCATTGCGGCCGCCCTGCTCGGCGATCCGGGTGTGCTGCTCTTCGACGAGCCGGTGAACGGGCTCGACCCCGAGGGGATCCTCTGGGTCCGCAACCTCCTCAAGTCGTTGGCAGCCGAGGGCCGGACGGTCTTCGTGTCGAGCCACCTCATGAGCGAGATGGCGCTCACGGCCGACCATTTGATCGTGATCGGCAAAGGGAGACTGATCGCGGACGCCACGGTCACCGACTTCGTCAGCCAGAGCACCGGCGCCCACGTCAGGGTACGCGCGCTGCAGCCCGACGACCTCGCACGCGTCCTCGTGGCCGAGGGGGCCAAGGTCGAGAGAGTCGACGATGGTGCGCTGCGCGTCACCGGTCTCGACTGCCGCCACGTCGGCGCGCTCGCGGCACGCCACGGGCTCGAGCTCCACGAGTTGGTACTGCACCAGCCGACCCTCGAGGCGGCATACATGGAGGCCACCCAGGACGCCACCGAGTACCGCGCCGCGGCACCGGCGAGCTGAGCCCGACGGGAACGAGCAAGGGAGAACGACCGCCATGACGACCACGCTCACCGAGCCCGACGCGACCACGCTCGGGCCGCGCCCCCGGTTCGCGGACACCCTCCTGTGCGAATGGACGAAGCTGCGCACCGTACGTTCCACCTGGTGGACGCTCTTCGCCGTGCTCGCAGTGACGATCGGCTTCGGCGCCATCGTGAGTGCCGCCATCGTCGGCCGGTGGGACCGCATGAGCCTGGCACAACGCCTCGCCGTCGACCCGACGGCGCGGAGCCTCACCGGCTTCATGCTCTCGCAGCTGTTCATCGGCGTCCTCGGTGTGCTCGTCATCACCTCCGAGTACTCGGCCGGGATGATCCGCAGCACGCTGGCGGCGATGCCGCACCGCCGCCAGGTCCTTGCGGCCAAGGCGATGTCGCTCACACCGCCCGTCTTCCTCGTAGGGACACTGTCGGCGCTGCTGGCGTTCCTGAGCGGCCAGGCGATCCTCGCCGGCAAGGGCATCGGCGTCTCGCTCGGGGCGCCGCAGGAATGGCGGGCCGTTCTCGGCGCCGGCCTCGTCCTCACCCTCGAAGCGCTCATCGCCCTCGGGCTGGGTGCGATGATCCGCCAGACTGCCGGTGCCATCGCGTCGTACGTGGGCGTGCTCCTCGTGGCCCAGCTCCTCCTCTCGGCACTTCCCGATCCCTACGGACGCGACATCAGCGAGTACTTCCCCTTCAACGCCGGACGGGCGCTGATGAAGATCCACACGACACCGGACCTCCTGCCGCCATGGTCGGGCCTCGCCGTCCTTTGCGCCTGGGCGGTGGTCTCGCTCGGGGTCGCGGGGTGGTTGATCACGCGCCGCGACGCCTGAGGGGCGGCGGACTCGGACCGTCGAGTACGTGCCGGTCGGGATCGGGCGACCGGGCCCGATCAGGGAGCGAGCAGCTTGCCGAAGTCGTAGCTGACGACCCGCTCGACGGCGAGATCGAAGGCGGCCTCGCCGGAACCGGCGGCGGCCGCGACCCGGGCCCGGCCGTGCAGCATCACGCCCCGAATGCCGTAGTAGGACGGGAACTGCTCGGCGATACAGCACGCCCGGTCGTCCCGCCCCAGAAGGCGGACCACGGGGTCCTCGGCCCGGAGCGCGAAGCCGACCGCACCGGCGCCGATCACCAGGCGCCCGACGCCACCGCTCGGGAGGCCCTCGGCGTCGAGCGCCACGACCACGGCGCGGGCCTGGGTCCGGAGGAACCGGTCGACCTCCTCGTCGCCCATTCGGATGTCGCGCCTCGGGCTCACGGTAGCGACCACGCTCTTCGGGCATGGGTCACGAGCACCTCGACGACGACGCGCTTGCCGCTCTCGTGGCGGCTCCGCACCTTCTCGCCGATCTCTGCAGGCACGGGGCCCATGCCGGGCGACGGCTGGGCGACCGTGGGTCCGGCGTCGGCGTCGGCGTCGGCGTCGGCGTCGAGCCAGCGGCTCGCCTCGACGAGGCGCACCGGGCCGCCCACCTCGACCACGGTGGTGCCGCCATCCTCCTCGGCCACCAGCACCCGTGCCATGCCCTCCCGCAAGAGGTTCACCACCTTGGCGCTGGTCCCGTAGGTGCTGAAGAGCACGCACCACTCGTCGACCCGGGCGGTCATGGCGTAGCCGGTGGGGAGACCGTCGGGCCGTCGGGTGAGCAGGAACACGTGGGGGTGGCCGGCCAGGAACGCCAACGCCTCGTTCACCGCCTCGCCATCTCCGGCGTCGCGCACGTCCCTCATCATTTCAGGGATCCTGGCGCCATGGTCCGGCCGCCCCATGGTCCGGCCGCCCGGTCGGCCGATCGGATCAGGCCGACTCTGCTGCTCTCTTGATCGCGGCGAGGGTCAAGGGGATTCCGCTGTGTGCAGCCTCGGTGCGGCTGACGATCTGCGCCTGGGCATCCGGCCCGAACCTCTCCCCGAACATGGTGACGCCGCCTGGGAGGAGCTCCCACGACTCCGTGACCTCCGTCCCCCCCTCGACCGGGGTGAACGTGTAGCCCCATCGCACGAAGGAGCCTCCGACGACGAAGGCGAATTCCTTGCCCGGTTCCGCCACCACGACCTCGGAGCGGGTCTCCCAGGTCCTTTCGGGCGTCTCGTTCCGCCCGGTGAACCAGGCGCCAACCCGCGGGCTGCCTCCCTCGTCCCACCAACATGCCTTGCAGACGGGACTCCACCCCCCCATACGGGTCACGTCCGAGACCATGTCGTACAGGCTCTCGGCGGATCGGGCGACGGTGATCGACTCGGAGTAGCTGAGATCGCTCATCCCGACAGTATCCCCGGTCTCGAACGGATGTGCAGCCCCCGGTCGGGCGGGACGCCGATGCCGCGGGGACGGTTTGGCCCTTGCCCCGAATCAGCCGGTACCGTTGTGGACCGAGGTGGTCCGAAGGGGGGCGGGGTGGATTTCGAGTTTCAGGAGCTTCCGGTGGCAGAGTCGGACCGGAGCGTCGTGGTCCGTGAGTTCGACGCCTGCGTGTGGGGCACCGACGCCCAGGAGGTGTGGAAGGCGCTGCGAGCCGCCGGGCCGATCGTGCACCCTCGCGACGATCTGGTCGTCGCCACCAGCACAGAGGCGGTCAGGGAGGTGCTGGCCTCGCCGAACCTGTTCTCCTCAAACCCCGAGGCCGGCTACTTCGGCTCCGAGACGGGGGCCATCCCCCTTCAGATCGATCCGCCCGATCACGTGACCTATCGCAAGATCCTCGACCCGCTGTTCACCCCCCGGAAGATGGCCCAGCGCAAGGCGGAGGTGGAGGCGCTGGCCAACGACCTGATCGACGGGTTCATCGAGCGCGGGAGCTGCGACTTCATCGCCGAGTTCGCCGTCCCGTTCCCCTCGGCCATGTTCCTGCGGCTCATGGGGCTCCCCTACGACGACCTCGACGCCTTCCTGTTGGCGAAGGAGGGAATGATCCGGCCCGAAGGGGACGACGAGGAGACCCGCCGGGCCGCGATGGAGAAGACCAGTGCCTGGATCTTCTCCTACTTCAACGCAGCCCTCGACCGAAAGGCCGCCGAGCCGGCCGAGGACGTCTCGAGCTACCTGGTGGCGCTCGAGGCCGAGGGACGTCTCACCCGCGCCGAGACGCTGAACATCCTCGTGCTCCTGATCCCCGCCGGTCTCGACACCGTGACCGACACCCTGGGCTGCTCGTTCGCCTTTCTGGCCCAGCACCCCGAGCACCGGCGTCAACTTTCCGAGGACCCGTCCCTGGTCCCCGCTGCGGTCGAGGAGCTGATGCGCTACGAGACGCCCGTGCCGGTCGTCAATCGCATCGCGACGGCCGACGCGACGGTCGACGGCTGCCCGGTCAGCGTCAAGCAGAAGGTCCGCGTCCTACTGGCGAGCCCCAACCACGACCCGGAGATCTACGACGATCCCGACACCGTCGACTTCACGAGATCCTCCAACCGTCACAACGCCTTCGGCGGCGGGGTGCATCGGTGCCTCGGCTCGCACCTGGCCCGCCTCGAGCTGCAGGTGGCGATGGCCGAATGGCACCGCCGCATCCCGGACTACCGGCTCGAGGACGGCCACCAGATCCGGTTCCGGACGTCATTGCGGGAGATCCCCCGCCTGCCTCTGGAGTTCACGCCGGGCCCGAGATCGGGGTCGGAGTCCTAGCCGGGCATCCTCCGGCGCCAGGCCGCCAGGCCGCCGTCACGGCGCACCGCACCTGCGCCGGGGGTATGTTGAGCCAGCTGGAACATTACGACATCTGCCCGACCTGACATCGGCTCAACCTCGGTAATCGCCTCGTGAACGCCGAGGGGACGGTGCGGAGGGGACGGTGCGGAGGGGACGGTGCGCCATGAGCAGCGAGGTCGATCCGTCGGTGCCGCCGAGCGGGGTCGGATGCATCGAATGCCTGGCCAACGACGGCTGGTGGTTCCACCTCCGTCGATGCGCCCAGTGCGGGCGCATCGGGTGCTGCGATTCCTCCCCGGCCCAGCATGCGAGCAAGCACGCTCGGGAGTCGGGCCATCCCCTGATCCGGAGTTTCGAGCCGGGAGAGGACTGGTTCTTCAGCTACACGACCGAGCAGTTCTGCGACGGTCCTCCCCTGGCTCCGCCCGAGCACCATCCCTTCGCTCAGCCCGTACCGGGACCGGCCGGCAGGGTGCCGATCGGCTGGCAGGAGCTCCTCCATTGAGCTCCCCGGGTCACCCGGTCCGCTTGGCCCTCCAGCGAGACAACGGGAAGTCGCTCCGATGACGGCCGATCCGTGGCCGTCGCTACCGGTCGCCGAGTGGGAGGCGACCCGGGACACGTTGCAGCTCTGGACCCAGGTCATCGGCAAGTTGCGCCTGGCATGCTCGCCGTTGCTCAACCACTGGTGGAACGTGACCCTGTACGTCACGGCCCGCGGGCTGACCACCTCGCTCATGTGGGCGGACGACGGGCGCGGATTTCAGATCGACTTCGACTTCGTCGCCCACCGGCTCGACATCACCGTTTCCGACGGCAGCCGTCGCAGCGTCGCGTTGGAACCACGGTCGGTGGCCGACTTTTACGGCGAGGTGATCGGCCGGCTCGACGAGCTGGACATCCACCCGGAGATCTGGACGATGCCGGTTGAGATCGAGGGAGCGATCCCCTTTGAGGACGACCACAGCCATGCGTCCTACGACCGGGATCACGTCGAGCGGTTCTGGCAGCTGCTGGTCCGTTCCTCCCACGTGTTCAACGAGCTCGGGACGACGTTCGTGGGCAAGGCGAGTCCGGTGCACCTGTTCTGGGGGGCACTCGATCTCGCCACCACGAGGTTCTCCGGCCGGGCCGCACCACCCCACCCGGGCGGTGCTCCCCACTGCGGGCCGCGAGTCATGCGCGAGGCGTACTCCCAGGAGGTGAGCAGCTTCGGCTACTGGCCCGGCGGAACCGGCGAGGGCGCCTTCTATTCGTATGCATACCCGGAGCCCGACGGCTATCGGGACACCCCGGTGACGCCCACCCAGGCTTATTACGACGGCGATCTCGGGGAGTTCCTCTTGCCCTACACGGCGGTACGGACCGCCGCCGACCCCCGGGGCACCCTTCTCTCGTTCCTCCAGAGTGCGTACGCGGCCGCCGCCGACCGGGGCGGTTGGGACAGGGAGGCGCTCGACCGGCAACCCCCCTCATGGGCCCCGGGCCATGTCGCCCTGCCGGGCCACACCGTGCGGGACCGTCCCGAGTAGGGACACCGCTCTCCGCCGAGAGCGCTCCTACCGGCGCGCCGTCACCTTCTTGGTGGCTCCTCGGACGGGCGCCCGACGGACGGCGACGGCCTTGCGGGCCGGGGCCTTCTTCGCGACGGCCTTGCGGGCCGGGGCCTTCTTCGCGACGGCCTTGCGGGCCGGGGCCTTCTTCGCGACGGCCTTGCGGGCCGGGGCCTTCTTCGCGACGGCCTTGCGGGCCGGGGCCTTCTTCGCAACCCCGGCGGGCGCAGGTGCGGCCGTCTTACCGGCGCTCTTCACGGCTTCGGCGCTCGTCGGCCAAGCACCGCGAGCCAGCTTGGGAGCCCCGGAGGGCAGCATCACGGCGTCTTTGAACGCTTTCACCGGCGTGATGCGCGCCCGCTTGGACGCCTTGATGCGGATCTGCTCGCCGGTCGCTGGGTTCCGACCCATGCGCGCTGCTCGCTCCACCTTCACGAACTTGGCGAAGCCACTGATGGCCACGGGCTCGCCCCGCGCCACGACCGCGGTGACGACATCGGTGAAACCGTCGAGAACGGATGTCACGGTGTTGAGGTCGACGTCGGCTTGGACGGCGACGGCTTTGGCGAGCTCACGCTTGTTCATTGCCTGATTCTGCCCGATGGAACGGGCAAAGTCGAGGATACGGTGCCGGCAAACAGCTTTCGGCACAACGAGTCGAGCCGCCGGGAGCCGGGGGCGGGGACCTTTGCGGCCTCGGCGCACTGCAAGTGCGTCGGAGCAACGCGAGTGCGGCCGGGTTACAATTGCCTCGTGCCTCGCTTCCATCACGTCAATCTCGGAGTCCCGGTCGACGGCATCGAGCAGGAGACCGATTGGCTGGTGGACGTCCTCGGCTACCGGCGGCTCGACGCCGGCCCCGAGTTGGCCGCGATGGGAGCGTGCTGGTTCGAGGCGGACGACGGCTCACAGGTCCATCTGAGCGGCGACGCCGAGCACCGGGCAGCCGCCAGGGCCCACGTGGCCGTCGTGTTCGACGATCTCGATCCGGTGTGTCGCCGGATCGAGGGCCGGGGGGACGACTTCACGATGTCGGAGGGGACGGGCATCAGGGTCCTCTTGTGCCGTGACCCGGCCGGCAACCGCTGGGAGCTCCGCCAGCACCAGTCCTGACCCCGGTCGATGGGGCCGGGGGCAACCGGCCTTCCTCCTTCGGTGGTGCCGCCGGTGAGCCCCGTTGAGTCGTCGGGATTGCCTGCGGTGCGTCCCGGTCATCCCGTGATGCCCAGACGGAGATGCACGGTGGCCCGATCTCCGGGCGCGCACCCGTCGGCCACGGCGAGGGTGACCACATAGGTCCCGGGGCGTCGGAACCGGTGCACGAACGCCTGCGACGAGTGCACCGCCGCGGGCGAGGCCCGGCAGAAGCGAGCCTGCACGAACACCTCCCCGGTGCCGTCGCCGTAGTCGATGGATGCCGGCCCGACGGAGCCGAACGCCCGGGTCGCTTCCCACCTGGCGGCGAGATCGACCGCGGACCCCGCCATCCCGGAGCGGGGCCCGCTGAAGGTGACACTCAGGCTTCCGGCCGTCACCGTCCGGCTCTGGCCACCTGGCGTCGTGGTGGACGTGGGCGTCGTGGTGGGCGTCGTGGTGGGCGTCGTGGTGGACGTCGTGGTGGACGTCGTGGTGGACGTCGACGCTCCGCAGGCCCCCAGCACGGCCGACGCCGCCAGGACGACGACCCACCACCCCGACCGGCTCACGTGGGCCATACCCTGCCATCGTCGCGCCCCGGGCAGAGCGTCCGCAGGCCGGGCGTGACCCGGCCTCCCCCCGGTCACCTACGCTGCCATCGCGAAGGCGAGCCCCACGGGCCAGGCGATCGGCGCGGGCGTGAACCGCTCGGGCAAGCTGGCCATCACGTGGGTTGTCCAAAGGGAGAAGAGCGTTGGCACTGACCATCGGGATCGTGGGCCTTCCCAACGTCGGCAAGTCCACGCTCTTCAACGCGCTGACGCGGAACGAGGTCCTCGCCGCCAACTACCCGTTTGCCACCATCGAACCCAACGTGGGGGCCGTCGCCGTTCCGGACCCGCGGCTTCAACGCCTGGCCGCCTTGTACGACAGCGAACGGGTGGTCCCCGCTCTGGTCACCTTCGTCGACATCGCCGGGATCGTCCGGGGCGCCTCCGAGGGCGAGGGGCTCGGCAACAAGTTCCTGGCCGCGATCCGCGAGAGCGACGCCATCTGCCAGGTCGTCCGGGCCTTCGGTGATCCCGACGTCGTCCACGTCGAGGGTGCAGTGGACCCGGCCGCCGACATCGCCACCCTGAACACCGAGCTGATCCTCGCCGACCTCCAGACCGTCGACAACCGCCTGGCCAGGCTGACCAAGGAGCGGCGGATGCATCCCGAGGTGGCGCCGCTGATCGAGTCGACGACGCGGGCGAGGGAGATCCTCGACGGCGGACGCACCATCACCTCGGCGGCGGCCGCCGGTGAGATCGAGCTCTCCACCCTGAGCGACCTCCACCTCCTCACGGCCAAGCCGTTCATTTACGTGTTCAACGTCGACGAGGACCGGCTGGGGGACGACGCCTACCGGCGGCAGCTGGCCGAGCTGGTCCGCCCGACCGATTCCGTCGTGCTCTGCGCCCAGATAGAGGCGGAGGTCGCCGCGCTCGACGTCGCCGACGCCGAGGAGCTGTTGGCCGGCTACGGGCAGAGCGAATCGGGTCTCGTGCAGCTCGTCCACGTGGGCTTCGGCGCGCTGGGCCTGCAGACGTTCCTCACCGCCGGCCCGAAGGAGGCCAGGGCGTGGACGATCCATCAGGGCGACACCGCTCCCGAGGCCGCCGGGGTCATCCACACCGACTTTCAGAAGGGCTTCATCAAAGCCGAGGTGGTCAGCTACGAGGATCTGATGGAGCTGGGATCCGTGGCCGCGGCCCGCTCGTCGGGACGGGCCAGGATCGAGGGCAAGGAGTACGTGATGCGGGACGGCGACGTGGTCGAGTTCCGCTTCAACACCTGATGCACGGCCCGGCCGGCGAAGGCCGTATCCTGATGCCCGGCGAAAAGGAGAACAGATGACCACCGACGTGAACGGGCCCGACTTCAAGGTGGCCGATCTCTCGCTGGCGGAGTTCGGCCGCAAGGAGATCGACCTGGCGGAGAACGAGATGCCCGGCCTCATGACGATGCGGGGCGAGCTGTCGCCCATCCGGCCGCTCGCGGGAGCCCGCATCGTCGGTTCGCTGCACATGACCGTGCAGACCGCAGTGCTCATCGAGACCCTCGTCGCCCTTGGCGCGTCGGTCCGATGGGCCAGCTGCAACATCTTCTCCACGCAGGACCATGCGGCGGCGGCGGTCGCCGTCGGCCCTCTCGGCACCCCCGACGACCCGAAGGGGGTACCGGTCTTCGCCTTCAAGGGCGAGACGCTCGAGGAGTACTGGTGGTGCACCGATCAGGCCCTCACCTGGCCGGGCGGCGAGCAGCCCAACATGATCCTCGACGACGGAGGGGATGCCACGCTCCTCGTCCACAAGGGCGTCGAGTACGAGAAGGCCGGAGCGGTCCCGGACCCGGGCACCGCCGACTCCGAGGAGATGGCGGTCGTGCTCGCCTTGCTCGAGCGCTCGCTCGCCGAGGACTCGAGGCGCTGGACCACCCTGGCCAACGAGATCCGGGGGGTCACCGAGGAGACCACCACGGGCGTCCATCGCCTGTACGAGATGCAGCGGAACGGCGAGCTGCTCTTCCCCGCCATCAATGTCAACGACTCGGTGACCAAGTCGAAGTTCGACAACAAGTACGGGTGCCGCCACTCGCTGATCGACGGGATCAACCGGGCGACCGACGTGCTCATCGGCGGCAAGGTCGCCGTGGTCTGCGGCTTCGGCGATGTCGGCAAGGGCTGCGCCGAGTCCCTCAGGGGCCAGGGCGCCCGGGTCATCGTGACCGAGATCGACCCCATCTGCGCCCTGCAGGCGGCCATGGAGGGGTACGAGGTGAAGACCCTCGACGACGTCGTCGGGCTCGCCGACATCGTGATCACGGCCACCGGGAACAAGGACATCATCACGGCCGGGCACATGGCCGCCATGAAGCACCAGGCCATCGTCGGCAACATCGGTCACTTCGACAACGAGATCGACATGGCCGGGCTCGCCCGGACACCCGGCATCGAGCGGGTCAACATCAAGCCCCAGGTCGACAAGTGGGTGTTCCCCGACGGTCACTCGGTCATCGTGCTGTCGGAGGGCCGGCTGCTCAATCTGGGCAACGCCACCGGCCACCCGAGCTTCGTGATGTCCAGCTCCTTCACCAACCAGACGATGGCCCAGGTGGAGCTGTTCACGAAGGCCGATCAGTACGAGAACAAGGTGTACGTGCTGCCCAAGCACCTCGACGAGAGGGTGGCCCTCCTGCACCTGAACGCCCTCGGCGTGCGCCTGACCAGGCTCACGCCCGGGCAGGCCGACTACATCGGCGTGCCGCTCGACGGGCCCTACAAGCCCGACACCTACCGCTACTGAGCGGTCCGACCCTCGCCGTCGGGGTGGGCCCGTCCTTCCCGACGGCGGGCGACGTCAGGTCTGAAGATCGCCGACCGCGTCGGCCAGGGACTCGAGCTCGTCGCGCCAGCGGACCGGGGCGACGAGGGGTCGGACGACGAACTTCGAGAAACCCACGTCGATGAACTGCTCCATCCTCTCGCGCAAGGCCGTGAGCCCGACGGGCACGAGGGTCTCGACCGGCCGGCCCCTGGCCCGGGTCGACAGAGCTGCTGCGGTGGCGTCGTCGAGCGCCCCGCGCGCGTAGCCGAGGCTGACCCCGAAGTGCTCGGGACTGATGGCCCGGCCCGCGGCGCCGGCCGCCTGGTCCACCACCCGCCGGCCGGCGGCCACCTCTTCGGGGGTGCACATGGCCGGGAGCCATCCGTCGCCGATCCGACCGCACCGCTCCAACGCCGCCCGGGCGCTCCCGCCGAACCACACGTCAAAGGGCTCCTGAACCGGTCGCGGGGTGACCGAGACCTCGTCGAGATCCCCGGCCGGGCCGTGGTAGGTGACGGTCTCGCCCGCCCATAGGCGCCGCAGCACGGGGAGCGCCTCCTCCATCGCCACGCCCCGCCGCTCGGGGGGCACCCCGACGGCCGAGCGCTCCGGTCCCCTGGGGAGCCCGGGGACGAAGGTCACGAGGAAACGCCCGCCCGACAGGACGTCGAGGGTGGCGATCTGCTTGGCGGCTCGGACGAGGTTCCTCCCCGGCAACAGCATCGTGGTCCCGAGCTTCAGGCCGGGGCGATGTGCGCCCGCCCAGGCCAGGGCGACCAAGGGGTCGAACCCGGGGACCGACAGCACTTCGGGCAGCCAGAGGGAGTCGAAGCCGAGCTCGGCGAGGTCGTCGGCCAGCGCGCCGAGCGCTGCCGCCTCGAGCCCGGCGGACCCGGTTCCGATGCCGATACGGACCTTCACGGCCGGGCCCGGTTCAACACGGGGAGGTGCCGATGGCCGCGAGGGCGCGCTCGACGTCGTCGTCGTCGATGTCGTGATGGGTCACCAGGCGGACCATACCCGGAGCGACGCTACCGGCAAGGACGCCCAGGCCGCGCAGATGCTCGAGCACGCGCTCGACGACGGGGACCCGCGCGATCACGATGTTCGTGCGCACCGAGGCAGGGTCCACCCCCGAGGCCGGCCAGCGCTCGGCCACCGCCTCGGCCAGGCGGGTGGCACGGACGTGGTCCTGAGCCAGCCGTTCGACCATCGAGCGCAGCGAGACGAGCCCGGCGGCGGCCAGCACGCCGGCCTGGCGCATCCCCCCGCCCAGCCGCCGGCGCTCCAACCTCGCTGCCTCCATCAGCTCGGCCGGCCCGGCCAGGAGGGAGCCCACGGGGGCGCACAGGCCTTTCGAGAGGCAGCACATGACCGTGGTGGCCTCGGCCGCCGCCTCGGCCGCCGACACCCCGGTCGCCGCCTCGGCGTTGAAGAGCCGTGCGCCGTCCATGTGGATGGGAACGGGACCGGCGGCGATCCTGAGGGCCCGGAGCGCCTCGAGACCGAGAGGGGCTCCCCCGGCTGCCATGTGGGTGTTCTCCACGCACACGAGCGAGGGGGGCGCGTGGTGGTAGGCGGTGGCGGCCCGGGCCGCAACGACGTCCCCGGGCGAGATGGTCCCGCCGTCGTCGTCGTCGACCGCGTTGATCTGGACCCCGGCGTTGAGCGCCGCCGCCCCCTGCTCGTACGCGACCACGTGCTGGCGTCGTCCTGCGACCAGCATGGTCCCCGGGGTGGTCAGGACCCGTACGGCGATCTGGTTGGCCATGGTGCCGGACGGGACGAACACCGACGCCGCCTTGCCGACCCGGGCGGCGAAGACCTCCTCGAGCTCGTTGACGGTCGGGTCCTCGCCGTAGCCGTCGTCACCGACCTCCGCCGCGGCCATGGCACGACGCATCTCCGCCGTCGGTCTCGTGACCGTGTCGCTCCTCAGGTCGACGAAGTCGGAGGGCACGCGGTCGATGCTACGGCGCCCCAGCCGGCGACACTGCGGGCGGCAGCCGGCGACACTGCGGGCGGCACGGCCGACCGCGTGCCAGGGCCCACCGCGTCGTCTAACATCGCGGTGTGCCCCCGGTACGACCACGAGGTGAGCTCGGGGCCCTCGGACTCCTTCTCCCAACCGCCCCACAAGGGATGTTCCCCTGGCGAGTTGGTAATACCACCGGTCGTACCTGGGGTTCTTCAGGGCGCACCGTGCCCCTCGATCCGCGAGACGACGGAGCGATCGAGGCACTGGCCGCGATCTGCCGCGACGCCGAGGCCGCCGGGGCCGGGGGCCTCTGGGCGATCGACCATCTCTTCTGGCCCCGGGCCCTGCTCGAGTGCCTCACCGCCCTGACCGTCGCCGCCACGGCCACTTCCACCGTCCCGTTGGGCAGCTGCGTCCTTCAGCTGCCGTTGCGGCAGCCGGCGGCGGTGGCCAAGCAGACGGGAACCATCCAGCAGCTGTCGGGGGGCCGCTTCATCCTCGGCGTCGGCGTCGGGAGCCACCGGGACGAGTACGAGGCGGCGGGCGTGGACTTCTCTCGCCGGGGGCGGTCGATGGACCAGGGGATCGACGCCCTCCGCCTGGCCTGGGCGAGCGGGGACGAGTCCGATCTGGCGTACCGCCAGAGCCCCGCGTCGGCGCCGGTCCCGGTGTGGATCGGTGGATCGAGCACGGCGGCCCGCCGGAGGGCCGCCCGGACCGGGGACGGATGGGTCCCCCTCTTCCTCTCGCCCGACCAGTACGCGCAGGACCTGGCCAGGCTGCGTGACGAGACCGGGGCCGCCGGACGGGACCCCGGTGACGTCACGGCGGCCACCGTCGTCTTCGTCCACGTGGGCCCCGAGGACAGCGCCCTCCGGCAGGGTTGCGAATGGCTCTCGTCGTTTTACGGGATCCCACCCAAGGCGTTCGCCCGCCATCTCGTGGCCGGCTCGGCCCGGTCGTGCGCCGAACGGCTGGTGGGGTACGCGGACGCCGGGGCCGAGCACGTCGTCACCATGATCGCGGACGACCACGCCGTCGACCACTTCGCCGAGCTGGTCGACGCCTGCGCACTGGCCCCGGGCCCCGGGCGTCGGCCCGGCGTCCAACGACCCGAGCCCGAATTTGAGGAGGTGCCCGCGTGAGCGAGGTCACAGTGCCCATCCTGGGCACCGGCATGACCGACCTGTCCCGGCGCGACCTCTCGCCCGAGGTGATGGCCTACCAGGCCGTTCACGAGGCGTTGACGGATGCCGCGATCGAGCCGGAGACGCTTTCCCTCGTGATCGTCGGCAATGCCCTCGGGGGACGGCTGCTCGACCAGGGCTGCCTTCGGGGCCAGTCCTGGTTGCGCAAGGTGGGCCTGGGCGACGTGGCCGTGGTGAACGTCGACAACTCGTGCGCCGGGGGCAGCTCGGCCCTGCACCTGGGCGTGAGGGTCGCCCGGGCCGACGACGGCCCGGTGCTCGCGCTCGGCGTCGAGAAGATGTGGACCGGTGACCGGGGAGCGACGATCGCCGGGATCGAGGACGGGCTGCCGGCCGACTACCGGGCCGACCTGCACGATCGGCTACGGACCGAGGACAACCCGGCCGGGAGCATCCTGATGGCGCTCAACGATGCCTGGGCGCGCCAGCTGATCGACGAGGGCAGGGCCACGCTCGAGCAGATCGCCTCGACGGCCGTGAAGGCCCGCTTCCACGCCTCGCTCAATCCCCGGGCCCAGTTCCAACGGACCGTCACGGCGGACGAGGTGCTCGCCTCGCCCAAGGTCGCCGGCGTGCTGACCCGGCTCATGTGCAGCTCGTTCACCGACGGCGCCGCGGCGATCGTCCTGGGAGGACCCGACCTCGACGCCCCGCCGGAGGCGCCGAGGATCGTCGGCTCGCTGTCGCGGTCGGGCAACGGCGAGATGGACTATCACGATCGGTTGGCCCGGACCGCCGAGGCCGCCTGGGAGCGCTTCGGGTTCGGCCCCGGGGACGTCGACCTGGTCGAGATCCACGACGCCACGAGCCCAGAGGAGCTCTTCGCTCTCGAGTCCCTGGGGCTCTTCGGTCCCGGCGAGGCCGGGCCCGCGACACGAGCCGGGGCCACGACCGTCGGCGGGAGCGGCCTGACGGTCAACCCCAGCGGCGGGCTGGTGGGACGGGGGCACCCCCTCGGGGCGACCGGCATCGCCCAGGTGATCGAGCTCGCGGACCAGCTCCGGGGCAGGAGCGGGCCCCGGCAGTCGCCCCGGGCACGGCTCGGCCTGGCAGTGAACACCGGGGGTATCATCGCCGGCGACGCCGGTTTCGTGGGAATCCACGCCGTCCGGACAGGGAGCTGACGGTGCCCGGTATCAGGGTCACGGGATGGGGCATCGCCGTACCCGACAAGGTGGTCACCAACGACGACCTCTCCGCCCGGTTCGACACGAGCGACGAATGGATCGCCGAGCGGACCGGGATCAGGGAGCGGAGGATCGGCGGCACCACCTCGGGGCTGTCGATCGAATCGGGGCGGCGGGCGCTGGCGAGCGCCGGGCTCGATCCCTCCGACATCCACCTGGTGGTGCTGGCGACGACCACGCCCGACGCCAGCGTGCCCGCGACTTCGGCGACGGTGCAGGACGGTCTCGGGATCACGGGAGGCGCCTTCGACCTGAACGCCGCCTGCTCGGGCTTCGTGTACGGGCTGGTGGTCGCCTCGGGGCTGATCGCCAGCGGCTCGGGGAGGGTGCTGCTCATCGGCACCGACACGCTGAGCCGGATCACCGACTGGGAGGACCGCAAGATCGCCGTGCTCGTGGGCGACGGCTCGGGGGCGGTGGTGCTCGAGCCGGTGGACGGGCCCGGAGACCTGCTGAGCTGGAACCTCAACGCCGACGGCTCGCTCCGTCACCTGCTCATGTGCGAGCACGGCGGGTACCTCCGCATGGACGGCCGCGAGATCTTCCGCAAGGCGGTGCGGGTCGTGGTCGAGTCGGCGGAGCGGGCGCTGGCCGACGCCGGCATGACCGCCGCGGACGTCGACCTCCTCGTTCCCCACCAGGCCAACCTGCGGATCATCCAGGCCGCGTGCCAGCGGCTCGGCATTCCCGAGGAGCGTGCGGCCATCGTGATCGACCGGTACGGCAACACGTCCTCGGCCTCCATCCCGCTGGCGCTGAACGACGCACTGGCCAACGGGCGGGTGTCCCCCGGGGACCGACTGCTCCTGACCGGGTTCGGCGGGGGCATGACTTGGGCGAGCGCCGTTCTACGCTGGGGGGATGAGAAGGTCTGACGGCGGGGAGGTTCTGGTGGTGCTGGCGGCCGGGAGGGCCCGCCGGTACGGCGGGTGCAAGCCGCTCGCCCCGGTCGGCCCGTCGGGCGAGGCGGTCATCGACCTGCTGGCCAGCGACGCCGTGGCGGCGGGGTTCGGCTCCATCGTCCTGGTGATCGGCCCGTCGACCGGGCCCGCCATCCGGTACCACGTCGAGCACACCTGGCCCTCCGGGGTGGACGTGCGCTTCGAACTGCAGGAGCAGCCCCTGGGTACGGTGGACGCCGTGCTCCGCGGCACCGAGCGAGTCGCCTCCGACCGTCGGATCGGCGTGGCCAACGCCGACGACCTGTACGGCGAGGAGGCCCTGGCGCTGCTGGCCCGCCACCTGCGCGGCGACGACCCGGCCGAGGCGGTCGTGGCCTTTCGCCTGCGCAATACCCTCATCGGCGACTCGCCGGTCACCCGCGGGATCTGCGAGGTGGGCGGAGAAGGCCGGCTGGCGTCCGTCGCCGAGCGCCGCCAGGTGATGCCCGCCACCGGCGGACGGTTCGTGTCGAAGGACGGATTGGAGCCGAGCGAGCTCGACGGTGACGCCCTCGTCTCGATGAACCTGTGGGGCTTCACGCCGACCATGCGTGAGGCCCTCGCCAGGGCCATGGCCGCCGCCCGGGGGGCCTCGGAGGAGGCGGAGATCCTCCTCCCCGACGTGGTGGCCGATCAACTGGCGCTCCGGCACGAGCGGAGATCGGGGCAGGGCGACGGCGAGTCGCCGGGAACCCGGTTCCGCGTCCTCCCGGCAGACGGGCGGTGCATCGGCGTGACCCATCCCGACGACCTCGGCCTGGTTCAGGAGGAGGTCGCCCGAGCCGTCGCCACCGGGCTGCGGGCCGCCCAGCTGTGGACGGCGACGGGGTGAGCACGGAGCGCCGGTGATGACGCGTTCGACCCGCCTGGTGGTCACCCTCGGCATCAACGCCGTGCTGGTCGTCGTGCAGGTGGTGGCCGGGCTCGCATCCAACTCCACCGCCCTGGTGGCCGACGCCGGGCACAACCTGACCGATGTCGCCGCGGTGGCCATCTCCCTCGCCGCTGTGCGTTGGGCGCTGCGGCCCCGGAGCGACGAGCGGTCGTTCGGCAACCACCGCGGCACGATCCTGGCCGCGTTGGCCAACTCGGCCGTGCTGGCCGTGCTGACCGCAGTGATCGCCGGTATCGCCGTCGAGCGCCTCCTCCGCCCCCAGCCGGTGGACGGGATCGTGGTCGTGGCCGTGGCCGTGGCCGCCATGGTGGCCAACGCCGCGGCGGCGCTCGTCCTGCACGAGGACCGCCACGATCTGAACGTGCGGGCCGCCCTCCTCCACATGGCCTCCGACGTGCTCGCCTCCTTCTGCGTGCTGGTCGCCGGTGTCGTGATCCTCGTCACCGGAGGAGGAGCCTGGGACCGCATCGACCCCGCGGCGTCGCTCGTCGTTGCCCTGCTCATCGTGATCGGGGCCCTGCGGCTGTCCAAGCAGAGCGTGGACGTGCTGCTCGAGTCCACGCCCCGCGACGTCGACCTGATGGTCCTCCGCCGAGCAATGACGGGTGTCCCGGGAGTGGGCGAAGTCCACGATCTGCACGTCTGGAGCCTCTCGAGCGAGGTTCGGGCGCTCTCGGCCCACCTGGTGCTCACCGGGCACCCCACCCTCGAGGAAGCCCAGCGGGTCGGCCGGCTCGTCCGCGAACAGGTGAGCGGACCCTTCGACATCGCCCACACCACGTTCGAGCTCGAGTGCGAGCGCTGCGAGGAGGACGAGGACGATCCGTGCGGGATGGACGAGGTCCACCACAGTGCCCTCGTGACGACAGCGGAACGCGACGGCCGTGCGCTCCCGGACTCGGCGAGGCCGGTGGTCCGCCGGCCGACTGCGCCCGGACGCGAGGCGGCCCCGAGTAACCGGCCGGCCTGAGCCGTCCTGCTCCTCGGGGCCACGCCCGCAGCGACCCGCTGCCGCCTGCAGCCGGGGCCGTGTCGGACAACCCCGGCCCGGGGCCGGGGCCGGTGAGCTCCAGGGAAGTCACCGGTCCGTTGCACGAGCCGCACGTTTCGGGGCCTCGCACCTCGCCAGGCGACATCCTTCCGGCGCCACCTGCCGGCCTTCGGTCGGCTTTGCGGCCACCCTCCGGTCCCTACCTCGGTTCCACCTTTCGGCTTCCCCTCAGCTCTGTGGTGTTTGGTATCCCGAACCGACGCCAGAGTGCGCCTCTGCCGGGACTTGGTCAAGGGGGTCCGGAGAAATCCAGACCTTCTCCCCACAAAAACTGCGATCGTCCCCAACACCAGCCCCACCGTCCCCAGCGGATCCCCAGGGAAGGCTCCGGCCCGGTCCCGTCGCACGACGGCCTGGCCCGGGCTCTGCCGGCATCGCGGCCGCCGCGGCAACGGATCGAAGCACCCCTGGGGCTGATCCCCGGCGGGAATATGATCGGATCGTGGCCAAGGACCCTTCCGCAGCACCTTCGGCGGCGGCCGCGAGCGTCGAGGACGTGCTCACCCTGGTCCGCGAGCACGGCGGACGGGTCACCAACTCGCGCCGCCTCCTTCTCCGCGCCCTCTTCGACGCCTCCGGGCACCGCACGGCCGAGGAACTGGCCGCAGAGGTGCAGACCCGGGCACCCGACGTCCACCTCTCGACGATCTACCGGAACCTCGACGAGCTCGAGCGCCTGGGGGTCATCGTCCACGCGCACCTCGGGCACGGCCCGGCCACGTACCATCTCGCCACGGGCGCACACGGTCACTTCGTCTGCGAGGAGTGCGGAGCGATGATGGAGGCGCCCGACGAGCTGTTCCGGGGGCTGTCGCGAACGGCCCGGGCACGTTTCGGCTTCGACATCAACCCCCACCACTTCGCCGTGCTGGGTCGCTGCCGGAACTGTCGGTAGCGGGCCTACCGGGCGACGAAGGGGACGAAGGGGACCGCGACCGCGAGCATCGCTGCGACGAACGTCACGACCGCCACGGGCCTCGAGCTCCGCCGGGGCTCCAGCAGGCGGTGGACGCGGGCGGGCACAGCAGTCGACGCAGCAGCAAAGGCGCATGTCGGTACGGCACCGGCGGTGCCCATGGTCGGTACGGCACCGGCGGTGCCCATGGTCGGTACGGCACCGGCGGTGCCCTTGGTCGGTACGGCACCGGCGGTGCCCTTGGTCGGTACGGCACCGGCGGTGCCCATGAGGACCAGCGCCGCCGCCAGAGCACCCGGGTCGTGTCTCCGGGCGGCGTGGTCGTCGGCCGCCATCTCCAAAAGGGCGGCGACGGCCCTCGGAGCCCGGTGGGCGTAGGGGACCCGGCGCAGGAGCCCGCTCATAGAGGCCAGGGGCAACAGGACCAGGCCGTGGCGTTCGTGGGCGTGGCCCCGCTCGTGCTCCACCACCGCCGCCAGCTCCTCGGACCGGAGGAGCCGAAGGGCGCCGGCGCTGACGACGATGCGGGGCCGGATGCCCGGAAGGCAGTACGCGGCCGCCCGCGGATCGTCGAGCATCACGGCACCCGGCACGCGGTCGGTACCCACGCCGACCAGGTCGAGGAGCCGCCGGTGGCGGGCGCGGGCCCGGATCGTGCCCGCCATGGTGATCGCGACCACGGCAAGGAGCACCACACCGACGTCGACGGCGAGGGTGAGACCGAGGGCGTCGATCAGTCCCATCCCCTCGAGGGGGTGGCCACCGACCAGGCTCCCCACGAGATCGCCAACCCCCCCCACCAGACCCGAGTGGTAACGGGCGACGGCGACGGACAGCCCGGCCCCGACGGCGGCTCCCCCGCCGGCCAGCCCGATCGCCTGCCACAGGGCGACCGCGCTGCGCGGCGCCCGGGTCACCCACGCAGCCCGGTCGAGCCAGCCGCTGAGGGGACCCAGGAACAGCAGCGACACCCCGGCGAGCGCGACGGCCGCGAGGTCGGGGCTCATCCCTTCACCGTCCTCGCCCGCTTCGCCCGCGCCCGCGGCTGCTCCTCCATCCCGACGAGGGCCCGGCGGAGCACCTGGGCCTCGGCCCCGGTCACCGTCTCGGCGAACCGGACGAGCACGGCGTCCCTGTCGAGCGCCGCTCCCAGCGCCTCGTGCATCAGCTGGGCCGTGTACGCCTCGCGGCTCGCAGCCGCTGCGTACCGGAAGGCCCGGCCCTCCTTGGTCCGCCGGACCATGTCCTTGCGCTCGAGCCGGTCGAGCACCGTCAGCACGGTCGTGTAAGCGTGCCGGGGAAGCTCTTCGGCCACCTGGCGGACGGTGAGCTCGGTACCCACTGCGGCCCAGAGCACGTCCATCACCTTCCGCTCGAGCTCGCCCAGTCGGGCCATGGTGAGGCTCCCTCCGTCTCGCTCCCGGGGCGAGCGCGCGCCCGACGGTCCGCTTGAGATCCTACAACACGTAGTACTACGATACGTCGGAATGGGTCGCTTCCCGCTCCTCCTCGGCGAGGAGCTCCCTGCGCTGCGGGGCCACCAGTTCCTCACCACCTCGTTGGCCGTCGTCCCGGTGCTGATGGTCCTCGGCGCCCTCGTCCTGTACCTGTGGGGGGCGCGGAGGATCGACCGGCTGCAGCCCCGCCACCCGTGGCCCCGGGTGAAGACGTTGGCGTTCGTCGGCGGCGTGGTGTCGACGTCGCTCGCCGTCTTCAGCTTCATCGGGGCCTACGACCGCGTGCTGTTCTGGGACCACATGGTGCAGCATCTCCTGCTGGTCATGGTCGCCGCCCCACTCTTCGCCCTCGCCTCACCGATCGACCTCGCCTGGCGGGCGACAACGGGCGCAACCCACCGGCGGGTCGGCTCGGTGCTGCGTTCGGGGCCGGCGAAGTTCTTCGGCCAACCCGCCGTGGCCTTCGCGCTCTACGCAGTGGTGATCCCTCTCACCCATCTCACCTCCTGGTACAACTACACGCTCGTTCACGAGTCCGTCCACGACGGCGAGCACCTCGTGTTCCTCGTGGTGGGCTACCTGTTCTGGCGACAGATCTTCGGTTCGGACCCGAACCGCTACCGGTTGCATCCGGCGCTCCAGTTCGCCTACCTGTTCCTCGCGATCCCGATCGACACGTTCACCGGGCTGTCGCTCGACGGCGCCACCCACGAGCTCTTTCCGGCGTACCTCGCCTCACCCCGGACATGGGGGCCGTCGCTCATCACCGATCTGCACGTCGGCGGGGTCATCATGTGGGTCGGCGGCGACACGCTGATGCTCTGGCCGATGATCCCCGTCGCCCTGCGCTGGATGCACATTGAGGAGCGCCGCGCCGCGCGGGTCGATCGCCGGCTCGACGCCATGTACGCGTCCGAGGTTCCCTCCCCTCTCGGGGACGGAACCGGTGGGGCCTGAACGGATGGGGGTCGAACGGGCGGGCTCGGCGGTCCGGCGCGGGTTCCGGTCCGCCGCCGCCATCCTGGCCGGCATGGTGTCGATGGCGGCCGCGGGTGGGTTGCTGGTCGCCTGTGGCGGCTCCGGCCCGCCCCCGGCCCCACCGTCGAGCCAGGGCATCGTGCAGAACCGGGCCGTCCCGGACATCGGGCTGATCGACGCCAACGGGCAGCCGACCAGCCTCGCCGCGTTCCGGGGCAAGTACGTGGTGATGGCGCCGTTCCTCACCCTCTGCCAGGAGGAGTGCCCGCTGATCACGGGCGCCTTCATCGCCATGCAGCGCGATGTGCGAGCCGCCGGGCTGGGACGCGACGTGGTGTTCGTGGAGATCACGGTCGACCCCGGACGGGACTCGCCGGCCCGCCTCGCCGCGTTCTCCAAGCGCTTCGGCGTCGACTGGCCGTTGCTGACGGGCACCGCGGACAACCTCCGCTCGCTCTGGAGCTTCTTCGGCGTCGCAGAGCAGGTCGTCCCCGAGCCCCGGCCACCGGGCATCGACTGGTGGACCGGGCAACCCCTGACCTACGACGTCAGCCACACCGACGGCTACATCCTCATCGATCGCCAGGGTCACGAGCGATTCGTCGACGTGAACGCGCCGAACCTCCACGGGAAGCTCTCCAAGGGACTCGCCGGGCTGCTCGACGGACAGGGTCTGCAGAACCTGAGACGTCCACCGGAACCGAGCTTCACCCTCTCCGACGCGATGGCGTCGCTCAGTTGGCTGGTCGGCCGCGACATCCCCTCCACCGCATCCACCTGAGCCGCCGAGGGCAGCGATCGTCGGGTCGACGTCGCCAGGGGCGGGCTCTCAGCGGCGAGGGCGGGACCAGTCGGGGGTCCGGTGCCGCCGCACCGCCCTGCGGCCCCGGGCCCGGTACTGGTAGCGGGCCCGCTCGGCCTGCCTGAGGTGGCGGGCCGCCCTCCGGCGGCGCACGATCCCGGGAAGCACCAGGACCAGGGCGACCAGGGCCAGCGTCACGGCACCGTAAATGATCGACGGCCGGAACGGCCGGGTCGTCACCTGCATCGTGAACCCCGGCTCGACCTGTTGGAGCAACGAGTACTCGGAGCGGGCGATCGACACCGCATCGGCCTGGGTGAGCCCGTTCGCCGCCGACTCGACCAGTTCGCTGACGACGACGCGGTCGAAGCGGGAGACGATCGTGTACGCGTCGCCGCCCGTGCTGGTGCTCGACTCGGGGACCGAGTAGGCCGATCCGGCGGCACCGGGGACCCCGGCGACGCCGAAGTGCGACCTGAGGGTGAACTTGGCCGACGAGAACGACCCGGCACCGAGATCGGCCTTGGCGGCTTCGGTCCGGACCTTCCCCGCGGCCGCGTCGGTCGGCAGGAGGTCGGCGAGGACGGTCGCCCCGTCGTGCGTGGACGAGGGACCCTGCCAGGTCGCTGCGAAGCTGCCCGTCCCGTTGGCATCGGACAGGCCGAGCTGTTTCACCGTGGGATACGTGCTCGACGCCGTCGGGACGACCTGGGCTTGCGCCGCCTTGGGCTTCAACCCCTTCACGCCGGGGTGCTCGATGACCAGCTCGGAAAGACGGGCCGTGTCGTAACGGGTCTGCTTCACGAAGAGGGCGTAGCCCAGCGCGGCGAGGACGACGACGAGGACGGCCACCGCCGCTCGGAGGGGGAAGGCTCGCATGGTCATGTCGGCGGGGGATCCTCCTGATCAGCGATCGGGCTCGTGGCGGGGGTCGGCGTGGCGGTCACGATCCTGCCTCCGCCACCTGTGGCCCCCCTGTGGGGGTCCGGAGCCCGGCCGGGAGCCCCCCTCGGGCGTAGTGGTCGATGGTGGGACCGACCCAGCGGGCGACCTCGGCCCGGTCGGCCGATGCCAGGGGCTCGATCCCCACGACGTAGCGGGCCCACGCCAGGCCGACCAGTTGCGACCAGACCAGGGCGGAGCGACGTCGTTCGACCTCCCGGCCGTGGCCGGTGCCGCCCCAGGTCCCCTCGGCGAGGAGCTCGCGCATCCGCTCGGCGATCCGGGGGGACTCGCAGATGCCCTGGGCCAGAGCGCGGAAGGACCCGCCCGGACCGGGACCCTGCTCCCACTGGGCCAGGAAACCCTCCACCACCCGCTCACCGTCCGACGATCCTCCGGCCACCGCGACCCGCTCCGCCGGCACCGGGTCGACCGGCAGCTCCATCACTGCGACGAACAACCCGGCCTTGTCGGTGAAGAAGTGGTGCACGAGGGCGGCGTCCACCCCCGCCCTCCGGGCAACGGCCCGGATGCTCGTCCCGGCGTAGCCCGCCTCGTCGAACGCGGCCCGCGCGGCCCTCAGGATCTGGGCCCGGGTATCGACCTTGCCGGGCCGGCGGCCTACTCTGGCCACCGGAGACGAACTGTGTTAGAAGTCATCGCCAATGAATAACACGCGGACGGCTCGGCGTGCCGCAGGCTCCGGCGCACGCCCGGCCGGGCGGGACGGGGCGACGTCGCCGCCCACGGCGGCCGAGCAGAGCGGCCTCGGTCGGATGGCCGGGTGGTCCTATGACCACCGCCGGCTCGTCCTGCTGCTGTGGTTGGTGGCGATCATCGGTCTCACCGTGATCGGCCAGGCCGTCGGCAGCCGCTTCCAGCAGAACTTCGCGTCCGGGAATTCGCCCTCGCAGCAGGCCCAGAACCTCCTCGCCGCGCGGTTCCCGTCCCGGGCGGGGACCACGGCCCAAGTGGTGCTGCACACCGCGGACCCGGTCGACTCCCCGTCCGACATGGCCAGGACCGACCGGATGGTGCAGGAGCTCGGGAAGCTCCCCCACGTCTCGGGCGTGATCGGGCCCTTCTCGCCCGGAGCGGCGCACCAGGTGTCGGCCGGAGGCCACATCGCGTTCGCCTCGGTGCAATTCGACCTGCCCGTGGCGACCGTCCCCGACGGGGCCGTCAACCGGGTGATCGAGGTCGCCCAGTCCTTCGCCCGACCGGGTTACCAGGTGGCGCTGGGCGGCCAGCCCGTCGCCAACGTCGTCTCGGCCAAGCCGGGGTCGAGCGAGGGGATCGGCATCCTCGCCGCCATGATCGTGATGCTCCTCGCCTTCGGTTCCGTCGTGGCCATGGGGCTCCCGGTGCTCACCGCGCTGTTCGGGATCGCGGCGGGCTTCGCGCTCGAGGACCTCATCAGCCACGTCCTCAACGTCCCGACGTTCGGTCCCGAGCTTCTCGCCATGATCGGGCTCGGGGTGGGCATCGACTACGCCCTCTTCATAGTCACCCGCTACCGGCAGGGCCTCTTTGAGGGGCGCGATCCCCGGGCGGCGGTGACCGCCGCACTCGCCACCTCCGGCCGGTCCGTCCTCTTCGCCGGGTGCACGGTGATCATCTCGCTGCTCGGCCTGTTCATCTTGAACCTGCCGTTCATGCATGGCATGGCGTTCGGGGCCGTCGCCGCCGTCGTGCTGGTCATGGCGGCGGCCCTGACCCTCCTCCCGGCCCTGTTGGGGTTCGCCGGGCGGGCCGTCGACCGCCTCCACGTCCCGCGCCTGCTGCAGACGGGCGCCGGACCCTCCGAGCACCATTTCTGGTACCGGTGGAGCCGTCTCGTTCAGCGCCATCCCTGGCGCTCGGGCACCGCGGCACTGGTGGTGCTGGTGGTGCTGGCCGTGCCGCTCTTCTCGATGAGGCTGGCCTTCACCGACGCCGGCAACGGCCCGACCTCGCTCACCACCCGGCAGGCCTTCGACCTGCTGGCCCAGGGATTCGGCCCCGGGTTCAACGGACCGCTCCTCGTGGTGGCCGATCTGTCCGGCACCGCAGGGTCGGGCGCGAGCGGGTCGGGCGTCGTCGAGCAGCTCGACCGCCAGCTCCGCCGGACTCCCGGGGTGGCGTTCGCCACGTCGCCCGAGCTCAGCGCCACGGGCGACACCGCGGTGATCATCGCCTATCCCACGGAGTCGCCCCAGGCGGCACGGACCGCGCAGCTGGTGACCCACCTGCGCGACGACGTGATCCCGCGGATCGTCGACGGCACCGGGGTCCGCGTGCTCGTCGGCGGGGAGACCGCCGCGTCGGTCGATGCGTCGTCGTACCTCGCCTCCAAGCTGTACTGGGTCATCGGCGCAGTGGTCGCCCTGGCCTTCCTCCTCCTGATGGCCGTGTTCCGGTCGGTGGTCATCCCGCTGAAGGCGGCGCTCATGAACCTCCTGTCCGTAGGGGCGGCCTACGGGGTGATCGTGGCGATCTTTCAGTGGGGATGGCTCGGATCTCTGGTGGGCATCGGCTCGACCGCTCCCATCGACCCGTGGGTCCCCCTCATGATGTTCACCATCCTCTTCGGCCTTTCGATGGACTACGAGGTCTTCCTCCTCGCCCGCATCCGCGAGGAGTGGCGGCGGACCGGGGACAACTCGACGTCGGTGGCCGACGGCCTGGCCAAGACCGCTCGGGTCATCACGGCCGCCGCGGCCATCATGATCTGCGTCTTCGGTTCGTTCGTCATCGGCGACCCCCTGCGGGTGCTGAAGGTCTTCGGTCTCGGGCTGGCCGCCTCCATCCTCATCGATGCCACCCTCGTTCGGATGGTGCTGGTGCCCTCGATCATGGAGCTCCTCGGGCCCGCCAACTGGTGGATGCCCCGTTGGCTCGACCGCCTGGTGCCCCGGCTCGGCGTCGAGGTGGACCTCAGCACCGACGAGCTCCCGGGAGCCCCCGAGCCGGCAGCGGCAGCGGCAGCGGCAGCGGCAGCGGCAGCGGCAGCGGCAGCGGCAGCGGCAGCGGCAGCGGCAGCGGCAGCGGCAGCGGCAGCGGAGCCTGCGGCACCCGCCGCCTCGGAGCCCGAGCCCGCCTCGCTCCTCGAGCGCTGAGCGCCCGGACCACGATGGACGTCCTCCTCAGCGCAGCGGCGTACGAGCGGTTCTGGGACCGGGTGCTCCAAGTCGTCCCGCAGGCACGAGCCATCCGGCTCGAGGCGGGGGGTGACTTCGTCGGCGGCGAACCGACGAGCGCCACGGTGGCGTGGTTCACCGACGACCTCTACTACGACGATCTGGCCCGTCGGTTCTTCGGTGCTCTCGTCCGGGATCCCGCGCTCGCTTGGCTCCAGTCCTCGGCGGCAGGCCACGACGACCCGGTCTTCGGGCGTATCCGTTCCGGAGGCGCCCGGTTGACGTCGGCCCACGTGAACGCCATCCCCATCGCCGAGCACGTGATCCGGACCGTGATCGATCACCGCCACGGCGCCGCGCGCTGGCGGGCGGCGCAACGGGAGCACCGGTGGGATGGCGGTCCTCACGACGAGGTCAGCGGCAGCACCTGGGCCATCGTCGGGCTCGGGTCGATCGGGCGGGCCGTGGCCCACCTGGCCGGTGCGCTGGGCGTCGGGCTGCGCGGCGTGCGCCGTCGTCCCTCCATCGACGACCCGGTCCCGTCCGTGACCCCCGATCGGGTCCACGACGCGCTGCGCGGCGCCGACGTCGTCGTGCTGTGCACCCCGCTGAACGCGTCCACCGCCGGGCTGGCCGACGACAGGTTCTTCGGGGCCATGGCTCCGGGGAGCCTCTTCGTCAACGTCGGCCGCGGTGGGCTCGTGGACGAAGATGCGTTGGTGCGGGGGCTCGACCGGGGAGCACCCGGAGCCGCCGCCCTCGACGTCTTCGTCACCGAGCCCCTCCCGCCCGGGCATCCGTTCTGGGACGACGAACGGATCGAGGTGACGCCCCACATCGCGGGGTCGAGCACAGGGAACGCCGAGCGCCTGTGCGACCTGTTCTGCGCGAACCTGGCGGCGTACGTCGAAGGGCGACCGCTTGCCCACGAGGTCCTCTGAGCCAGGCTCCCCGAACCTCCGGCCCGGCTCGCTGCCCGCAGCAGCCGGCGGTCGATCGACTCAGCGGCCGTTGATGTAGTCGACGAGCTCCTTGCGATTCCTCTCGAGCTCCCCGATCCGGCACTTCACGACGTCGCCGATGCTCACGATCCCGCACAGGACGCCTTCACGGACGACCGGCACGTGGCGGATCCGTCGTTCGGTCATGACCGCCATCAGGGAGTCGGTGTCGTCATCCGGTGAGCACGTATGGACCGTCGCCGACATGATGGAGGTGACCGGCGCGCCGAGCAACGTCTCGTGCCGGGTGCCCAGGCCGCGCACCACGTCACGCTCCGAGACGATCCCGTCGATGTGCTCGCCATCGGCGGAGACCACCAGCGCTCCGATCTGGTGCCGACCGAGGTCGGTGACCGCATCGGCCACGATGGCGCTTCCCCGGATGGTGGCGACCGCCGAACCCTTCTCCTTCAGGAGGTCCGAAATGCGCATCAGCCCACCCCCTCGCTCGATACCCGCCAGTGTAGGGAACCCGAGCGCTCCCGGATAGTCGCCCACCGGTCGATCCGGGGTGTCCGGCGCCGGTCGGCACATGCCCGGTCAGGGGCCGACCGTCCCCCGGGGGTCGTCGGGCAGGAGCTCGTCGGTGAACCCGACCACGGCGTTGAAGGTGTCGCGGGGATCGAGGACCAACGAGCCGGCCCGGCGCTCGGAGACCCTGACACCGAGCTTCTCCACGTGCCGCTCGGCCGAATCGAGGTCCCTCACCAGAAACGTCAACCCGTGCGGGATCTCCCCGTGGTCGGCCAGGTCGCGCCCGAGCGCGGACCCCGGGGTGGTGGGTCGGGCCAGCTCGATCACCGTGTCGGTCCCGACCATGACGAAGGCGTGCTCGACGGTCTCGGTCGTGCTCCGGTGGAAGAGGTTCCCGTGAAGCGGCCCGGTGAAGAGCGACAGCGGCCGGTCGAGGTCCCGGACGACGTTGGTCATGTGGGACAGGCGCAGGATGCCGAGCGGATGCTCGTCACGCCAGAACGCCGACGACCATCCCGTCTTGAACAGCGGGTCGCGAACGTGTCCCTCGGGCGCCCGCGCCATGAACTCCATCTGGCCGAACGTGTCCTTGGGATGGGTGAAGATGACGTCGGGGAGGTCCACGACCTCGCCCTGAAAGAGCCCTCCGCCCGGCTTGGCGATCCGGACGCCGGCGGCCTGCAGGTCGTCGAACAGAGGCCGGAGGTCCGGAGCGTCGACCAACCAGGCGAAGGAGTGCAGGTGCTGGCCGAACCGGTTGGCGAACTTGGGAAGCGGGGCACCCTGGTCCGCGGGGTCCTTGCTCGCCTCCATCAGCTCGAGCACGAAGTCGTCACCGATACGGTTGAGCGACGCCCAGCGCTTGTCGAGATCCGACCACGACTTCTGCATGTAGGTGACCGGGGAGAACAGCGCGTCGAAGAACTGGCCCGCGTCGTCGATGTCGTCGACCATGAGCATGAGGTGGAAGAATTCGCGGATCGGCATCTTCGTAGCCTAGGCGCCCGAGGGCCGGGCCATCTGGGTCCCGCCCGGGCGCCGGCGCTACGCCGGGGCCCCGCCGGAGCTCGCGACCTGCTGGAGGGTCGTCACCTCCGAAGCCGGAGGCGGGTTGATCGCCACCGCGGCGCCGTAGTCGCTGAAGTCCTCCTCGACGTGCGCGGCGACGCTCGAGCCGCCGGCCCCGGCGTGAATGGACATGTCGAGGTTCATGCGGCGCAGCTGCCCCGAGCCGTCGACGAACACGTCGAATTGCAGAGCGGAGCTCGTGAGGATCTGCTGCAGAGCCTGCTGCTCGCCCGGGCTGAGCCCGAGCTGCCCGATCCGCGACCGGAGGAAGCCGGCGTCGACCACCACGTGGTAGCCCTGTACCCCGACCCCGCCGATCGTGCTCGGTCCGAGGGCGGTGACCGTGTTCCCCTCGCTGGCGAGGATATGGAGCAGGTCGGCCGGATTGGAGCTCCCCGGGTCGATCGAGCTCGACCCCACCACCGGAACCGAGATCCAGCTCTTGCCCGGCACGAGCTGCGCGACCTGCGGAATGGACACGTACGCGGTACCCCCCACGTATATCTCCGAGATGGCGAGCCCGCCCTGAACGCCGGGCCCGCTGTAGTCGAGCGCGAGCTGAGCCGCGTTGTCGGCGAAGTCGATATTGCCCGCCCCGGTGGCCGTCACCGTGCCCGACGCGGTCCCGGCCCCGGTCACCGAGGCGTGCATGGTCAGGTCCACGTGGGCCGTCCGGGCCTGCTCCGTCGTGGCCACCGACGCGACCACGGCCTTCACCGGGGACTGGGCCGGCGCGGGCGGCGGGGTCGCCGGTGTCGATCGGTCACCGATGACCGCCACGCCGGTACCGGCCGCGGCACCAACCAGGACGATCGCCGCCATCGTGAGGGCGAGAGCTCTTCGATTCGCCCCGGCGGCGGGGAGCACCGCGCCCGAGGCACCCGATCTCAGGGCGTCGGGGTGCATGTCCGGCGGGTACCAGTTGCCGTCCGACGCCAACCACCGGCCGGCGGCGCCCCCGTGCGTGCTGCCGCTCATCCTCAGGCGGGCCGCAGCTCGGCCCGGCCGTGCTTTATGACCGTCACGCCCTGCGACGATGCCTCAAACGCCAGCACCCGGCCGCCATCGTCGGCGGAACCGGCGTCGTACACGTCGACGGTCAGCTCGTGACGGGGGAAGACCGGGGCGGAGAACCGACCCGCCAACCGGCGCAGGCGGTCGGGGTCCCCGTCGGCCCCCAGCCGCACCACCGCGCCACTGCACATGGCGAAGGTGCAGAGTCCCTGAAGGAACTTGCTCGGGAAACCGTTGCGGCGCGCCGCCTCGTCGTCGATGTGGATGTTCGCGTGGTCCGTGGAGGCTCCCGCGTAGCGGAAGGTCTGGTCCCCGGCGATCTCGAAGGTGTGGCTGCCGATCGGGCGGCTGCGCGCGTCCTCGGGAAACGTGTGGTCGGCGAGGTCCGGGCCGATGTCGGCGGCGATCTTCCCGCCGATGAGCAGGGTCGACCAGTAGTGCTCCACCAGAGGCCTCCCCTGTAGGTCGCTCACCAGGATCCGTTGGGTGACCATCGCTCCCGCCGGCGTCTGCTTGGCGCAATGGGTGGTCGCGCTCCACTCGAGGTCGTCCCCTGGCCGGGCGGGATCGTAAAAGTAGACGTCGTGCTCTCCGTGCACACCGCCCGTGACCCCCTCGATCGCCCCGGGGTCGACGCTCCTCTGCCCGGCTTGGAGGTAGGCGGGAAGGATGAGCGAGACCGTGTAGATGGGCGGCACCGCCCCGCCGCTCGCGTAAATCGGGTTGGGATCGTTCGTCGCCAGCGCGTAGGCCATGGCCGCATCGTGATCGATGCGGCCGGTGTAGCTCTCAAACTTGGTCCCCACGTGGATAGCCGGATCGGTCATGGCGAGGCATCGTACTCGGGGCCCCGAATCAGGCGCAGGGATCCCAGCACTTTGCGGGACACCCTGCTCAGGGTTCCTTTCGACCTGGCCCCGCGCAAAGGCCCTACCGGACCAACCGGAAGAACGCCCTGACCTCGTTCACGAAGAGCTCGGGTTGCTCGAATGCGGCGAAGTGCCCGCCGCGATCGAGCTCGTTCCAGTACCGCAGGTCGGTGTAGATCCGCTCCGCCCACTTTCTGGGGGACCGGATGATCTCCTTGGGGAAGACGGACGCGCCGGTGGGAACGTCCACCGGCTGCGTACCGACCATGCTCCGGAAGCTCTGCCAGTAGAGCCGGGCCGACGAAGACGCGGAGGACGAGAGCCAGTACACCATGATGTTGTCGAGCAGCCGGTCCGCCCCGAACGCCCCCACCGGGTCGTCGCCGCAATCGGCCCACGAGCGGAACTTCTCGAGTATCCACGCGCACTGACCGGCCGGGGAGTCGGTGAGCGCGTAACCCAGGGTCTGGGGACGGGTGGCCTGCTGCTGGGAATAGCCCGACTCCCACTCGGTGTAGTGCGCGAGATCCGCGATCGCCCGTTGCTCCTCCTCGTCGAACTCCCGCTGACCGGGCTCGGGGCGGGCGGCCACCAGGTTGAGGTGGATGCCCGCGAGGTGCCCGGGGTCCTGAATGCCGAGCCGGGTGGTGACCCCGGCCCCCCAGTCCCCTCCCTGGGCGCCGTACCGGTCGTAGCCCAGGCGGGCCATGAGCGTCCCCCAGGCCTCCGCGATGCGCTCGATCCCCCAGCCGGTCGTCGCAGGTTTGTCGCTCCAGCCGTAGCCGGGCAGCGAAGGGACCACGACGTGAAAGGCGTCCGCCGGGTCGCCACCGTGCGCCACCGGATCGGTCAGCGGCCCGACCACCTCCTGAAACTCCACGATCGAACCCGGCCAACCATGGGTCAGCACCAGCGGAAGGGCTTCGGGCTCCGGCGATCGGACGTGAAGGAAGTGGATGCCCAGACCGTCGATCTCGGTGCGGAACTGGGCCAGCTCGTTGAGCCGCGCCTCACGGGCACGCCAGTCGTACCCGTCCGACCAGTGCCGGCAGAGGGCCTTCACGTAGTCGAGCGGCACCCCCTGGGACCAGTCCCCCACGGTGGCCGGCTCGGGCCAACGGGTCCGCGCCAGACGCTCCCGGAGATCCCTCAGGTCTCCCTCGGGAACCTCCACGCGGAACGGCAAGACCTCGTCGGACATCCTCGGCTCCCCGATCGTCGACCATCGGTCCCCCGCGGACCACGCCCAAACGTATTCCTCCCGGGGGCCCAGCGCCGCGCGTCGGGCGGCGGAGGCCGCCGGGTCGACGCGCCTGCGCCGTCAGGGGCCGCCGGCGGAGGCCTCAACCGAGACGCCGGAGCGCCGACCGGTAGCGACGGGCGTTCTCGACGTATATCCCGACCCCGATGCGGATCCCCTCCTCCGAGGACCCGCCAAGCCTGATCGACGCCGGGATCCCGACGGCGAGCGCCCCCGGGGGGACCACCATCCCGCCGGTGACGACCGCGCTCGCCCCAACCGTGGCTCCGCGCTGGACCAGGGCCCGGTGGAGGACGACGCTGTTGGAGCCGACGAGGCACTCGTCCTCGATCGTGCACCCCTCGAGGTGGACGAGATGCCCGATCACGCACCCCGAACCGATCATCGTCGCCAGCTCCTCGGTGGCGTGCAGGACGGTCCCGTCCTGCACGGACGTCCGCGCGCCGACGATCACCGTGCCGTAATCGCCCCTCAGCACCGCCCCCGGCCAGACCGAGGCCTCGGAGCCGATCCTGACGTCACCGATGACGACCGCGTCCGGATGCACGTAGGCGTCGTCGTCGATGGTGGGGACCCGGTCCCCCAGGGCGTAAATCGGCACGGACGCACCATAGGGGCTCGTGCCCGGCGGGGACCAAGCCGCCGATACCATGGGACCGTGCGTTGACGCCGTCGGTCCTTCCCCGACCTCACCTCCCCTCTCTCGACGTACCCGACTCGCGCCCGGTCACTGGAGCTGTCCTTGCCTGCACGATCCACCCTCGCGACGCTGATCGCCGGCCATCTTGGCGTCGACCACGGTGGCCGCTCCGTCCTCCGCGACGTCACGGTCACGGTGGGCCCGACGACCTGCCTCGGGGTGGTCGGTCCCAACGGGGTCGGCAAGTCGACGCTGCTCCGCGTCCTCGCCGGCACGGTCCTGCCCGACGAGGGCACCGTCCGCCTCGACCCGCCCGGGGCCTCCGTCGGGCTCCTGGCCCAGGAGCACGAGGCGCCCGTAGGGGAGAGCGTTCGCGAGATGCTCACCCGGCGCACCGGGGTGGCGGCCGCCGAGGCGGAGCTCGGTGCCGCCGCGGAGCTCCTCGGCTCGGGCGTCGCCGGGGCCGACGACCGGTACACCCGTGCCCTCGATCGCTTCGGCACGCTCTCGGCCGGTGACATCGACGCCCGGATCGATCGGATCGCGGAGGACCTCGGTCTTCTTGCTGTCGTCGACCACGAGCTGGTCACCCTGTCGGGTGGCCAGGCCTCGATGGCCGCCTTGGCCGCCATCATGCTGTCGCGGTTCGACATCACCCTGCTCGACGAGCCGACCAACGACCTCGATTTCGACGGGCTCGCCCGGCTCGAGGGGTTCGTCGCCCGCCGCGAGGGGGGGATGGTGATCGTCTCTCATGACCGGGACTTCCTGAACCGGACCGTCACCTCGGTGCTCGAGATCGACGGCCACACCCACGCCGGCCGCCTCTTCGGCGGAGGCTGGTCCGCGTTCCTGGCCGAGCGCACGACCACCCGTCGGCACGCCGAGGAGGCGTACGCGACGTACGAGACCCGGCACGACGAGCTCGCCTCCCGAGCCCGCCGGGAGCGGGACTGGGCGACCAGCGGCGTCAACCGGGCGAAGAAGGCCGCCCGCGACGGCGACAAGGCGCAACGCGACTTCCGCGTCAACAGGACCGAGCAATTGGCATCGAGGGCCCGGCGGACCGAGCGCGCCCTTCAGTCGTTGCCCGCCGTCGACAAGCCCTGGGATCCCTGGGAGCTGCGCTTCACCATCGAGCAGGCCCCACGGGCCGGTGCCGTGGTGGTCAGGCTCGGGCAGGCCACGATCGAGCGGGGAAGCTTCCGGTTGGGCCCGATCGACGTCGAGATCGGCTGGGGCGACAGGGTGGCCCTCACCGGCCCCAACGGCTCGGGCAAGTCCTCCCTGGTGGCGGCGCTGCTGGGTCGTCTGCCCCTGGCGGCCGGCGACCAGTGGATCGGGCCGAGCGTGGTGGTCGGTGAGCTCGGCCAGGACCGCTCCGCCCTGGCGACGGAAGCCTCCGCCGCCGAGTCGGTGATGGCCCGGTGCGATCTCACCAGGTCCGAGGTCCGCTCCCTCCTGGCCAAGTTCGGTCTGGGAGCGGACGAGGTCAACCGGCCCGGCTCGTCGCTCTCGCCGGGCGAGCGGACCCGGGCCGAGCTCGCCACCTTTCAGGCGCTCGGAGTGAACTTCCTCGTCTTGGACGAGCCGACCAACCATCTCGACCTGCCGGCGATCGAGCAGCTCGAGTCCGCTCTCGCCGGGTTCGGCGGCACGCTGCTCCTGGTCTCGCACGACCGTCGGCTGCTCGAGTCGGTCGACCTCACCCGGACCGTCGACCTCGGTTGACGGCCGTTCGGGCGGGACCCGGGCCGCCGACTTCGTGACACCGGGGTGGAGGCCGGGGAGATCGCTACCCGAGCGGCGCCAGCTGCGATCCGGTGGGCTCGCTGCAGCAGAACCACGGCTCGGTCAGGTGGGCCCGTTCACCTGCCGGCCCCCGCGAGGCAGACCCGCGAGGCGGCGCCGGCCGGAAGGGCGACACCTTGGCCCGGACCAGAGCATCGATCTCGTCAAAGGTGCGGGGGGCCTCCTGGTCCACCCGCTGCTCCACCAGGGTGGCCAGCTCCTGCTGCAGCAGGTCGAGCCCGGGGTCGGGATGGGACCACGTCCACCCCAGCCGGTCCGGGTCGTAAGGGCCGAGATGGGAGGCCATGGCCTCGGAGCCGAGCAGGAGGGAGCCCTCGGGGAGCAGGAGCCGCACCGTGTACTGCACCGGGTCCACGTTGGGGACCAGGTCGTGCGCCACCACGAAGTCGAGCAGCGCCACCAGGTCCTCCACCGTGGTCCATGGGGTGAACGGCAGCCACGAGGGCCGGACCTCGATGCCATGCTCGCGGAGGAGCGCGACCGCAGCCGAGGCCTCGGCAACGGTATGGCCCTTGGCCAGGTTCCCGAGGACCGCCTCGCTCACCGACTCGAACGCGGAGACGACGAACACGCATCCCGACTCGGCCAGCTCGGGCCACATCCCGGCGTGGCGAAGGACGTGCTCCACCTTGGTCGTGCAGTCGAACGTCAGGTCCGGATGCCGGGCGTGGACGGCCGAGACGACCCGGCGGGAGTGCGACGGGGTGTTGAGGAAGTCGGGGTCGGCGAAGGTGAGGTGCCGGACGCCGGCCTCGACCAGCTGGTCGACGTCGGCCACCAACGCCGCCTCGTCGACGCCCCGCACCCGGCCGTCGTACACGACGGGAACCGGGCAGTGCCGGCACCGGTGCGAGCAGCCCCGGGTCGCCTCCACCGCCGCGGCCGGCCGCTCCTCGTCCGCCACGGCCAACCGCGCGTACCGGTCGAGGGGCGGCAACAGATGGCGCGCCGGCACCGGTGCTCGGGACCGGGCGAGCTGGGGCGTGGGGCCGGGATCGCGCCCACCGGCCCACGACACCAGCCCCGACAGGTACTCGCCGGCGATGACCGCGTCGCCCTCCGACCGGAGGGTGAGAGCCCTGCTCGCCTGCGCGTACAGCCCGTAAAAGCAGATCGGGAGGTCGGGACACCGGGACCGGATCCTCTCGGCCACCCGCAAGGCCAGGCGCATGGCGGTGTGCATCGGCACGGACAGCGCCACCCGGTCGGCCCAATCGACGCAGGACATCTCGAGCATGTCGACGGAGACGTCCACACAGCGGACGTCGTGGCCCGCAGCGAGCAGCGCCGAGGCGGGCACGGCCACGTGCAGCGGCTGGTGACCCAACTCGTAGGTCGAGATCAGCAGGATCCGCACGACGCCGAGACTACCGGGGTGCCGGGGGGGCCGAGCCGGGGCACGGTCAACGCACGCGCACGTGCAGACACGCCTCGGCACGCCGGAGGGAGCCCACGACGAGCTCGGGCGTCGGGCCGCGGGCGAAGATGAAGCCCAGGTAGCGATCACCCTCGGGGAGGGGGACCACCGCCCGGCCCGGCGCGATGCTGATCTCCACGCCGGCGATCCCTTCGATCGAGAGGGCCCGTTCCCGACCAAAGACCCCGTCGAGCACGCCGGCGGACCGGATCGGGAGCATCATCACGCCCGACGCCTGGGGCTCCCGGGCCAGGTCGTCGAGGCCCAGGCCGAGGGCGTGACGGAGGATGACCTCTTCGAGACTGATGCCCGCGCCGAACCGCAGGGCACGGGCGCACAGGCCACCGATGGAGCGAGCCGCCAGCTCGAGCACCGTGAGGCTGCCGCCCGCGCCGATCCGCAGCTCGGCGTGGACCGGCCCCTCCCTCAGTCCGATCGCCCGGGCGGCCTGCTCCGCCGTGAGCGCGATCCGGGCGAGGACGGCGGCCGGCCGGCCGGACGGGGTGACGTACACGGTCTCCTCGAAGAAAGGACCGTTCAGGGGATCGGGCTTGTCGAACACGGCGAGCACCTGCAACCGGCCCGCCCTCAGCAGCCCCTCAACGGCAACCTCGCCGCCCGGCACGAAGCGCTCGACCAGCAGCGGCTCGGCGCACTCCCCCAGCATGGCCCGGATCCGGGCGGCCGCCGCGGCGGCCTCGGTCGCATCGTCCACACGGATCACCCCTTGGCTGGCCGACCGCCCGACGGGCTTCACGACGCACGGGAAGCCGACCCCCGACGCCGCCGCCACGACGGCGGCGTCGTCGGCGTCGGGCGCCACCACCCGGAACTCGGGCTGGGGGACCGCCCCGGCGCCCAGCCGCTCCCGCATGGCGGCCTTGTCCCGCGTGGCCGCGACCGCGTCGGGCGGGTTGCCGGGCAGCCCGAGACGCTCGGCCGCCGCGGCGGCGACCACAACCCCCTGGTCGTCGACGGCGACGACGGCATCAATCGGCGAGCGGGCGTGCAGCGCGGCGATGGCCTGCACGGCGGCGTCCACCGCGGCCATGGGCACGACCAGGGCCCGGTCGCCCATGTCCCGGGCCAGCGCCTGACGGTGCTCGGACCCGATCACCACGTCCACCTGAAGGGCGGCGGCCGCGGCGAGGAAGTCCGAGGCCCGGTAGGTCGCGGTGGGCAACAGCAGGAGGATCCGGGGCACTGGCATAGGATGGCAGCGCGCCCATCCCGATGCCAGGGCGCCCCACCCGATACGGGAGAGCCGTGAGCGACAGCGACACCACCGACGGGCCCGCCCTGCGAGTCTCCGACGAAGCATTGGCGATCGTGCTCGAGGCGCGGGCCGCCGAGGCGGGAGCCGGATCACTCGCCCTCTGGGTCGAGACCAGCGGATCGAGCGGGCGCGCGTTCACCTACGAGATCTATTTTCAGGCGGCCGCCGACGCCCGGGTCGAGGACTCGACGAGCGAGCAGGGTGGGCTGACCGTCGTGGTCCCCGCCGAGAGCGTCTCCCACCTCCGCGGGGCCGTGCTCGACGCCGGAGAAGGCGGGTTGGTCATTGAGAACCCCAATCAGCCTCCGGAATCGTCCCACTCGAGCCCGGCGATGGCGGGACCGCCCCCTGACCTCAGCGGCGACGTCGCCCAGAGGATCCTGCAGGTGCTCGAGCAGCAGATCAACCCGAGCATCGCGGCCCACGGCGGGCGCGCCGACCTCGTCGCGGTTGAGGAGGACGCCGCCTATCTCCGCCTGAGCGGCGGGTGCGCGGGTTGCGGGATGGCGCAGGTGACCCTGAGCCAGGGGATCGAGGTGGCCATCCGCGAGTCGATTCCCGAGATCGTCCGCGTGGTGGACGTCACCGACCACGCAGCGGGCACGAACCCGTTCTTCGAACCGGCGAAGAAGTAGCCGCCCTACTCGCCGATGAACCGGCGGGCGTCCTCGGCGGCATAGGAGGCCACGATGGCATCGGTGGCCGCCGTCGTCTCGATCAGATGGACCACCTCGGCCAGCCGGCCGGCGGGGATGGCGCACGTCATCTCGGCGCTCGACATGTTGGTGCGGGTCCGGCTCAACATGCAGCCCACGCTCACGGCCACCTCCCCCTGCTCCTTCGCCACCGCCACGACGTGACATTGGGGCTTGCCGTCTATACGGAGCCCGGGCATGGCATCGGACAGGACCATCAACTGCTTGGCGTTCAGCCGGATCATGACGACGTCCGGATCGACCGGCGTGTCGGCCAGCGGTCCGTACATCACCATGTCGGGGCGGTCGCTCACCACGGGGATGCCCGGCACCATGTCGATGGTCACCCATCCCGAGTCGAGCAGCGCAGCAACATCGGAGCGGCCGGCCACCTCGTCGAGAGCCACGAACCCGTGGGTCAGGCTACCGACGCTGCAATTGCCGTGGTCCGCGGCGACCGTGGTGAAGGTCCGGTCGACGGCCTTGGTCCAGAAGACGCACCCCGCGGGGACCCTGCCCGTCCGGCCGTCGGGGGTGGCCTCGGGCATGGGGGTGTCGAACGCCGCGACGCCGGCGGGGGCCGATCCGCGGAAGCTGATGGCGATGGGAGGGGTCTTGAGCTGCAGCGCCGAGGTGAGAGAGGCTGCGGCTTCGGCCCAGGTGGTGGACGGGTTCATGGGGACACCTTACCGACGGGGAATGCGCCCCCCGGCGTACCGCGGCTCAGGGCCCGGCGCCGGTCGCGCTACTGTCGGTGGCCGCCAGTTGCCGGTAGTGCCGGCGCCAGATCAGCTTGTACAGGCCGACCCAGCGGGGGATCGAGCGCAGACCCGGGATGAAAGGCACCAGAGCGAGGCCCAGGGTGAGCAGCATCATGATCGCCCAGACCTGGAGGTCGGCATTGGACGAGGTCTTCATCGGCGGGACCTGATACCACATCGTGTAGAGCCACAGCCAGGCTTGCCCCGGGAAGTTCCCGGTCTCGTTCATCATCCCCCATTGGTCCCCCGCCAGGTGCTGGCTCTGGGCGATGTTCGACAGGAAGGTGCCGTCGGCGATGAAGAGCAGCGGTTTGGTGTAGTCGCTCCCGTAAAACTGGCGCGAGCTGAGCAGCGCACCGTCCAGGGCGCCGCTTCGAGCCATCGAGACGAGAGCGTTCATCATGGTCGGCACCGGGCCGTAGTCGCCGGCGGGGATCCTCAGCCGCCCGTTGCCGAAGGTCGCCTTGGCCACGGCCTTCTCGTAGGCGGCCGTCCACTTCGCCTGCTGGGCTGCCGACGACGAGTTGTAGAGGGAGACGGCGGCGAGGACCGCTCTGTCGGGGAGCGTCTGGAGCGGCCCGATGACGAAGTCCTGCGCGCTGTCGATCGGGACGTGCACCCCGAGCCACTTGGCGGGCGAGAAGAAGCCGATCGACTGGGCGGTCCCGTTGGTGTTGTACGGCGGCCCGTACGTGGCGGAGCCGCTCGTCCCGTCGAGCTCGGTGATCGCGGTCTGCGCGAAGCCGGCAGGATCGCCGTTCGACCAGCTGCGTACCGTCACCGGGTGATCGTCGGGAGAGGAGAAGACCACGGCCAGGACGGTGACGAGGATCGCGACCGCCACCAGGGCGATCACGAACTCCTTCACCAGGTCGAAGGGGACGTACCTCCCGTGCCACTCGGCCACGTCCCGATCGGGGTTGAAGCGCCGGCGGCGGACCCGGCCGTGGGACCCCCTGGGTTCGCTCACGCCCGGTCCCCCTCAACCGAGGGCTCGGAGCCTCCGGTCCGCGCCATCCCGTCCTGCCTGCCCGGGGGGGCGGCAAAGGGCGGGACCACGCCGCGGGTCCGGACCAGCAGCACGTGCACCACGGCCAGCAGCGCGACCACCATGGGGAGCAGCACGATATGCCACATCAGCATCTGCCCGAAGTTCAGGACGTTGAAGAACGCCCCGGCCCCGGTCGCGTTGATCCCGTCCTTGGCCTGGGTGGAGATCCACTGGGAGTCGAAATTCTGCTGGGACAGGTACCCCGTGAAGGCTGCCCCGACCGACACGAGGAAAGCCACCACCCCGGTCACCCAGGTGAGGCGCCGGCGGCCACGCCACGCCGCCATGAAGAACTTGCCCCACAGATGGATGACCATGAAGAAGAAGAACGCCTCCACGCTCCAGAGGTGGAGCGAGTTCACGAAGAGCCCGGCACTCGACACGTGCCACCAGGCTGGGCCCTTCAACGCCAGCACGCACCCGGTGGCGATGACCAGCAGGAGCGCCGACACCGTCAGCACCCCGAAGACGTAGATCCACGACGCCACATAGGCGGGCTGGCGATCCGGCAGGAGGCGTCCCGGTGGGAGCTTCCCGGTTGCCGAGTTGCGCAGCTTCGCCGTCCACTGCCGGGCATCCTCGGGCAGACCTGCAGACGGGTCGCTCCTGCTGCCCGTGTCGACGCTCATCGATCACCGTGCCGGCGATAGGGAACGATGATGGCACCGATGAAGACGATCGCCATCAGGGCGATCACGACCAGATTGGCGACCGAGATCTGAATGAAGCCCCAGTGCACGTAGCGGCCCTTGCCGTTGAGGTCGACGAGAGCCCCCATCACGCTGCTCACCAGTAGCACCAATGTCCCCACCTCCGAGTCGACTGCTTCAGCGTCCGGTGTGCTTCTTCACGAATTTCAGGAGGGCGATGTGCTTCTCGGTGTCCCGTTCCATCAGGTCGACCAGAAGGCTCCACAGCGTAGTGTCCTTCACGTCACGCAGCTCGCGTTGGAGCTTGTGCAGTTCTCGGGCATCCTGCTCCTCTTGCTCGATGAGGTGTCCGGTCGCCTCGAGCACCGCGGCGCTGTCGGCCTGAGCAAGGTCCATGTGGGGGACGCTCGGGGCCTTCCCGCCCAATTCCGCCTCGGACTTCAGCGACCCTGCCAGCTCCGTGAACATCCGGTGGTGACGGATCTCGTCCTCGAGGAGGAGATTGACGAGGTAGCCGAACGCCTTGGACTGCGTCTCCCGGGCGATGGCCGAATAGGTCTCGAGCAGGGAACGCTCCGCCCTGACGTGGCCCGTCAGGTGGTCCCACAGATCCCTCTCCCACACCGATGCCCCGACGGGCGGTCGGTCCGCCTCGTCCGTCGTCTCCAACTTGCCGGTTCCTTCGGTCATGTCGTGCTCCTGTCGCTCGCGCCCATGGTCCAACCTGCTTCCCTGCGCTGCCGCGCCCCTCGGGACGGCTCGACCCTAATGGACGGCGCCCTCAAAAGACGGGTGCGAAGAACGGGGCGGCCAGCTGCCGCCCGGTCACCGAACCAGGCACGAGGGAGACCCAGCAGTTGTGCTGCCCCGCCGCCCAGGGCCTGGGAAAGTGGTCGGTGATCCGTTTGAGCAGCGCGGGGACGAGCTCGATGTCCAGCTCGTGGCAGGTTCCGCGGAGCAGGACGCTCCACCCCGCCTTCTCGGCATGATCGATCTGATCGACCTCAAACGCAACCGGGCCCTGCAGTGCTCGAGCCTTCGACCCCGCCTCGATCCTGAACACGACCGTCTCCGCGTCGAGTGCGTAGTTGACGGGAATCGCGACGGGACCCAGATCGTCCACGTACACGAGCCGCCCCACGACCTCTTGGCTCAGGAGGGTGAAGCACGCCTCTCTCGGAAGATCCTGCAGACGCCGCTGTGTCATGTGACGATGCTCGCGCCCGTCACCACTCCGTAACAGTGCCAAAAGTCCCTACCGGCCGTGTCGCCCCTGGGTGGGGCAGCTCGACGTCTGTCCTGGTCAGCCGGGTCTCATCCCGGGAGCCGCCGCCACAGAGACTGGGGCAGGTGGCCAAGCGCGAGGAAGGCCCATCGGAGCATCGGCGGCACCCAGATGACGGGACGGTTCGTCCCGCACCCGCGCCGGACCGCCTGCGCGACGTCCTCGGGAGAGGCGGCGAACGGCGCCGGGCGCAGTCCCACCGTCATCTTCGTCCGCACGAAACCCGGCCGGACGACCTGCACCCGCACTCCCGAGCCCCGCGTCGCCTCCGCAAGGCCCCTCGTGAACGCGTCGAGGCCCGCCTTCGACGCGCCGTAAAGGAAATTGGCCCGCCGGACCCTGACGCCGGCCACCGAGGAGAGCACGACGATCCTGCCCTGGCCCTGCGATCGCAACCGGCCCGCGGCGGCCCCCACGGCCGCCGCGGGCCAGGTGAAATCGACGGTGACCATCCGGGCGATCCGACCGGCATCGGCCTCGTCCCGCTCCTGGTCTCCGAGCAGGCCGACCGCCACCAGGACCATGTCGACCGAACCCCCGGCCGCTGCGAAGCAGCGCTCGACGGTGCCTTCGGCGTGCTCGACGTCGGTGGCGTCGAAGATCACCGTCTCGACGACCTCGGCACCCGCTGCACGAGCCCGATCGGCCGCGCCGGCGAGGGAGGCGGCGTCCCTGCCCGCGAGCACGACGGTCCGGCATCGCTCGGCGACCAGGGACCCGACGATCGCCTCGGCGATCTCCGACGTCCCCCCGAGCACGACGAGGGTCTGGGGTAGTCCGAACGCGTCATTCACCGGTCGTCGCTCCATCGATTCCGAGGCGCCGGGACAGGTCCGACTGCAGCACGCGGCACGGGTCGACTCGGCGCCGGACGACCTGCAGCTCCCCCAGCCTCGGGTACATCACCGGCAGGAGCTCGGGGCGCAGTCTCGAGTCCTTGGCCAGGTAGACCCGTCCACCCACCCCGGCGACGAGCGAATCGAGCCGGTCGAGGAGGGAGGGAAGCACCGGCGGGCCGATCGGGAAGTCGAGGGCCAGGGTCCAACCCTCGAGGGGAAACGAGAGGGGCCCGGGGTCACCCGGCCCGAACCGCTTCAGGACCGCCAGGAACGACGGGGCGCCGGACCTGCCGATCATCGCCACCGCCCGTTCGACGGACTCACCGTGCTCGGGACCGACCACGAACTGGTATTGCACGAACCCACGCGGCCCGTACAGCAGGTTCCAGTCGGCTATCCCGTCGAGAGGATGGAAGAAGGAGGAGAGCGGCCGCAGGGCGCCGGCCTCCCTGCGAGGTGACCGCCGGAACCACAATCCGTTGAAGGCGCCGACCGACCGGGCGTTCAAGAGACCCCCCGGCGCAGGGACCGGCACCCGGAGGCGGGGACCGCGGGGCACGGGAAGAGCCGCTCCCGCCCGCCCGGGCGGGAGCGCGGACCGGGGGGCGTGGTCGCCCCTGGTGAGCACCGAGCGCCCGAGGTGACGCCGGCTCCCCATGCAGTCCACCCACGCGACCGAGTACCGGTACGCCGCGTCGGAGGCCTCCATGGCTCCCATGACGTCACCCAGCCGGTCGAACCGCTCCGTGTCGACCAGCATGGACGAAGTCTCGACGGGGATCAGCCGGATGATCGCCCGGGTCACCACGCCGGTCAGGCCCATCCCTCCTGCGGTGGCCCAGAACAGGCTGGGGTCCCCGAGCTGATCGACCTCATGGGTCCCGGTCGGGGTGACCAGGGTGAAGCTCGGGACGTGCCGGGCGAAGCTCCCGTCACGGTGGTGGTTCTTCCCGTGAATGTCGGCCGCGATCGCGCCGCCCACGGTGACCAGGCGCGTGCCGGGCGACACTGGGACGAACCAGCCCATGGGAAGGGATCGACCGAGCAGCTCGTGGAGGCTCACTCCCCCGCCGACCTCCACCAGCCCCGACTCCGGGTCGATCGGGCCGATCCCCCCGAGGCGGGCCGTGTCGACCACGACGCCGCCGGCACATTGCGCCGCGTCCCCGTAGCTCCGGCCCAGCCCGCGGGCGATGGCCCCGCGCCACTCCCGCCGGGCCGTCGGTGCCGGAGGTGGCACGGTCGTTCCCGCTGCCCGGGGCGGGGTGGCCAACAGCCGGCCCACCTCGTCCGGGTCGTCCGGCGTGGTGAGCCAGGCGGCCGACGGGGCCGTCCTCCCCCATCCGGTGAGCAGTCGACGCTCGCCCCGAACGTGGCCCTCGGAGCGGTCGGCCTTCACGCGTACAGACCGATGCCCATCATGACGACCCACGCGATGCCGAGGGCCTGAAGGAAATGGTCGTGAAGGACGAGCTCCTCGGGGGCACCCCCCTTGCCGGCGTCGACCAGCCGCAGGACGTAAAGGATCCCGAGGATGACGGGGATCACGGTGAGCTGCACCCAGACCAGGTGGTGCCCGGCTCTCGCCACCAGTCCGGTCCGCTCGAACGCCCACAGGCAGTAGGCGGTGGCGGTGGCGGTGGCGGTCATGGTCAGGGTCGATTGCAGGAACGACGGCGTGTACTGGCCGAGGACCGCGCGGTGACCGGCCCGGTCATCGCCCAGGTGGACGTGCTCGGCGGCTCGTTTGCCGGTGACGACGAACAGCGCTCCGAACAACGTGACGACCAGAAACCAGTTGGACAACGGCACGTGGGTGGCGACCCCTCCGGCGATGCCCCTCAGGACGAACCCCGACGCCACCGCGGCGAGCTCGATGACGGGCTCGCGCTTGAGGCGGACCGTGTAGGCGATGCTGATCAACAGGTAGGCCCCGATCACCAGCGCCAGCTCCCACCCGGCCAGCAGCCACGCGGACGCAAGGGCCGCGGCCATGAGCCCGATGCCGGCTCCCATGGCGGTCCGGACCGAGATGGCCCCCGAGGCAACGGGCCGCCCGCGCTTTTCGGGGTGCTGCCGGTCGGCCTCGGCGTCGAGGGCGTCGTTGAGCAGATAGTTTCCCGACGCGGCCGCACAGAAGATGGCGAACACGGCCAGGGCGCGCAGGGCGGCCGGCCCGTGCCGCAACACCTGCGCGGTGGCCGGAGCGACGAACACCAGGACGTTCTTCGTCCACTGGCGGGGGCGGAGGACCTTCAGGAACTGCATGGGCCGCGTCCGCGGTCCCGAGGGCGGCGGTGCCTTCCCCGTGGCGTCGGGGACTGTCGGCTCGGCGGGCAACGTCGGGTCGACCGCCACGGGCTCGACCCGACCGCCCGTCATCGGCCCGTCGCCGAGGACATGGTGATGAAGTCGCGCGCCCACCACGATTGGAAGTACCGCGCGGGCGTTCCGACCATGCCGGAAAGCAGGTCGCTGCCGTTCTGGGGCCCGGCCGCCCCGGCCGGGCCGGCCGGCTCGTACGTGGCGAAATGCACCCAGTCCGTGTTGATGTCGAGCTCCATGGCCCGGACCGCCCCGGCGCGGACCAGGATGTCGGCGAGATCGGTGATGTTCAGACCGGGACCTCCCACGTACACGAGCGCGCCGTCGGCGGTGACGCCCAGGCCCGAGCGCCAGACGAAGATGTTGCCGCCGAGGGTCGCCCCCCATTTGGTCGTGTCCGCGGACTCCAGCCCGGCGACGGGCTGCCCGTTGTCGACGAGGAGGTCGAGGTTCTGGCGGACCGACACGACGTTCGGCGCCATCGTCACGTCCCTCCCCCATTGCCCGACGGTGGACGACCCGTTCGCGTACACGACGAAGGACGCCACTCCCGAGCGCAGCGGCAGGACGGTCCTGCCGTCGGTGTAGTAGCCACCGTTGGCCGCGGGCATGAGGAACCCGGCATTGAACGCGGCCACCAGGCTCGTCGCCGCGCCGGGTTGGATCGGTGCCGTCTTCGCGTACGGGCCACCTCCGGGGATCTGGCTTCCCGAGTACAGCGTGGCCCGGAGCAACTTGGTGTCCATCCAGGCGATGCCCACCACATAGCTCGTGTGGACGGCGTCGGGGCGCAGCGTGGTCTCGTACACGGCGGGGATGCCCCCCACGAGGCGACCGGCCGGCGACCACTGACCCTCCCCGTCGATCGGAGGGCTGGCGATCGGTGTGACCGCCCGCGGTGGCGCGAGATGGGCGACGGTGTGTGCCGCGGTCACCGGGGGTGCCGTGGCGCGGCGGATGGCCCCGGCAGGGGGCTTGCCGCCCACCGGGGGCGGGTGGTGCGCGTACCATTCCTTCTCCACCCAGTTGACGACGCCCGAGCCCCCGTGGCCGCGAGCCCACTCGGCGAAGCGGGCGCCGAGCGAGCTCCCGAGGGCCGGGTTCGTGAGCGCTCCTCCGAGGGATATCGCCAGCCACACCAGGAGGCCGGTCAGCGCCACCGCGCCGACCGCCAAGATCCGGCGGCGTCGGAACTTCCTCGCCGTCACCCGGGAGGTCCTCGGTGGATCGCGTGGGGGGCTGTCTAACGTATCGACCATCGGCCGGCGGCGTACGGGAGCGTGGACTTCCTGACGGTGCGCCGAACCTGAGCAGGCCCGATTACCCGGTGGTCTCGATGGTCGTGCATCTCTGAGCCGGTCCCACGGTCCTTTGGGTCACTCGACGGCCCCTCATCATAGGCGCCGGAGGTCGCGGAACAGGTCCGCCCCGTCGGCAGGGGGCGGGGGCGGGCGGAGCCCCCGGCGACGTCCCCTCCTATCGGAGCCGGGCCCCGGCGAGGACGTGGCCGTCGGTCGCCACCACCTCGGCGCTCCGGACCTGGCCGGCCGGCACGGGGAGCGGGGCACCCCAGCTCCCGCCCCCCGGGGCGAGGGCGAAGGACCCGACCACGAACGACGCCCCGTCGGCGGTGGTGACGATGCACCGGACGCTCCCGGTCCACGCCGAGGAGCTCACCGTCATGAGCAGCCAGCCGGGCGACCCCGGATACACCGAGACGAGCCCGAGCGACCTCGTGCCGGCCAGGAGGGGCGCGTCGGCGGCGTCGGCGGAGCCTTCGGACCCGGCGGCACTGCGGGCCGGTGGGCCGTTGGAGGGATGCAGGACCCAGCCGACCCCGAAGGCACCGGCGACCAAGCCTGCAGCGACCACGGTGGTGAGCCATCGTCGTCGCGTACCGCGGCGGGTGCCGGTCGCCGCGGTGGCCACCGCGCTCTCGGTGCTCGCCGCACGCCCGGTGCGCGCCGCGCGCCCGGTGCTCGCCGCGCGCGCCGCGCGCCCGGTGCTCGCCGTGAGCCGTTCGAAGACGCGGCTCTCGAACCCGACGGGCGGGTCGACGGCAGGAGCGAGGCGCACCAGGCTGTCGGCCGCCGCCGTCAGCTCCTCGAGCTCTGCCGTGCAGGTCGCACACGACCCGACGTGGTCGAGCAGCACCGCCCGTTCCCGCCCTCCCAGCACGCCGACGGCCAGCTCGGCGAGCTCGGATTCGAACCGCTCGTGGGGGCCTCCCGGGTGCTCGCCGGTCATGCCCGCCCCCCGGTCTCGCTCAGGGAGGCGCGCAACTTCTGGAGCGCCACACGGATCCGGGTCTTCGCCGTTCCCAGAGGAATGGACTCGTGCGAGCTGATCTCGTCGGCGGTCCGCCCGTACAGCGCGGCGAGGACGACGGCGCGACGCTGGCCGATCGGCAGGTCGTTGAGCGCAGCCCGCAGCTCCGGGTCGAGATCGCCCCCCGCCGCCAGGTCCTCGGCCGACTGGCCGCTTCCCGCCGGGGCGAGGAACGCCGGATCGTCGGGATCGGTGGCCACGGCGCGGTGCTGACGGATGGCGTCGATGGCCAGGTTCCTCGTGATCGTGAGCACCCAGGTGGCGACCGATCCCCGCCGCACGTCGAAGACGGGGGCGTGGCGCCAGGCGCGGAGCAGCGCCTCCTGTGCGACGTCCTCGGCGACTCCCGGGTCGCCCAGCATCCCGACCGCGAGCCCGAACACCCGCTTCTGGTACCGGCGCACGAACGTGACGGCCGCCCGCTCGTCCCCGACCGCCATCCCGGCGATCAAGGCCTCGTCCGAAGGGCCCGCCGAGCCGGCGAGCGACCTCACCGTCGCCACCGGCCCATTCTGGCCACGCTGGCGGGGAGGGGCAACGCGCCGGCATTCGACGGAGCGGTGGGCCGTGGCGGCGTCATCAGTAGCCGAGACCGCCACCCGTGCTGCCTCCCGACCCGGTGCCGGTCCCCGACCCGGTGCCGGTCCCCGGGTGGACACCGGTGCCCACGCGGGCGCCGGCTCCGGCGCTCCTGCCGGCGGCGCTCGCCCTCGCCCTGCCCTGCGTCACGACGATCGACACGTTCATGCCGAGCTCCCGGTGGTTCGCCACCGGGCAGAAGACCGCGTACCTGCCCTTGCGCAGGTGGACGTGCAGCGTCGCCGACTGCCCCGGGTCGAGGAGCGGGGTCGCCGGACCGGCGACCCCGGGTCCGGTGATCTGCAGCCTGTGCAGGACCTGGCCCTTGTTGGTCGCCACGAAGGTGTAGTCCCCCGGGGACAGCGTCCTTTCGGAGAGCGCGATGTGGAAGTCGGAGAGGACCGCGCTCACCCGGTGGCCCGCCGGTGCAGCAGATGCCCCCTCCGCCACGGCCAGCACCGACGCGGTCGGCGATGCCCCGAGGACGAGGGCGAGGGCGAGCCGCCGGCGGTGACGGTGCGGAACGGTGGCGTGGGCTCGGGTCATGGCGACTCCTCCGGATCGACAGGCTGTTCCCGGTACTACGGGCCACACCCGGTCGGGGGATTGCCGGGGCGGCGACCGGCGGGCGGGGTGGGGGTCGGGGCTCGGGGCGCCGCCGGGGCCTCCCGGCGCCATGACCTGCGGTGACTGATCGACCGGCCGCTCGATGAGAGAACTCTCACAACCGGCTCATCACCGACTTAGGAACCGCCGTCAGGCTTCCCCGAGCAGCGTGCACAGGTCGAGCCGTCCAAGGAGGCGTTCGGGTGACATCGAGGGCGACAGTGGTGAAGCGGTGGATCGTGGCGATGACCGCGGCCGGTGGCGTGGCCGCAGGCGCGGTCACCGGGGCGGGGGCTTCCTCGCCGGGCCCCGTGCCGTCCCCGAGCGCCGGCACGTCCGAGGCCCGGCAGCTGCACCAGCAGGTGGTCGACCTCACCAAGCAGGAGGAGGGCCTCGCCGCCGCGCTGCAGGCACATCACTCCGCCCCGTCCGGAACCGCTCCGAGCACGGTGACCGAGGAGACCGTACCCCCGTCGACGGTGCCCCCGTCGACGGTGCCCCCGCCGAGCACCGCGACCGTGACGAGCCCGCCCGCCGCCCCCGCCCCCGAGCAGACCGCCTCGGCCGGTTGGGACGACCGCTCCGGGGGGACGTCCGGGGACGGCGGAACCGACCACGGCGGCGGCGACGGGGGCGGCTCGTGACGGGGCCCGAAGCTCGTCCACGCTCGGGGCCCACGAGGCGCCGGAAGGGCGCCCTCTCGTCGGTGGTGGTGGCGGCGGCCACCGTCGGCGTCACGGGCCTCTCCGTGAGCTGGGCCGTCGGTTCGTCTCCCACCGCGTCGGTCACCACCGCCCCGGCGCCGATCGCCCGGCAGGCCAAGGAGATCGCGGCGGACGAAGCCGCCATCGCCCAGCTCCATCAGGCCATCGCGGCGAGCACCCAGCAGCTGGCCGCCATGAACGCGGCACCTACGCCGGCGCCGGCACCGCCCGCCTCCCCGCAGGCGGCGGCACCGGCGGCGGCACCGGCGGCGGCACCCGCCCCGGCCCCACCCGCCCCGGCCCCGGCACCGGCACCCGCCCCGGCGGCGGCCCCGGCTCCGGTGGTCTCCGCGACGACAGGGGCCTCCCCTGCCAGGCCCTGAGCACGCCGCCGAACCCTTCGTCGACGAGGTCGTCGGCACCGTCCGCGCCATGGCGTCGGACATCGTCGTCCACGGGCGGCCGGGCACAGGCCTCGGTGCGGCACGGCACGCGGTGGACGCCGCGCTCGCCGTCTTCACGACGGTCGACGCCACGTGCAGCCGCTTCAGGCCCGACAGCCCGCTCGTGCACATGAACACACGACCCGATCGGTGGCACGTCGTGCCCGCGCCCCTCTACCGGGCGCTGAGGGAGGCCCATCGTGCCTACGAGCGCACGAAGGGGCGCTTCGACCCCCGGATCCTGCAAGATCTGGAGGACCTGGGCTACGACCGGAGCCTTCCGTTCGAGGAGGGACCGGTCCGCACCCGGGGCCCGGGCGGGCTGCGATCCGGTCGCCGCCCGCCCGGGAAGTGGCGGCCGCGGTTCCGGGGGGGCCCGCGGCCCCAGGTCCATCCCGGGGGGGCGCCGATCGATCTCGGGGGCATCGGGAAGGGGCTGGCGGTCCGCTGGGCCGCCGAAGAGCTCGACGGTGTGCTCGGGTCCTACCTCATCGACGCGGGCGGGGACTGCCTGTGCCGCGGCCCGGGAACGACCGGGCGGGCGTGGCGGGTGGGCGTGGAGGACCCGCGGGGTGGCGACGGGCCCCTGGCCGTGCTGGAGCTCGCCGATCTCGCCTGCGCCACGTCCTCGGTCCGCCTCCGTCGCTGGACCGCGGGCGGGCGGGCGGTCCACCACCTCATCGATCCCCGTACCGGCAGGCCCGGAGGCCACGGACTGCTCTCGGTGACCGTCGTCGACCCCGATCCCGCCGAAGCAGAGGTCCTGAGCAAGTCGCTCTTCCTCGCCGGCGGGGCAATGGTGGGGACCGAGGCGCGCCGGCGGAACGTGGCCGCGTCGTGGGTGACCGTGGACGGGACCATGTCCGAGAGCCCCCGCATCGCCCCCTACGTCCTGTGGCGGTCGGCGTGAGCGAGCGAAGCCCCGCGGGGGTGGTCGAGAAACCGGCCGCCGCGGGCCCGACCCGGTGGCCGGCCGCCGGACCGGCGCCCGCTCGCGACCCCGGTCCCCTCGCGGCGGGCGCCGACGGCGCACCCGGGCCCCGAACCCCTCGATGGGCGCTGCGGGGCCTCCTCGTGCCGTCCGCGGTGATCGGTGCCTCGGTGCTGCTCGGCAACGTGCTCGGTGGCCGGGCCGGCTCGCTCCTGCACGACAGGATGCTGCCGTGGATCCTCGGACGGAGCCTCGGCGTCGCCGCCTACCTGGCCCTCACCGCCCTCGTCCTCGTCGGTCTGTGGTTGCGACACCCGTGGCGGACCCGGTTCCGGACCCCCCACCCCGAGTCGCTCCTGCGGGCCCATGCGAGCCTGGCCGCCTGCACGATCACGCTCCTCGCCGGGCACCTGACCGCGATCGCCCTCGACCGCTACGCGGGGGTCGGCTGGACGGGCGCCCTCGTGCCCTGGCACGCCGCCTATCGACCGACGGCCGTGGCCCTGGGCACGCTCGGCCTTTACGCGTTCCTCCTCGTGGGCGCCACCGCCGCACTGGCGGGCTCCCTCGGGCGGCGGGTGTGGTTCCCGGTCCACGCGGTGTCGTCGGTGGTCTTCGGGCTCACCGTGATGCACGGCGTCCTCGCCGGAAGCGACAGCCATACCCTCCGCTGGCTGTACGTCGCCACGGGTGCGCTCGTGGTGGGCGCTCAGCTCACCCGGCGCACCGCCCGCAACCCCTCGTCGAGCGTGGAGCTCGACCCCGAATGATCGGTGCCGCCCCCCCGAACGTCACTCCCGCCCGCCCGGTCCCGGACTTCGCCGTCGGGGGCGTCGGCGACCCGGGCACCCGGTTGCTGTCCGGACCCGACCCCTCCGCCGGGGCAGAGCCCTACGCGCACCACCTGGCCAGGATGGGGCCGCTCCCCCCGCCGGCGATGACGGACGACCTCCGGGCCCTGACGCGCGAAAGCGGCCTGCTGGGGCGCGGCGGCGGCGGGTTCCCCCTCGCCCGGAAGCTCGAGGCCGCCATCGCCGCGCCCGGCGTTCCCCTGGTCGTGGTCAACGCGAGCGAGAGCGAGCCGGCCAGCCGCAAGGACCGAACCCTGTGCCGGAACCGCCCCCACCTCGTGCTCGACGGTGCCGCCGCGGCCGCCGCGATCGTGGGGGCGGACGAGGTGACGGTCCACGTGCACCGCGGTTCGACCGACGCCCACGACGGACTGGTGCGCGCCATGGGCGAGCGGCGGGCGGGCGGCGCCGTCGATCCGCTGTGGAGGATCTCGCTCGGTCCCGACCGCTACGTGGCGGGCGAGTCGAGCGCCATCGCGTCGCTGCTCGCGGGTGGTGACGCCCGGCCCCGGTTCTCCCGGATCCCGATGGCCACGCGGGGCCCGTCGGGACGCCCGACGGTCGTGAGCAACGCGGAGACCATGGCCCACCTCGGCTTCCTCCTCCGTTCCGGTCCGGGTTTCTGGCGCTCGGGAGGGACGCCCGCCGCACCCGGATCCCGCCTGCTCACCCTGACCGGCTCGGTCCCCGTGCCGGGCCGGGTCCTCGAGCTGGTCGGCCGGGGGACGATCGGGGAGATCCTGTCGGAGGCGGGCCATTTCGCGGTACCGTCGGCCGTGCTCGTCGGGGGCTATGGCGGAACCTGGCTCGACGGAGAGACGGCCTGGCAGACGCCGTTCGATCCCGAGGCTCTCCGGTGCGTCGGGGCCCAGCCCGGCTGCGGCCTGATCGGGGTCCTCCCCCACGGCGCCTGCGGCCTGACCGAGACCGCCCGCCTGGTCCGGTACCTGGCGGACGAGTCGGCGGGCCAGTGCGGTCCCTGCGTCGCCGGGCTCCCGGCGATGGCCGACGCGTGCGAGGCGCTCGCCCGTGGCGACCTGCGGCGACGTGGGATCCGCCGGCTCGAGTCGGTCACGCAGCTCGTCTCCGGCGGCGGGGCCTGCAGCCACCCCGACGGCGCGGCACGCCTGGTGCGCTCGGCGCTCGACATCTTCGAGGACGACGTCGCCCGGCACCTGGCCGGCAAGGCGTGCCGGGGATCGAGCCATCCTCCCGTCTTCTCGGTTCCGCTGGTGGACCCGGGCTCGGAGTGGCGATGAGCGGCGTGGTCCGCATCGACCCGACCCTCTGCCGGGGCCACGCGATCTGCAACCTGCTCTTCTCCGAAGGCATCGCGCTCGACCATTGGGGGTACGGCCGGGTCGTCGACCCCCGGCTCGGGGACCGGCGGAGCCTGAAGCGGGCGGCCCGGGCGGCAGCTGCCTGCCCGAACCGCGCCATCGTCGTGGAGGAGGTCCCGGACCCCGGCGGGACCCGATGAGACTGCCCTGGTGGGGTCTCTCGGGCGCGGGGGCCGTCGTGGGCATACTTGCGATCGTGAGCGCGGCCCAGGGATCGTTGACCACGCCCACCGTCGAATTGCCCCGCGAGGTGCAGGTATCGGCCCAGGGAGCGACCACGCGGACGACGGCCGTCCCCCCCCGGACGACCCCGGTCGGGCCGGAGGGCGTCGTCGAGCCGTCCCGGCCGGTGGTGACCCAGACCGGCACCCCCTCGGACGGCACCGTCGCCCCCGCCGCACCGACCGGCACCTCGGACTCGCCGGCGGCGACGCCCCCCGACGGCGAGGACGGCTCGGCCGCAGTCGCCCCGGCGCCCTCGGGCCAGAGCCCTCCGCCGCCATCCGGGGGCGGGGGGTCCCAGGCACCCGAAGGCGACGCGACGGCGGCGTCGACCACGACGACGACCACGGCGTCGACCGAGCCGACCGATCGGTGACGCTGCACCCGGCCCGCCACCGCGGGCGGAGACGGATCGGATCGGCGACCCGCCTGGCGGCGTTCCTCGCCCTGCTGCTGGCGGCGATCCTTTCGATCACCGCCTTCGAGACCGAGCGGGTGTTCACCAACCAGTCCCTGGCCGCCACGACGAGGAACCTGGTGTCCGAGGTCGCCAGCTACGAGCGGGCTGCGATCGGCGGTGGTCGTGCGAACCTCGACGCGCTGACCGTCGCGTACCTCCAGAGCCGGGTGCTCCCGCAGGGCGAGACGATCATGCTCGGCCTGACCCGCGGGCCGCGCCTCGGGAGCGCCGGATCCGGCCCGCTCCTGCGCGATCCCGCCATCCGCGCACTGCTCGCCCGGCCGCCGGCCGCCGGCCGCAGCGGGCGGGCCACGCTGAACGGCGTGGACACGCTGTACCTCGTCTCCCCCGTCCGAGACGGGACCTCCACGCTCGGCACGATGATCGTCGCCTCCGATCTGACCCGGCTCGGCTCGGACCAGAACCGCGTCGTGACCCTGCTGATCGCCGAGGCTCTGGTCGCGCTCGTCGGTGCCGTCGCCGGCGCCTATCTCCTCCTGCGGCGCCTCCTGCGAGAGGTCGGCAGGATCACCACGACCGCGTCCTCCATCGAGAGCGGCGAGCTCGACGCCCGCCTCGGCGATCAGGGAACCGACGACGAGGTGGGGCAACTGGCTTCGACCTTCGACTCGATGCTCGATCGGCTGCAGGCGGCGATGATCGTCCAGCGGCGGTTGCTGTCCGACGTGTCGCACCAGTTGCGCACCCCGCTGACCGTCGCTCGGGGGCACCTCGAGGTCCTGGCCCGCCAACCGACCACCGACATCGGCGACGTGCGCGAGACGGTCGCCGTCGTCGTGGACGAGCTCGACCACATGCGGGCCCTGGTGGAGCGCCTCCTCATGCTCGGTCGGGCACTCGAGCCCGACTTCTTGGAGCTGGAGCACCTCGACCTCCGCACCTTCCTCTCCGACCTCTTCGACTCGGCACAGGTGCTCGCCGTCCGGCGATGGTCGTTGGCGCCGGTGCCGGACCTGGTCGTGAACGTGGACGTCAACAAGCTTCGCGGCGCGCTGCTCAACCTGATCGACAACGCCGTCGGGGCCACGGCGGAGAACGACGCGATCGAGATACGGGCGGTGAAGGAACCCGGCGACGGGCCGCTCGTCATCTCGGTGGAGGACTCCGGGCCGGGTATCCCCGAGCACCAGCTCCCCAGCGTGCTGGCGCGCTTCGGCCGCATGGGCGCCGCCGACCGTGAGGGCAGCGGGCTCGGTCTCGCCATCGTGAGCGCGGTCGCCGAGGCGCACGGCGGGCACTTCGAGCTCTCACGGTCCGACCTCGGTGGATGCCGGGCCGCCATCGGGCTGCCGTCGGAGCGGCTCTCCCTCGGCGAGTCCCGCGCGCCGATCGGGGTGTGATGCGGATCCTCATCGTGGAGGACGACAAGGGCATCTCGTCGTTCCTGCAGAAGGGACTTCGGGCCGAAGGGTACTCGCCGGTCGTCGCGGGGACCGCCGAGGAGGCGATCGCCTCACTGGGCCACGGTGACCTCGCTCCGGAATTGGTGCTCCTCGATCTCGGGCTCCCCTCCGGCGACGGCGAGGACGTCCTCCGCAAGATCCGCCAGGACGGCCACTCCATGCCGGTCATCGTCCTGACGGCCCGGGCCGAGGTGGCCGAGAAAGTGAAGGTGCTCAACGCCGGCGCCAACGACTACGTGACCAAGCCGTTCGCGTTCGAGGAGCTGGTCGCACGGATCAGGGCGGCCTCGCGCACGTCCGGGCAACCCAGCGCCTCCGAGATCGTGGTCCGCGACCTCCGCCTCGACCTGCTGAGCAAGGTGGCGTGGCGGGCGGGACAGCGGATCGATCTCGCCCCCAGGGAGTGGGCCCTGCTGGAGCTCTTCATGCGCAACCCGAACCAGCTGCTCTCCCGCACCCAGATCCTGAGCAGGGTGTGGGACTACTCCTTCGACACCGGGAGCAACGTCGTGGACGTGTACGTGGGCTACCTGCGGCGCAAGCTCAACAAACCCGGCCTGACCCCGATGCTGTTCACCGTGCGGGGTGCGGGCTACCGGTTCATCGACGACTCGGTCCCGGACGCGGGCGCCGATGGCGAGGACTCGGCGGACGGGGGTCCGGGCAGCGGCGGGGCCCAATCATCCGATGTCTGAAGCGATACTTGGCTCGGGAGATCTTTCACGCTCCGCGCGCGGACTTCTCGGCACTTGCCGACCCGACTTGATCCATAGGAGCGTCCCGGTTCAACTCCTTACGTGTATCTGGGCGATTTTTATGCGCCGTTCAACACCGTAATTCCGGGACAATTTTATAATCTCGGTTATACCTGCTACTTCAACAGTATCGGTGGGACGTTTTACGTTGCTTTTGCTGAAGTCGAAAATACTTCTGGTTATTGCAATACGGACAATATTGGACCGTCGTCCAATGTCTTTATTGTGAATACGGGGCTGCAGGAGGGGGTCACCGTTTACACGAGTCAATTCAATCAGTGGGCACAGAGTACGGTAAGTGGGTCACCGTTCTTCTGGGAGTACGAGGCGTGTCAAGAGAATCTTCCTGGCCAACATGTGAACTACGTTTGCGTTTACGCGAATCTTGGTCCGCTTGAGTGAGTCCTTCACTCTCTCCTAGACAAACCTGGGCAGAAAGAGCTACACTTTTGGAAGGAAAGATGAGCGGGGTGTGCCATGAAGCACGGTCGTGGAATGTTGCTTGCTGGTTCGGCTCTGGCGTTATCGATCGGTGCAGCGGGCGCGCTCGCCGTAGCGGATTCGGGTAGTTCAATTCCGGCGGGGACCGGCACGCCATATCTGGGTCATCCCCTGAATGTCCCGGCGACTCCGGTCGCGAATGTCTCCGAATGTCCCGCTGACCCAGGATGGTCGATCCCGCTTCCGCCAGGTGCCGTGGTGACACGGACTCTGGGAACCGGGACCCAAAGCGGGACGGTGACAGTCAATGGGATCGCGACGACCCATACCGATGTGGGACGGTGTGAGTATGAGGTTTCGTTGCCGGGTTGATTCCTGCGAGGTTGGAGGGATTACCTCCGATCGCAAGGAATAGCGCGGGAACGTGTCTCACCTGGAGCGGGCGATCAAGGCGTCGATCTCGTTCGCCCGCTGACGCCGGCCTTCGACAAGGGTCGCCTCCCAACGAGCGCACAGATCGTCGACGTTACCGCCTCCCTGCTCAAAGGCGAAGAACGCCTCGATGACCGCGGCAGGGCCAAGCTGCTCGAGGCGCTGCGGGTCGGTGACCCCCACGACGAGCTGCTCGGCGCATGGCTCGTCACGGGCGGCTGCGCGCGCGGCGTCACGGGCGGCTGCGCGCGCGGTGCGCGCTCAGGAGGAGCATCGCCACGACGAGAACGGGCAGGACGCCCGTGACCACGGGTCCGGCCACCCGCTCGTGGGCGAGCAACGCGACGAGCCCGAGGGTTGCGACGGTCCCGAGGAAGAGCTCGGGCGTGTCCCCGACGAGGAATTCCCACCAGAACCGCCCGAACGCGGCGAGCAGGCGGAGCGGGAGCGGCGGGGGTACGGAGCCGTCAGGACGAGGGGGCATCGGCGACCTCCCCCCGCTCGGGCACGGCCGTCCGGCGCAGCAGGGCGACGATCGCCCAGAGGCAGGCGCCGTACAGCGCCACCAGGACGGGGATCGCAAGGTCCGAGCCGGACCAGTGGATGCCGACCCCCTCGCCGCTCCAGAAGGTCCCGAACCCGATCAGCATCAGGCCCACCCCGGTCTTCATGGCGTTCTCGGGCACCCCCGCCAGCTGCCGGGCGACGACGACACCGATCACACCGACGATGACGATCGCCGCCGACGCCGCTGCCGCCGCAAGTCCGATCCGGTGCCCGGTGATCCCGAGGGTGAGGACGACGATCACCACCTCGAGCCCTTCGAGGAAGACGCCCTTGAAGGCGACCGTGAACGCCACCGCGTCCCCGCGGCCTGGCGCAGCCTCGACGGCGAGCTCCTCCACCTGTTCCCGGAAGATGGCGTCCTCGTCGTGCTTGGCCTTCAGGCCGGCGGAGCGGAGGGCCGCCTTCCGGAGCCACTGCAGGCCGAACACGAGCAGGACCCCTCCCACGACGACCCGGAGCGCGGACAGGGGGACGAGGTGCACCAGGGCGGGACCCAGGGCCGCCACCAGGGCGGCCAAGGCCGCGATCGCCACGGCCACGCCCTTCAGGGCCGGCCGCCAGCCACGGGTGACACCCACCGCGATCACGATGGTCAGGGCCTCCACCATCTCCACCGCGCTGGCAAGGAACACGGCCGCCACCAGCACGACGTCGCTGCTCCTCACCCGCCTTCCTCTCTCGTCGCCGTTCCGTCACCCCCGGTCGCTCCCGTCCCGGGATCGTCCACGTCACCGGCCGGAAGGAGGAAGCACGCCGACGGGTCGAGGAGCACGCCGACGAGGCTGCCCCTTCCCCAGCGGTGCTCGGAGAAGACCCTCGTCAGGACCGGCCCGCCCGGGACCCGCATGGCGTGCTCGTAGCCGCGTCCACAGAAGGCGGCATCGACGATCTCGGCCCGGAGGTGCACGTCCGGTGTGGGGGCCACGATGTGGGCCCCGGACGGGCGGATGAAGAGCCGGCCGTGGTCCTCGGCGGGAAGGCCCGCCGGGGCGCTGGCCGCGACCACCGCACCGCCGGTCCCGGCCGGAAGGCGGACCCGCGCAGTCGGGAGGCCGCCGGTTCCAAGGTGCCCGTTCGCCGACCCCGGCCCCGCCATGCCCTCCACGCCCACCGCCAGCTCCGCCGCCACTCCGGTGAACCGGGCCACGAAAGCATCGACGGGCCGTCGATAGACCTCCTCGGGCGTCCCCAGCTGCACGAGCCTCCCGTTTCGGAGCACGCCGACCCGGTCGGCCAGTGCGAAGGCCTCGGCCTGATCGTGGGTGATGTAGATGGATGTCGCGCCGCTCTCCCGCGTCAACGTGGCGATCTCGAGGCGCAGCTGCTCGCGGAGATCGGCATCGAGGTTCGAGAGCGGCTCGTCGAAGAGGACCAGGCCCATTCGCGCCACCAGGGCGCGAGCCAACGCCACCCGCTGCTGCTCCCCACCGGAGAGCTCGTTCGGATAGCGATCCTTCAGGCGCACGAGGTCCACGCGTTCGAGCATCGACGTGGCCCGCTTCCGTGCCTCGGCCGAGGAGGGCCCGAGCCGGCGCAGCGCGAACATGACGTTGCGCAGCACCGTCATGTGGGGCCAGAGCGCGTAGTCCTGAAACACCATGGCCAGCCGGCGGCTCTCCGGCGCCAGGTGGAGAGCCGGCCCCGCGACCGGCGTGCCGCCGATGGCGATGGTCCCGGTCCCGAGGCGCTCGATGCCGGCCAGGCAGCGGAGCAGCGTGGTCTTCCCCGACCCGGACGGGCCGAGCAGCACGAGGAACGTTCCCGGCTCGACGTGCAGGTCGACGCCGGACAGCGCCGCCTTGGCCCCGAACGACCTCGACGCGTCGCGGATGTCCACCATCTGGGCGGAGCCGACGGTCCCGTCCCGGCCCGAGGTGCGCCGGAGGAACCCGCGGGCTCCCGCCGACGCCAGCGCGGTGCCGCCGGCGGCTTGCCGGTCCCCTCCGCGCTCAGTCACCGCGCACCATCCCGACGTGCCGCCAGCCACGGGGGGCGAGGAAGCGGAAGAGGAGGAGGAGGACCCCGATGACCGCGAACATCTCGCCGACGGCCAGCACGGTCATCGCCGTGCCGACGTCGTAGTGGTAGTTGCCCAGGAGGTTCTCAATGCCCACCGAGATCGGCTCCTGGCCCGGCGGGTAGAGGATCTGCGACACCGGGAGCTCGAGCAGGATCTTCGCGAAGGTGAAGAGCCAGGCCCAGAGCAGCGTCCGTGACAGGATCGGGACCAGGGTCCGCCAGAGGGCGCGCAGCCGGCCGACGCCGTGGACCCGCGCCGCCTCCAGCAGGGAGTCCTGCACCTGCGAGACCGGACCGACCATGAGCCGTGACTGGCTGGGGAGTGCCGTCGCGACGTACCCCATGACGAGGAGCGGCACCGTCTCGTACAGGTTGATGCCGAGACGCCCGGCGATCGGGAGGTTGAACGCGAAGATGTACCCCGCCGCCAGGACGATGCCCGGAAGCGCGATGGAGCCGAGCAGGGTGAGGTCGCCGGCCCTCGCCATCCTCCCGCGATGTCGTGACGCCAGGAGCCGGGCCAACACGACCCCGAGGACGACGGTGATGCAGGCAGTGATCACGGCCAACCGGTTCGAAAGGAGCATCGGTCCGAGAAACTGCGAATTGCCGAACGCCGCCCGGTAGCTCGAGAGTGTCAGCGAATTGACGGACAGGGTTCCCACCCCGAAGCCGGGAAGCAGCGACGCGACGACGGCACCGAAGAGCGGGACGCCGAGCGCCACGACGAACAGGCCGGCCGCAGCGAATGAGGCCAGGGCCCGGGTGCGCGCCCGGAGCAACCGGCGGACAGGAGCACGGGTCCGACCGCTGAGCACGGCGTACGAGCGGCCACGGACCGCTCTCGATTGGATGGCCAGAGGGATGACGGCCGCGGCCAGGAGCAGCCATCCGATCGCAGCGGCGACGCCGAAGTTGGCGGGATTCGTGTCGATCGCGGCGAAGAGCCCATAGGTGGCCATCGGGAAGTGCGACTGGTACGCGAGGGTCGACGACACGCCGAAGTCGCTCATCGACTCGGCGAACACGATTGCCACCGAGGACAGCATCGCCGGCATCAGGATCGGCAGGACCGCCCGGACGGTCGTCCATCGGGCAGCGCCGTGCACCCGTGCCGCATCCTCGTACTCGGGGCCGAGCCCACCGAACGCCGCGGCCATCACCAGGTAGGCGAACGGGAGCCCGGCCAGGGTGAGGACGAGCACGACCCCGAACGGGCCGAACACTGCGTGGTACGCGAACGAGGTGGGAATGCCCAGCCGCTGAAGCACCCCCTCGGGCTGGAGCAGGTACTCCCAGCCGTTCGCCATCAGGTACGTCGGCATCAGGAGCAGGGCCCAGATCGCCAGGGGCCAGATCCGGCGACCCAGGACGTTCGTGCGCTGGACCAGCCAGGCCAGTGCCGTGCCGAGCGCGAGGGCCAGGGTCGCGGTGGCGGCGCTGACCCACAAGGAGTCGACGAGCCCGTGCAGCGTGCGGCCGGTGAAGGCAGCTTTCACGTTCGCCAGGGTGAACCAGGCGCTCCCCTGGGAGAAGAGCCGTGGGGAGAACGCCTGAACCAGGAAGGCGCCGACCGGGAGCACGACGATCGCCCCGAGGATGAGCCACAGCACGATCGAGCCCGGGAGCCGGTGCAGTGCCCTGCCTGCGACCGCTCCAACCCGGGCCGGGCGAGGCCGAGCGGGCGCCAGGGGCGGGACCGGCAGGACAGATGCCGCAGGTGAGGGCGGGCCGTTCCCGGTCGGTCCCTCGGTCCCCGGGGGCGCGGCGGTCGCCGTGTCGCCCCCGGGGACCAGGAGAGCTTGTCCCCGTCCTGCTCTGCTCATGAGGATCAGGCGATGTTGTTCGTGAACCAGGCGTTGATGGTGCTCTCTCTCGCCCCCCAGAGGTAGGGGTTGATCGGCTTGGCCGGAATGCTCGAGAGTGCCGGCAACGCCGGGAGCGGGCTGACGCCCTGCAACACGGGCCAGAAGAGCGAGTCACCGTGCGGGTCGCCGGTCTTCATCACCTCCTGGCCCTTGGAGGACAGGACGAACTCGACGAACCTCTTCGCCTCGGCCTTCACCTCGGGCGAGGCCTTGGCGTCGATGCCGATGACGCTCGGGATCGGCGTGACCGGGTTCAGGAACGCCACCTTGATGTTCGGGTCCTTCAGTGAGGCGCCGATCCCTGCCGAGCTCTGGATGATGGCGAGCTTGATCTGACCGATCTCGAGGGCTTGCAGAGTGTCGCCGTTCGTCTCATGGACGTCGAGCCCGTTGGCCTGGAGCTTGGTGAAGTACGCCTCGCCCTGCTTCGGGCCGCCGACATCGCTCATCATCCCGGCGACGAACGGGTAGGTGGGCCCCGAGATGGAGGGATCGTTCATCCCGACCTGGTGGTCCCACTGGGGCTGGAGGAGCTGGCTCCACGAGGTGGGCGGCTGGCTCACCGTGGTGGAGTTGTAGACGAGGGTTCCGGCCATGGTCAGCCCGGTCGGGACGTAGCTCCGGTCCTTCGGGAGGACCGCCGCACCCTGGGAGTTCCAGGCGACCTTCGGCTCCCAACCCCTCAGGAGAATGTGCTCGGTGTCGAGATTGGCGAAGGCGGAGTCCCCGTCCACCCACAGGAGGCTCCACTTGGGGTTGTTCTTCTCCGCCTGTACCTTCGTGAGGAGCGGCCCGGTACTGTCGTCGTCGAGATTGACCGGGATACCCGTGGCCTTCTGAAAGGCCTTCGCCATCGCCGCGTCGTACCCTTCGGCCGCGTAAAGGACCAGTGGGACCTTCCCGTTGGAGGTGCTGGCACCAGCCGGGGAACCGGACGCTGCTGCGAGCGTCGTCAGGCCTGCGGAGGCGCCGAGCAGGATCGCTGCCAACGCGAGGGCGCTCGACGATCGGCGGCTTGCTCTCGTCCGTCGCTCGGCTCGGCGCGTCCGTCCCTTGCGGTGTTCGGGCATTCTCGTGTCCTCCGGGGGGTTGTCATCTCGGCGAAACAAACGGCTGTCGCCGGCGACGATAAGAAACGAGATTGACAACACCGTGATCAGGACTCGACGGAAGGATGAACTCTTGGCACCGTCTGTGTGAACGGCCGTGCGCCGGACCACCCCGCTGTCCGCGGAGTGTCAGGACAGGACCTTGCGCCGGAAGTTTCCGAGCCCGATCCTCAGGAAGACGGCGCAGAACCCGACGAGCACCGGGTAGATGATGTAGAGGTGCATGTGCGGGGCGTTGGTGAAGGCGGCCCGCATGCCCTCGTTCACATAGATGAGCGGGTTGACGAGTACGAGAGTCTGCAACCAGTGCCACCCGCCGATCTCCACCGGGGCCAGCCGCGTCCATTCGTAGTACGTGCCGCCGAGGAAGGTGATCGGGAGGACGACGAAGCCGAACATCAATCCGATGTTGCGCGGTTCGAAGCTCGTCCCGAGCACGAGACCGAGCGAAGCCATGGCGATGCACGAGATGGGGACGACGGTCAGGACGACCAACCAGTGCAGGTCGATCCGAGCCTCCACCCCCGCCGCATGCACCACCGAGGCGATCGGGAGGACGATGATCGCCGAGATGACTCCCTGAATGGTGCCCGAAAGGACCTTCGACCCCGCCACCAGCCAGATCGGGCACGGGGCCTGCACGCGGTCCTCGATCTCGCGGGTGAAGCCGAACTCCTGGGCCATCTGCAGGGCCACCGACTGAACGCCTTGGAACATGATCGAGATCCCGACGACGCCTGCGACCAGCACGGTTGCGAAGGTCGACTCCGAGGCAGGTCCGCCCTGGCTGCCTCCGACCGCCTGACCGATCTTGGGGAACACGAAGAGGAAGACGAAGCACAACAGGAAAGGCTGCACCAGCGTGCGGACGGCGAACTCGGCGAAGTGCTTTCTCAGCACCACCAGGTCGCGCAGCATCAGCGCGCGCAGGGCGATCCGGCTCGCCGCCACGGCCGACCGGGTCGGCTTGGTGGTGACGTGGACGCGACCGGCGGGACCGGGTGTGGTGGTGGCCGTCACTCGCGCAGCTCCTTTCCGGTCAGGTTGATGAACACGGTCTCGAGGCTCGGTTCGGCGACGGAGAGATCCCCGACCTCGAACCCGTTGCCCTCGGCTGCCGCGACGACCCGCGCCAGCAAGCGCTCCGCTCCCCTGACGTGCAGCTCGAGCCCGGCTTCGGTCTGCCGGGTGCGGGTCACGCCTTTGACCTCACGCTCGAGCACCTCGGCCAGGACGTCCTGGTCGCCGGCGGACTTGATCGTCACGATGGTGTCCGCTCCCACGCTCTGCTTCAGCCCGGCGGGCGTATCGAGGGCGAGGATCTTGCCGTGGTCCATGATGGCCACCCGGCGGCAGAGCTCGTCCGCCTCCTCCATGTAGTGGGTCGTGAGGAGGATCGTCTGGCCGTCGGCGTTGAGCCCGCGCAGGATGTCCCACAGTGCCAGCCTGCTCTGGGGATCGAGGCCGGCGGTCGGCTCGTCCATGAACAGGACCGCCGGCCGATGGAAGATCGACCGGGCCACCATGAGGCGCTGGGCCAGGCCACCCGACAGGGCGTACACCGAGGCCTTCGCCCATCTCGTGAGCTGAAACTGCTCGAGCAGCTCGTCGGCCGTCCTCCGCGACCTGGCGGCACCGATGCCGAAGAGCCGGCCGTGGAAGTAGAGGTTCTCCCAGACGTCGAGCTGGCGGTCGAGGGTGTTGGTCTGCGAGACGGTTCCGATGAGCTGCTTCGCGAGGGCGGGATGGGCGACCACGTCGATGTCGGCGACGAATGCCCTACCCGAGGTCGGGATGACCCGGGTGGTGAGCATTCCCGCCGTGGTGGTCTTCCCGGCCCCGTTGGGGCCGAGAAGACCGAAGATCTCGCCGGCAGCCACCGTGAGGTTGAGCTCGTCGACCGCCCGGAAGTCAGCCCCCCGGTACACCTTCGTGAGGTCGACGGTGCGGATGATCCCGGTGGATTCGCCGGGTGCCGCAGATCCTGTGCCGGGGGCGGTCGTCATCGCTGATCTCCACCGACGCTACTGCGTCGGAACGGTGGATCCCGTCCACGTACCCGCTTCCCCGAGCGCATCGCACGGGGGCGATAAGCTCGGCCTCTGGCTGACAAAGGGCCGACACAGGAGGAGATGCCGTGGACCAGCTCGCCGCCCACCAGCGTGCGCAAGGCGTCTTCGCCGTGGTTCTGGCCGGCGTCCGACCCGAGCAGCTCGGCGTTTCGTCCCCGTGCGCGGGGTGGGACGCCAAGGCGGTCATCGACCATGTGCTCGGTGGCAACCAGCGAGTACAGCAGTTCGCCGGCCGGGAGGCCGATGCCCTGCCCGACGATCTCGTCGCCGCTCATGCCGTGTCGGCCCAAGGCGCGCAGGAGACCTTCGGCGCGCCCGACGGCATGACGCGCACGTTCGAGCTCCCGTTCGGCTCGTTGCCCGGCGCGGCGTTCATCGGCCTGAGGACCACCGACGTGTTCACCCACGCATGGGACCTGGCCAAGGCGACCGGTCAGTCGACCGATCTCGACCCCGAGCTGGCCGGGGTCCTGCTCGAGGCCGCGAGGCAGCGCATCAGCGCAGAGTTCCGGGGCGAGGGCCGGGCGTTCGGCGAAGAGCAGACGTGCCCCGATGGCAGGTGTGCAGCGGACCAGCTCGCCGCATTCCTGGGTCGAGCCGTCGACTGACGGTCGCCTCCGTCCGCGTCGCCCATCCTGCCGGAGCCACCGCGGAGCCGCGTGCCCCCGCACCACGGTTGCTGCCGGTTGCTGGCATGATGACCGGGTGGAGGCGAATCAGCTGGAGCGTCGACGATGGAACGATCCGAGCTGGGCCGAGTCCTGGCCGAAGCGGGAGCGGTTCACGGATCCCATCACCCCGGTGCTGATGGAGGCGTTGGCCTTGCAGCCCGGCGAGCGCGTCCTCGACATCGGCTGCGGGGGTGGGAAGGCGGCGCTGCGGGCCGCCGAGGCGGTCGGCGGCGAGGGAGCGGTGGTGGGCGCCGACATCTCCGTGCCCCTCGCGGGCTTGGCGTCCCGCCGGTCGGTCGAAGCCGGCGCGAAGAACGTCTCCTTTCGGGTCCTCGACGTGCAGACACAGCGGGTCGAGGGGGGGCCGTTCGACGTGGCGATGAGCCAGTTCGGCGTGATGTTCTTTGACGAGCCCGAGAGGGCCTTCGCCAACGTCCGCTCCCAACTCGTCGTCGGAGGACGGATCGGGTTTGCCTGCTGGCAGGCGGTGGACGAGAACCCCTGGTTCTTCGCCGGAGCGCTGATGGGCATCGTGCCGCCACCGCCGACCCCGGAGCCCGGGAAGAGCCCCACCGGCCCCTTCGCCCTGGCCGATCCCGACCGGGTCCGGTCCGTTCTCGAAGAGGCGGGCTTCGCCCACGTCTCGCTGAAGACCCACGAGCTGTCAGTGGACGCCCCCGAGGACGCCATCGTCGACGAGGCCCAGTTGGCCTTCATGGGCGTACCCGAGGAGCGGATGGCCGCGGCTCGCGTCGCCGTGGACGGCCATATGTCCCGTTTTCGCCAACCGTCCGGTCTGAGTCGCTTTCCTCTCGCCTTCCAAGTCGTGACGGCTGACAACGCCGCCGGGTAGGCGAGGACCACTCTCACGGCCTGAGGGGTGACGGGGCTCCGGCGTCCGGGGCTCCGAAGAGGCTCAGTACGAACGCACGTGAATGGTGTCGAGCTTCTGCCCCCGGGGGCGCGTGACGACGTACACGTGCACGTCGGCGACCGCCTCCACCGACTGCCCACCCTGCGTCCCACTGACGCGAGCGAGATAGCCCTGCCGTTCCCACAGAGCCGTCGCCTGCTCCGCCCTGTCGGGGTCCCAGCTCCAGTCGGTCGATCCTCCGCCCTCGCCCAGGGCCACGCCCTGCACCAGGGTGGTGACCCGGATGTCGTCGTCGGGAAGCTCGGCCATCAGCATCCGGCTGAACGTCTCGAGCGCCGCCTTGGTCGACGAGTACATCGAAAGATGGGGGAAGGGGTCGATCGTCGTCTCGCTCGACGTGTTGACGATGTCCCCTCCCCCGGCGGCACGCAGGAGCGGGATCGCGGCACGGCAGGTGTAGACGGGACCCAGGAAATTCGTTCGCGTCTGGGCGAGGATGTCCTCGTTGCTGAGCTCCTCGATCGGGCACGGGCGGTAAACGGCGGCGTTGTTGACGAGAACGTCGAGCTTTCCGTACCTGCGCTTTATCTCGGCGAAAGCGGCATCGACGCTGTCGGGGTCCCCGATGTCGGTGGGGATCCCGACGACGTCGCCGCCCACGGTCGTCTCGAGCTCCTCGAGGCGCTCCGAGCCCCGAGCCAGCATCACGACGGTGGCTCCCTCCTGGGCGAACCGTGAGGCGATCGCCCGTCCGGACCCGCTCGTCGCACCCGTGACCGCGGCGACCCTGCCGGCCAGCCCGCCCGTCGTTCCGTCTGCTCGATGCATGTGTCTCCTTCGGATGCCAAGTGATGTGCAGATCGACGAACGTAGCGGACGATCGGGCTGCGGCCTACCTCGGGGACCCCGGTCCCCTCAGATGCTCACGAGGTGAGCACCGGCAGCGACTCCCAGCCACGGACGGTCGAGGTGCGGGCCTGAACGGCATGCTCCGAGTCGACCTCCCACGTGGGGAAGCGCTTCAGGACCTCGTCGAGCGCAACGCGCCCTTCGAGCCGGGCGAGCGCGGCCCCGAGGCAGTGATGGATGCCGTAGCCGAACGTCAGGTGGCGATCGATCTTCCGACGCACGTCGAAGCGATCGGGGTCGGGGAACCGGCGCTCGTCACGGTTCGCCGAGGCCGTGAGGAGCAGCATCACGTTGCCCTCCGGGACCGCTTCGCCGTAATGCTCGACGTCCTCGGTGATGTAGCGGGCCTGCACGGGGGACGGGGCCTCGTAGCGCAACAGCTCCTCGATGGCCCCGGGGATGAGCGTCGGGTCCTCCACGAGGAGCCGGCGCTGGTCGGGATGGTCGGCGAGCACCTTGCCCGTCCAACCGATCAGGCGCGTCGTCGTCTCGTTCCCCGCCGCAGCGAGAAGGCCGACATAGGACAGCACCTCCTGGCGGGTCAGCTTGCGGGTGGCACCGGTCTCGTCCTCGAATTCGGCGTCGAGCAACTCGGTCATGAGGTCGTCCGACGGGTGCTTCGAACGCCACTCGATGTACTCCTCAAAGGTGTCCCCGCCGGTCACCGCGTAGGTGGCGTCGGGAGCGGGCGGCGAGCCGTCGGACAGACGCATGCCCTCGTCGATCTTGTCGCGGATCGCCTCCTGGTCCTCCTCGGGAATCCCGAGCAGCATCCCGATCGTCCGCATGGGCATCTGCGCCCCGAGGTCTCCGATGAAGTCGAACCCACCGGAACCGACCAGGGGGTCGAGGCTCCGGGCGCAGAACTCGCGCACCTTCGGCTCGATGGCGTTCATCTTCCGGGGGGTGAACACGCGCGACAGCAGGCTGCGGTGGAGGTCGTGTGCCGGGGGGTCCTCAAACAGGATGGTGCCCGGCGGGATCTCCATCCCGCTCTTGATCATCTCGAGGACCGACCCCTTTCCCGAGATATAGGTCCTCCAGTCCACCGAGCACCGCTCGACGTCCTCAAACCGGCTCAGGGCGAAGAAGTCGTACTTCTCGTTGTAGTAGAGCGGCGCCTCGTCGCGCATCCTCTTCCAGACCGGATAGGGATCCGCGTCGATGTCGAAGTCGTACGGGTCGTAGTAGATCTCGCCGGCACCTTCGGCCACGTCAGTCCTCCTCGATGGAAATCGCCAATGCTATTGGGAAGCTGATCACGACCACCTGCGTCACCGGCTCCCGCCCCTCGAGCCCCCACGAATCAGCGGCCGCCGACAGTGTACGCCGTACGCGGGTGCCCCGTCCTCTCGGAGGTGGTCGAGCCTCTCGGTGGCTCTCCGGGACGTCGCCGAGGATGTCTGGCACGGCCGGCTCCCTGGGTGGTCGGAAGGGTAGGGGATCTGGCCCGGGTCAGGCGCCGGGGAACGCCCGGCGCAGCTCGTCGAGGTGGGCGGAGCCGTGAACGGCGGGTGCGTGGTCCGGGTCGAGGCGACCGTACACGAGGCGGACGAACGCCTCGGCGGGGATCTCGAGGTCCGGCTCTTCGGCGGGTCCGGCGGGGGTCAGGGTCACCGCCTCGGCTCCCAGCGTGACCGTGAAGTCACGTCGTGGCTCCGTGGTCTGTACCGTGACCTGGTGTTCGGTGCCGGTGGGTCTGCCGGCGAACCGGACGATCATCTGTAGGTCGTCGATCACGATTCGGGTAGACGCCGGGGCGACGGTGGCATCGGGGTCGAACGCCACCTGGATGTCCCAGGTGTGCAGGGCGTGCTCGTTCAGCCGCAGTCCGACGAACCCCGCGAGGTCGAAGGTCATCGGTCCCATCGCGAACTGAAACCGGGCCCTCTCCTCGTCGCTGAGCGATCCGAGACGGTGAAGCAGGGACTGATCGGCGAGGAGGGCGTCGGCGGCCTGGGCCTGTGGAGGCATCGCGTTCCAGGCCCCCCAGACCGACTCTGCGAAGTCGGGCGGGGTCGTGCTCCCGCCGAGGGTGTCGTCGAGGCGACGCTCGAGGATCACCGCCCCCGAGCCGATATGGGACAGGACATCGGCGACGGTCCACTCGCTCGGGTAGGCCGGCGCGACGATCTGACGCGGGTCGAGCTCGTGCACGAGCGCGCGCAACCGTTCGACGGATGCCTCGAGTGCGTCGGCGTGGTTCTGCAACTTTCGTCCTTTCCGTTGTGATGCGGCCGGTTGCCGTGTCACCTCGTTGGAGACGGACCGGGGGCTATCTCCCGAACCGGTCCCACCCTAGTCATAAGTGTAGGAGTGCCTCCAGTTGGCTGGTACCCTGATGCCGATGGCTCCGACCGACCCGCCCCGTGCCCTGCGGGTCGACGCCGCCCGCAACCGCGAGGCCATCTTGGAGGCGGCCCGCCAGGTGTTCGCCGAGAGCGGTACCGACGCCGCCCTCGAGGAGATCGCCCGACGGGCCGATGTCGGGATCGCGACCCTGTACCGGCGGTTCCCGACACGCGAGGACCTGGTGGCGACCGCCTTCGAGCCACGACTGCACGCGTACCGGGCGGCCGCCGAGGCAGCCGTCGCGGCGCCGGACCCGTGGGACGGGTTCAGCGGTTTCGTCCGTGCCGCATGCGCCATGCAGGCCGCCGATACGGGCTTCGCCGACGTGCTCGCCCTCACGTTCCCCGCCACAGCCGAGCTCGATCGACAGCTGCGCTCCGCCACCGCCGGATTGGGCGACGTGATCGAGCGGGCCAAGGACGCGGGAGCGCTCCGGGCCGACTTCGCCCTCGAGGACCTCGTCCTGTTGCTGATGGCCAACGCCGGGGTGGTCAATGCCACGAAGCGCCACGCGCCCAACGCGTGGAAGCGATTCGCGGCCTACATGCTCGACGCCTTCCGGGCTCCTGGGGCCTCGTCGTTGCCGAAGCCGATCAGCCCGGCCCGGCTGGCCCGCGCAATCCGCCGTTCCACCGTTCCGCCGAACGGCACCGACCGCCCCTGACGCAGCGCCGACCGAAGGGGAACAGTCCCTCCGGATATTCCGTCTCGGTCGGTGAGCCTCACGGAGGGAGCCGGGCATGCAGCTCGGCGGTCCTGCTGCCCGACGCCTATTCACGCCCCGGCTGAGAGATAATCCCGATGCGGCGTCGTCCGGCGCGGCAGCCGGAACGGAGGTGGCTCCTGTGTCCGTGTACGCATCGAAGTGCCGGGTCGTTCGAGGCGTGGCCATCGCGGCCGTCGGGCTGCTCGCGCTCACGCTGGCGGCCTGCGGCTCCACCTCGGCAAGCCCGACGACGTCGACCGCCAGGAGCGCTGCCTCCTCGCCCGGGGCCACCGTCGACACGTCCGCGTCGGGAAAGTACGGCACCATCCTGACCACCGCGTCCGGCATGACCCTGTACCTTCTGACCGGCGATTCGCCGACGACGAGCATCTGCACCGGTGCGTGTCCTCCGGCCTGGCCTCCGCTCACGTCCAAAGGGGCTCCGAGCGCAGGTCGCGGCGTCGAGGCGAAGCTGCTCGGGACGATCACCCGCTCCGACGGCTCCCGCCAGGTCTCCTACAACGGTCATCCCCTCTACACCTTCTCCGGGGACACGGCGCCGGGCCAGGTGAACGGAGAGGGGATCAACAACTTCGGCGGCACCTGGTACGTGCTCGGTTCCGCGGGCCGGCCCGTCACCGGTCCGGTGTCGGGGACGACCACCACCAATGCGGGCGGCTACGGCTACTGATCCGAGCCGCCCGGAAGGGACCGAGCACTCCCCCGTCCTGCAGGCCTGTCGGTGGAGAATGGGCCGATGAGCTACGACGACGGCAGGATCGCCTGCGACGACATGACGCTCGTCGTCCGGCGCTACTACCCGTGGGGGTCCTCGAAGAGAATCCCGTACGCGTCGATCCGATCCGTCACGAGACGCCCGCTGAACGAGCTCACCGGCAGATGGCGCATCTGGGGTTCCACCGATCTCGTGCATTGGTGGAACCTCGACCCGGGACGGCCGAAGAAGGATCTCGCGCTCGAGATCGACTGCGGTCGGCGGATCGTTCCCACGATAACGCCTGACGACCCGGAGGCGGTCGAACGCATCCTGGCCGAGCATCTCGACCGCCAGTAATCGGCAGGTCGCCGGGGAGCGGGACCGGTCTCGACCGCGAGACCGAGGCCTACGGCCGCGTCTGCCATGCGCCGGTCATACGTGACCATTTGCTCGAAGCTCACCCTCGACAAGCTGCGCGCCGGCGAGGTGAACGGCATCGCCGAGACCTTGACTCCTACGAATGGTTAGTACATACTTACGGTCGGCTATGACGAACGAACTTGCGCTGCACGCTCTCGGGGACACGATGAGACGAGCGATCTTCGAGCAGCTGGCCCGCCAGCCATCACCGGTGGGCCAGCTGGCGGAGAAGCTCCCGATCAGCCGGCCGGCCGTCTCCCAGCACCTCAAGGTCCTGAAGGACGCCGGGCTCGTCCGAGAGCACCGAGAGGGGAACCGCCGCATCTACCAGCTCGACCCGCGCGGCATCGGCGAGCTGCGCGACTACCTCGATCGGTTCTGGGGTACCGCTCTCGCCAGTTTCAAGAAGGTCGCCGAGCAACGGGAGGAAGGGACTGATGAGTGAGTCGGACAGCATGGTCGTCCGGTCGTCGGTGGTGGTGGAGGTCCCCATCGGGCGGGCCTTCGCCGTCTTCACCGGGGACATGGCCAACTGGTGGCCACCCGAGCACCACCTCCTCGAAGGTGAGCTGGCCGAGATGGTCTTGGAGCCGCGCGTCGGCGGCCACGTGTTCGACCGCGGTACCGACGGCAGCGAGTGCCACTGGGCCCGAGTGCTCGCCTACGACCCGCCGACACGGCTGGTGATCTCCTGGGACATCAATCTTCAGTGGCAGGTCGAGCCTGACCCCGAGAAGGCGAGCGAGGTCGAAGTGTCCTTCATCGCCGAGACGCCGGAGCGGACCAGGGTCGAGCTCGAGCACCGGCACCTCGGTCGCCACGGTGACGGCTGGGAGCAGATGCACGGGGCCGTGGGATCGCCCGACGGATGGGACGCCGGGCTCGAGGCCTTCGCCAGGCGGGTGGCGCTCGTCGGCCGGGGTACGTCGTCGTGATGGGCTCCTTGCAGAGCAGCTGAGCCTCGCCATACCTGGTCACGGGCCCATCTCTCTCCCGCTTCCCCCGGGTCGGCTCCGGGGACGCGTGTCCGCAAAGTGAGACGCGCCTGCGGTCGGTGCCGAAGGGCTTACCGATCAACCGGTCGCCGAGCATCGACGAGGTCGGCGATGATCTCGAAGTCGGCGATGTCGGCAGTGAGCAGGGGCACGCCTTCGACCTGAGCGGTGGCGGCGATGGCGAGGTCGATCTGGCGGCGGCGGGGATTGCCGCCCCGCCGGGTGACCGCCGCGGCGAGCTGCCCCCAGGCCCTGGCGACCTCGACGCTGATCGGCAGGGGATCGAACGTCGCTTCCACCGCTGCGAGGCGGTTGGTGCGACGTGCCCGTTCGTCATCGTCGGTCGCGACAAGGACGCCGAAGTGCAGCTCGGTGATCGTTGCGACGCTGATGGCTGCTTCGATGTCATCGGGCGGGGGTTCGTCACCGATGAGAACCGAAGTGTCGAGCAATGCTCTCACGGCGCGAACGGGTCGACGAGCCCTGCCTCCAGGCTCGCCAGATCGGCCCGGAGGTCACGCGGTGCCTCGCCGGTCCAGATGCCGGCGAGCGCGGCGCCGCCGACCCAGCGACGACGGTGGGCGGGACCGAGCTCAGCGACAGGGCGACCGGCGACGGTCACGGTCAGGGTTTCACCTGCCTCGACCCGGCGGAGCACCTCGCCCACCTGGTTGCGCAGTTCCTTTTGTGCGATGCTGGCCACAGCGCCATGGTAGCAGTTCTGCTACCATGATCACAGGTCGCCGTCGGCAACCAATCCGGCCCTGCGCACCGTCAGTGGGAGGCCAGGCTCCGCCGCACGTACTCGCCGAAGCCTGTCGGAGCCCGAGCGAGCAGCCATCCGAGCACGTTCGGATTGCCGGTGATGCCGTAGCGCCCGTAGTGGTCGAAGAGCCGGAACAAGGCGTCGTGGCGGTGGTCGTCGTCTTCGGAGGGGCTGATGCCGGCCTCCGCCGGGACAGGGAGCTCGACCTGGCTTGCCGTGACCTCATGCCCGGACTCGGCGGCGATGATCCGGGCGAGCTCGTGAGCGTTGCAGAAGTCCTGCCCGCAGAGCTCGTAGGTGGCGTAGTGGTGGCGTGGGTCACCCACCACCTTGGCGGCCACTTCGGCGACATCTTCGAGGTCGACATGGGCGAGACGGGTGTCGAGCGAGTACGCCTGCCGCAGAACCCCTTCTGCAACCACGTGGCCCACGTCGATGTTCTGCATGTAGTGCATCGGCTGGAGGATGGTGAACGGAATCCGGGACAGCAGCACGACCCGTTCCACTGCCAGCTTGGCCTGATGGTTCAGAAGCGGCTCGAGCTGGGGGTGAGTGACAGAGAACTGCACGAAGTGTCGGACTCCGGCGCTGCGGGCCGCGCTCACCACGCCATGGCCCATCTCGGCCTCTCGGGGGTGCATGGGCGGTCCGATGTGGACGACGGTACTGACGCCCTCGACGGCCCGGCGCAGGTCGTCAGGATCGAGCAGGTCGCCGACCATGGCTTCTGCTGCTCCTTCACCGGCCAGCTGCTCGACGTCGCCGGCGATGTCGAACGCACGAACGTGGTGCCCGGAACGAACCAGGGCGCCGATCACGCTCCGCCCGGTCCGCCCGTTCGCCGCGGTGACGAGGATCATGTCGGGGAGCCGGCCGCTCCGGGGGCCTGACGGGCGAGCAGGGCTCCCCAGCCCCCGCTGTCCCCGGGAACGATCGCCTTGGGCGGGTCGGACACGAGCACGTGGGCCTCCCCGGTCCGGATGGCCATGACGATCGCTCGGCTCACCAGTTCCGGCGGGTCCGGGACGATGGTCCGAGCCCCGGTGACCAGGTGACCGGCCCGTAGCCTCTGGTGGAACTCGGTGGCGGTGACCGACGGGTAGACGACCGACACCACCACGCCGGCATCGGCCAGCTCGAGGCGGCCCACCTGGGAGAGCATGTTGAGCGCCGCCTTGGTGGCCGAGTAGCCGCCGAGCCCGGGGAAGACCCGCAGCGACGTCGCCGAGCTCACGTTGACGATCGCTCCACCGTGGCCGGCTCGCATCGAGGGAAGCACCGCCTGCATTCCCACCAGGGGGGCGACGACATTGAGCTCGAACACGGCGCGCAGGTCGACCGGGTCGAGTTCCTCGAGCGGCACGTGCAGGCCCTGGCCGGCGTTGTTCACCAGCACGTCGACCCGGCCGAAGGAGTCGATGGTCCGCGCCACCAGGCGCTCGACCTCCCCGATGACCGTCACGTCGGTGGTGACGGCGAGTGAGCCCGGCAGATCATGGGCCAGGGCCTCGATGCGATCCGTCCGCCGGGCGGCGAGGACGACGTTTGCGCCGAGCCCGCTCAGCTGGCGCGCCGTGGCCGCTCCTATTCCCGAGGACGCTCCGGTGACGATGCAAACTGCCTTGTCGAGCTTCACATTGCTGCAGGTCGGTGAGTCGAGGTCCACATCAGCCTTCTCGCTGCACTCATGCCTATTCGGTCCGGGACAGCCCGCGGAAGGCCAGGACGAAGAAGACCAGCGCGAAGACGACGACGATTGCCAGCTCGATTCCGATCGGCAAGGTGTAGCCGAAGAGCGTGACGTTGGTCGGGAAGCGGGCACGGGCTGCCGGCGACATGTTCTGGGCGGCGAAGATCACCTGGCGGAACGGGGCGACCGCGTAGGTCAGCGGGTTGAGCCGGGTGATCACCGTCAGCCAACCCGGGAGGCCGTTGAGGGGGAACAGGGCTCCCGACAGGAACAGCATGGGCATGAGCAGCATCTGCATGACGACCTGGAAGGACTCCATCTTCTGGATCCTGCTGGCCACGAAGACCCCGAACGTGGTCATGGCCACTGCCATCAGGAGCTCGAGGGCGATCATCTGCACGACCAGCAGGGGGTGAGCCGGATGCCCACGAGCGGGGCCAGCACAAGCATGATCGTCCCCTGGGCGGCGGCGACGGTCGCGCCTCCGGCCGTCTTGCCCAGCACGAGGGACACCCGGCTCACCGGGGCGACCAGCATCTCGCGGAGGAACCCGAACTCCCGGTCCCAGACGATCGACAGGGCGGAGAACATGGCCGTCATGACCACGCTCATGGCCACCACCCCGGGATAGACGAACTGGCGGAAGTTGAACCCTCCGGTCGTGCCCACCAGCCCGCTCATGCCGTAGCCGAGGACGAAGAGGAACAGGATGGGCTGGATCAGCCCGCTCACGATTCGGGTCCGGGTCCGGACGTAGCGGATCAGCTCCCGTTCCCACACCATCCCGACGACCCGGATCTCCTCGGAGACGACGGTGTCGGGGGCTGCGGGCGGGGCGGCGGGAATCCCGGGTGCGGCCGGGACTGCCGAACCGGTGGTGGACAGCGTCGTCATCTTGCCCTCTCAACTCCTCCGGGCGCCTCGGGCCCGGGCCATCATGGGGACGGCCTCGCCGTGCTGCTCCCGGATCTCGCGCCCCGTGAAGTGCAGGAACACGTCGTCGAGGGTGGGACGATGGGCCCGGACGGTCCGAACCGGCACTCCCGCAGCAGCCACGATGGGGCCGACGGCGGCTTCCTCGTCGGCCACGAACGCGGTGAGGCCCCCCTCCGTTCGCTCGACCGCGTAGCCGGCTTGTTCGAGCGAGGCCAGCGCGGTCTCGTCGTCGGACGTCTCGAGGGCCACGGTATCGGTCCCGACGGAGGCCTTGAGGACGTCGGGAGTGTCGAGGGCGATGATGACACCGTGGTCGATGATGGCGATCCGCTCGGCATACTCGGCCTCGTCCATGTAGTGGGTGGTCAAGAAGATGGTCACTCCCTCCTTCTTCCGCAGGCGCTGGATGTCGTCCCAGATGAGGGCCCGGGTCTGGGGGTCGAGGCCGACGGTCGGCTCGTCGAGGAAGAGGACCTTGGGGGTGTGGAGCATGCCCCGGGCGATTTCGAGCCGGCGGGCCATCCCGCCCGAGTACGTCGATACCAGGTCCTTGCGCCGGTCCGAGAGCGCCACCAGCTCCATCACCCTCAAGATGCGCAGCTCGACCTCATCATGGGGGACGCCGTAGAGGACGGCGTGGAACCGGAGGTTCTCCTCCGCGGTGAGCTGGTCGTCGAGAGTCTGCTCCTGAAAGACGAGCCCGATGTGGCGCCGGACGGACTTGGCCCTGGTGGCCACGTCGAAGCCGGCAACCATCGCCTGCCCCGCCGTCGGATGGGCCAGGGTGCAGAGCATCTTGATGGTCGTCGACTTTCCCGCTCCGTTCGGTCCGAGAAAGGCGAAGATCTCCCCCTGGGCCACCGAAAAGTCGATCCCGTCGACAGCGGCCAAGTCGCCGTATCGCTTCGTCAGGCCACGGACGTCGATCGCCAGCGGCGCTGTATCCGGCTCGCGAAGTTCCGGGAGGTTGAGCGCGATACTCATCCCTCGTAACCACCAGGATGGCGCCTCTGCTCGGCCACATGACCCGCTCGTGCTGAATCAGCCCGTCCCACGAGCCCATTTTTGCGCCAACCCGAGGGTGCCTGTAGGGCCGAAGGTCCCGGTTGCGAGGGCCGAAGTGGCCTTCGGCCCTAGCGGCGCCCTTCCCTCACGATGCAACGTGGATGCGACAGCGGAGCAGACGCGAGGAGAACCGCCCTGAAAGCGCTCGTTTCCCACGGACCGGGGCAGAAGGACCGGCAGGAGGTCCCCGATCCCTCACCCCAGGCCGATCCTGATGCGGTGCTGCGGGTCGACACCACGACGATCAGGGGATCGGCACCTGGTCCCAGTCCATCGTCCTGGCATGGCTGGTGCTGGATCTGACCCACTCGGCTGTCGATCTCGGCACCAGCCAAGGGACGATGAACGAGCTCCTGGCGCTGAACCTGTGGAGCCCGCACCACGGGCTGTCGATCGGCATCGCCATCCTGACCGCCTTCGCCCTCGGCGTCGTACACGGCGTCACTCCCGACGAGCACACCTGGCCGATCACCTTCTCCTACGCCATGGGTTCGTTCTCCGCCCGGCGTGGCATGCGTTCCGCCCTGGCCTTCTCACTGTCCTTCACCGTGCAACGGGCGCTGCTGTCGGAGCTCGCCTACCTCGGCATGCTGAAGATCACCGGCAACCCGACCTGGAACGCCGTCGTGTACATCGTGGTCGGCGCGGTGATGGTGCTCGCCGCGTTTTACGTTCTGCGCTTGCGGTGCGCGTTCCACCTACACCTGTGGCCGCCCTCGATCGGTCGGTGCCACCGCCAGATCGACACCGCCGGGTGGGCGGCGCGGACGCCGACCCCGGCGATGGCCGCGGTGCACGGCTTCCTCGCCGGGTGGGGCCTCGGGGCCTTCGCTCTCATCATGGCCACGGTCCTGGCCCCTGCGATGCCCAACGCTGCACTGGGGTGGGTGCCGGGCGCGGCGTTCGGGCTCGGGACCACCGCCGTGCTCGTGCTGGCCGGAGCGGTGATCGGGTCGCTGATCCGCCACCAGCGCCTCCCTGAAGCGCTCGCCCAGAAGGTGGCCCAGGAGGGCGCCGGGTGGACGCTGCTGGCCGGGGGAGTGCTGTTCACGGCAGCGGGATCCGCCGGGCTCGTCATCCCGTCGATCATGACGGCGGGGATCACCACCGGCATCCATGTGCACGATCTCGATCAGCTCGACGTCGGCACCCTGCTGGTCGGATTGGTCGTCATTGTCGCCATCGTGACCATCACCCGAACCGTCCACCGGCTGCGGCACCTGACCCCCGGCGAGGACGAGCCGGCCGGGGAGACCCCGGCAGAACCGTCGGGCGGGCCGCCGGGCGAGACCCCGCCGAGACCGTTGGGCGGGCCGGAGCGGGAGCGAACGTGACACCAACGGGCATGAGCGACAAGCCCGGTCCCGAGGAGCCCGGCCCCCATGAGCCACCAGGGCTGACCGGCCGGCAGGCGGAGCTGCTGCTGCGCACCGTCGGCCCCAATGCCGTGCCCGAGGAGCACCGACACGCCATGGTCGCGCTCATCGCCAAGTTCAACGGTGCGGTGCCGTGGATGCTCGAGGCCGCCGTCGTGTTGGAGCTGGCCACCGGCAAGGTGACCGAGGCCATCATCGTGGCCGCCCTGCTCATCTTCAACGCCCTGGTCAGCGCCGTACAGGAGGGACGGGCGGCCGGGGCCCTGGCCCTCCTGCGCCGGCGGCTTCAGGTGGAGGCCCGGGTCCGCCGCGACGGGCGCTGGACCCGGCTCCCGGCCGAGCAGCTCGTGCCGGGCGACGCGGTGCACGTCCGGCTCGGCGACGCCGTACCTGCCGATCTCCGCGTCGTCCTCGGTACCGTCACCGTCGACCAGTCGGTGCTTACCGGCGAGTCAGCTCCGGTCGAGGTGCAGCCTCGGGGCACGCTCTACGCCGGGTCGACGCTCCGGTCGGGCGAGGCCACGGGCACGGTGGTCGCCACCGGGTCGAAGACGTCGTTCGGCCGCACCGCGGAACTGGTCCGCAGCGCCCGGACGGTGAGCCATCTCGAGCAGACCATCATGGCCGTCGTCCGGTCGCTCCTGATGATGGACGGGGCGCTGGTCGTGGCCATGGTGGTCTACTCCGTGGTCACCCACCTACCGGCCCGCGAGGTCGCCCCGTTCGTGCTCATCTTGGTGGTGGCATCGGTACCAGTTGCCCTACCGGCAACCTTCGCGCTGGCCACCTCGCTCGGCTCTGTCGATCTCGCCGGCCAAGGAGTGCTCGTCACCCACCTCTCCGCGGTGGAAGAGGCGGCCGCGATGGACCTCCTCTTCACCGACAAGACCGGGACCATCACCGCCAACAGCCTGACCGTGACGACGGTGGCGCCGGTGCCGGGGCGCACGGCCGACGACGTGCTCCGCCTGGCTGCCGTCGCGTCCGACGCCGCTACCCAGGATCCCCTCGACCTTGCCGTGCTGGCGGCCGCCGAGGAGCACGGCATCGACGGGGCACACGAGAGCGACTGGCACTTCACTCCGTTCGATCCGTCCACCAAGCGGTCGGAGGCGACGATCGGCTCGGGCGGCAGAGCGAGCCGAGCGGTGAAAGGAGCGCCGGTGCAGGTCTCGGCGCTCACCACCGGTTGGGCCGACCTCGACGCCTCGGTGGCCGACTTGGCCGGCGGTGGCCGACGGGTGCTGGCCGTCGCCGGTGGGCCAGGCGCGGGCCCGCTCGAGCCGATCGGCCTCGTCGCCTTGGAAGACCCCGCCCGCCCCGATGCCGGAGAGCTGGTCGACCACCTCCACATGTTGGGGGTGCGGGTGGTGATGGTCACCGGCGACGGTATCGACACCGCCCGGGCCGTGGCAGCTGCCGTCGGCATCGGCAGCCGGGCCTGCCCGGTCGACGCGGCCCGGGGCGACGACCCCGGGACCATCGACGACTACGACGTGTTCGCCGGGGTCCTCCCCGCCGACAAGCTGTCCCTGGTCGAGTTGGCCCAGCGCAACGGGCACGTCACCGCCATGACCGGTGACGGCGTCAACGATGCTCCCGCCCTCAGGCGCGCCGAGGTCGGTGTGGCCGTGGCCAGCGCCACCGACGTGGCCAAGGCGGCGGCGAGCCTGGTGCTCACCACCGAAGGGCTCGGCGGTGTCGTGGCTGCCATCGAGACCGGCCGCCGCATCTACCAGCGCATGCTCACCTACACCCTGAACAAGATCATCAAGACTTTCCAAGTCGCGCTGTTGCTCGGCCTCGGGCTCCTGGTGACCGGCGAGTTCGTGACCACTCCGCGGCTGGTCCTCCTCCTGCTGTTCGCCAACGACCTGGTGACCATGTCCATCGCCACCGACCGGGTCGGCTTCGCCGCCACGCCCGACCGTTGGCAGGTCAGGGCCCTGACGGTGGCGGCGCTGACGCTGGCGATCCCCTGGCTGCTGTTCGGGTTCGCCACCTACTACGTCGGACGCGACGCCCTGCACCTCGGCATGGCCCAGGTCCAGACGCTGGTCTTCGTGATGCTGGTCCTGACCGGCCAGGCCACCGTCTACCTGGTGCGTGAGCGCCGGCGGTTCTACAAGTCGCGGCCCAGTCGCTGGCTGCTGACCAGCACCGGGATCGACCTGGTGGTGGTGGGCATGCTCGCCTGGCAAGGCGTCCTCATGGCAGCGGTCCCGCTCGTCGACTTGGCCGTCCTGGCCATCAGCGTGGCACTGGCTGCCCTCCTCCTCGACGGCGTGAAGATCGCCGTCTTCCACCGGGTCGGCGTCTACCCGACGCTGTCACCACCTTCCGCCACACCTGCTTCATCACTGACCCCCGAGACGACGACATCGCCGCCCTTGAGCTGAGCCACCTTCCTGCTGGGCGTGACGACCGAAGCCGACCCGATGGACTGCATGCAGCTGCATAGGCAGCCGCCTACTCAGGTCGAGTATCTCGGTGGTCAGTCCCGAGATACTCGACCTGGCTGTCAGCTTCGATAGGCATCTCGACGGTGATCGATGTCGAGGACGTCGACTGGATACCTCAGGTTGCCCGAGCCGGCTGGATCATCATCAGCAGGGATCGCCACATCCAGCATCGCCCAATCGTCGGGGGGCGGCCGCTGCCCGAAGGGCAGGCTCCAAGCGGACCGAGTCGACCGCCTTGCCTCGGTCAGGCCATAGGAGCTCACGATGTGCTCGATGCCCAGTTCGTCGCGCATTCGCTCGACCAGTTCGATGGGCACATAGGATGCCGAGGCCACCCCGATCCGCAACGACGAGAGATTCCGGGCTGACCTGGCCTGTTCCTCCAACAAGGACCAGAGCATCGACGGGGCGCCCCCGATGTGGGTCAGTCGGTGTGCACCACAAGCGCACGATCTCCCCGCCGCAACTGGAAGCCCCGGTTGTAGTACTCGCCGAAGCATCGCATGCTCGCCCCGTGACGCAGCATCACCCCTTTGGGTTGCCCGGTGGTGCCCGAGGTGAAGATGATGTCGCTGACCTCGTCGGGGCCGATCGCTGCGATCCGTTCCCTAACCACCGCCTCGTCGATTGCGCCCCCTCGGTCGAGGAACTCGTCCCAGGGCATCGTTCCCTCGGGCGAGACGCGGTCGAGGATCACGATCTCTTCAAGGGCCGGGAGCTCAATCTCGGCCCTGCGCACCATCTCGACGTAGTCGAGACCGAGGAAGCCGTTGGCGCAGAGGAGCACCCGCGCCGCGGTCTTGGCCAGCACGGAGGAGGCCTCGCCCTTGAAACGGGTGTTCAGCGGGACCAATCAGGCCCCGGTCGCCATCACCCCGAGGGCGGCGGTGATCCAAGCCGCCGAGTTGGGAGCCCAGAGCGCGACGCGGTCTCGAGGTTGGACCCCCGCGGCGATCAAGGCGCGCGCAGTGGAGAGCATCGCCTCGGATAGGTCTTCAAAACTCGTCGTTCTGCCGTCGTCGAGGACGGCAGGGGCCCCGGCGAATCGGTCGCCGCTGGCCAACGCCATCGCCGGGATCGACGCGGGGATGCCGGTCCCGGTTGGCACGATCCTCACTCCCCCGGCGACTGGTCGGGCGTGCCGAACACTCGCAGCGCATTGGCGCCGAGATACGCCTCCATCGACTCGGGTCGGAGCGGGAGGGCCTTGGCCTCGGTGACGCACCGCTCGACGGCGAGCAAGGGGAAGTACGAGGCCCACATCACCTTGGCGCGTCCGCGGGAGGAGTCCATGAACGAGACGAGCTTCTCGGGCAGTCGCCTCGGGGTAAAGCCGGCGGTCATGAGGTAGACGTTGGGGTGCTTGCCCAGCATGGCGATCGTCTCGTCCACCCAAGGGTCCCCGACGTGGCTCATCACCAGGACCAGGTCCGGGAAGCACAAGGCCACCTCGTCGATGAGGATCGTCCGCTGCAGTCGGGCGGGTTTCATCGTCCCGGGGACGCCGACGTTGATGGCCACGGACACGCCCAGGTCACAGGCCGCGGTGTAGAGCGGGTAGGCGAGGGGGCTGTCAATGGGGATACCGGTGAACATCGGGAGGATCCGAATGTTCCTGATGCCGTATTCCTCTACCGCGATCCGGACGTGGCGGGCGGCCTGGTAGCCCAGAGACGGATCGAGCCCCAATGACAGGACGAACCGTCCCGGATACGCCTCGGCTGCTTCGACGAGCTTCTGACAGGTCGAGTGGACCAGGTTGTCGTCCATCCGCATGGCCGGAACGAACGGCGGCGTGATGTCCCGGGGCACCTTGGTCAAAAGCCCGTAGCGGACGTCGTGGGTTTGATAGTCGGCGACCACGGACTCGACGCTCCCACCGGCGGAATAGGCGCTTCCGCCTGCGGCAAAGAGCGCGGCCACCGAAGGGTCCGGCGTGGCGTCTCCCTCGGCTGCGGGCAGCGCGACATAAGTGTCGAAGATCACCGCCGAATCCTACCGTCGCAACGCGGGTTGCTCTGCCTGCTCGGCCGACGCATCCCGCACGCGACGGAAGGTACGCTCGGGCCATGCCGATCGCTCATCGACCGAGCCGTGGTGGTCCATTGGCCCGGATCCGCCCCTCCGATCAGTTGCTCGCCAGCGTCTTCTCGCGGCGCCCTCTCCAGGGGGTGCGGTAGATGGGGGGCATGGTCGATGGACGCGTGGTCGTGGTCACCGGGGCAGGACGCGGCGTGGGGCGTGAACACGCCCTCCTGCTCGCTCGCGAAGGGGCGAAGGTCGTCGTCAACGACATCGGGGTGCGGCGCGACGGCGCCCCCGAGTCGAGCGACGCTGCTCAATCAGTCGTCGATGAGATCGTCGCCCAGGGCGGCCAGGCCGTCGCCCACACCGAGGACGTCTCGACCATGGAGGGCGCCGAGTCGCTCATCGGTCGAGCAGTCGAGACGTGGGGCCGGATTGACGTTGTCGTGAACAACGCCGGGATCCTACGCGACCGTATGGTGGTCACCATGACCGAGGACGACTGGGATTCGGTGATGAGGGTACACCTCAAGAGCACCTTCGCCACCACCCACTACGCGGCCAACGTGTGGCGTGACCTCGTGAAGAGGGGCCAGCAGGTCGACGCCCGGATCATCAACACCACCTCTTCATCGGGGATCTTCGGCAACATCGGGCAGTCGAACTACGGCGCGGCCAAAGCAGGGATCGCTGCCTTCACCATCATCACTGCCCGCGAGCTCCAGCGCTACGGCGTGACGGTGAACGCCATCTCCCCCACGGCGCTCACCCGCATGACCGAGGACGTCCCGATCGCCCAGACCAAGGAGGCCGAGGAGGGCCAACTCGATCCACGCTGGGTGGCACCGGTCTGTGTCTGGCTGGCATCGAGCCTGTCCTCAGACATCACAGGTCGCGTCTTTGCGAGCTCGGGACGTTTTCTGGCTATCGCCGAGGGGTGGCTCAGAGGACCGACCGGTACGGCACCCGCCGAGCCCGAAGACGTCGACGCTATCGTCCGGCCGCCCCTCGACCAAGCCCGTCGCAACTCGGATCCGAGGGGGGACCCGGTCGCCCAAGACCAGATCTGACCCTGGTGCAGTATGACTCGGGTGCGGCTCCCTTCAAGGGACGTCACGCTGCCATGGGGATGACCCCGTCGGCGTAACGAGAGAGGTGCATCGACCGACCAACCAACCACCGGGGTTCCACCAGACCGGGCCGGTCAGGGACCGGCCCGGTCATGTCACTTGTCGATGGTTCGACAGTTTCGATTTTGGTGGAGGTGACATCCTTCGTTCGCGGATGTTCACGCCTCTGGTCGTCCCAGTTCCGTCATCAGCGTCTCGACCGTCCACGTGGGGCAGCCACAGCCGAGGAAGTCGTGGTCGCCCGTCAGGATCGCAGCATCAAGAGCAATTGCAAGGGCAACGGGTGCCCAGTCGTGAGGGTCCCTGAGGTCAGGGTGGGCGAACAGCTCTCGGCCTCGCCGACGCAGCAGCTCAGCCACGAGCACGCTCGCATCGACGACAACGATCACTCCGGCAGCGCCCGCCGCAGGTCGAACAGCTGGGCCAGCTCGTCTTCGGTCATGCCGGTCTCCTCGAGGATCTCCTCTACAGAGCGACCGAGCCGCTCGATGGCGCGCCTCTGGTTGCGACATGAGAGTCGGATCAACTGGGTGACGCGGACGAAGAGGAGATAGAGGAACGACAGGGCCATGGCGCCGTCCTCGTCGCCGACGCTCCAGAACCGAAACAGCGTTCTCACCAGCGCCCGCACTGGGCTGACGATCGCCTCGACGGTGATGCTCCAGGTCTCCACGGACGACACCACTCCCATCCTCGGGGGCGGCGTGGCAACACGGCGTTCCTGCAGGGAGGATCGGACGGCCCCAACGCCGTCGCGGCTCGCGTCAGCTCCACGTTCTGGCTCCAGACCATTCAGGGATCGGCACAGCCGGACCTGCTGCAGTACAGCCAGACCGTCCTGCTCAACTTCAACGGCGTCGGCTGGCCGCACGTCAGCGTCGCGACGCTCCGCCCGGCACCCACGCCGTAACGTCAGATGGGCTACTGGCCCTGCCCGGAAAAGCCTGAGTCTGGCGCGGACGCCATGATGCAGCCGCCATGGCGCTGCGCTGCTCATTCCCGCCCATCCTCAACCCGCACCGATGACGCGGCATCGAGGGCGAGCATCGGTCAAGGAGGCGACTCGCCTCGCCGATCAGGGGCGCGACGGTGCTCGATGGTCGCGAGGAGCCGATGCATTCCAGAGGACGGATTGTCGTGGGGGAAGGCGGTACCGTTTCGCCGGTGTCGCTCGTCGAGCTCTTCGGCCCGTCTTGCCGCGTCACGAACGAGCGGCATGTAGGTAGCCGCATCGATTCCCTTGTCACCTGATCCGTCGAGGCTCCGGCGGAGCCGGCGCGCAGGATCGTTGTCCAGCCAGGCACTGTGATCCTGGAAGTGAATGACGAGCCAGAGCTCGAAGCACGGATTGGAGATCGCGAGCTCGATTCCACCCTGGCGCGCCTGCTCGACGGCGCCTTGCAAGCCAGAGTGGTTCCGAGGCCACTCGACGTCGAACACGCACCAGAACTCATCGATCTCGCCCTCTTCGTCGAGAGCCTTGAGGCGTGCATCAGCGGCCAGCGAGACGAGGGTCGTAGGTACCGACCCTCCGTGCCCGGTCTCCACCCGAAGATCGACGGCCGCGATGTCCCGTACCCATGGTTGACGCTTCAAGGCGTCGAGGTACTCCGGCTCGGTCCGCTCCCCTTCGCAGAAGATCAGGATCGTCTTTCGTGGCTGGCGGACTGCAACTCGTCGCTTGAGCGGCCGCTCCCGATCCGTCCGACGGTTGGCGGCCATCACGCATCGCTCGAGACCAGACCGAGCGCCCGACGCAGCGTGAACTGGTCGAGCTCGGGAACGGCACCGAACCTCCCCTGGAGGTAGGCCCGCTCCAGGTTCAGCGACCTGCGCACCTTGTCCCCGCCATACTCCGCCAACGCGGTCAGGGTGGTGGCGCCGCTCTCGTTCTTCTCGGTCAGCCAGACCTCGTCTCGGTTCAGGTGGTTGAGAAGGCTCGTGTCGTGCGTCGTGAAGATGAGCTGGGCGCCATGGGGGTTCGTCTCGGGATCTTGGAACAGCTCGAGCAGGCGCGCCGAGAGGCGGGGGTGAAGGCTCGCGTCGATCTCGTCGAAGAGGAGGATCCGGCCACTTCGAAGGGCGTTCAACGTCGGCCCGATGAGTGCGAACCAGGTCTGGGTGCCCGCTGACTCCTCTTCGAGATCAAAGGGCAGCTCCTGTCCCGAGACGCGATGGATGAACCTCAGCTGCCTGCGTGGCTCTCGTCGTGCCTGAGGCGTGGCTTGGCTCTCGTCGATGTCGTCGTCCACGATCTGCACGTCGTCGATCCCAAGGTCGGCGAACCGGAGCAGAGCCAGGGCGGACTCGCGCGGCGACGGCTGAACGATGTCCGGATCGTCGAAGAGGGAGGACTGCAACGAGGTACCTTGGTCGTCGAACAGGCGCCCGGTTGCGGACAATCCGGCCCCGCCCGCGCCGATCGGGCGCCGCCATAGCGCCCTCCGACGCACGCCGAGGACTCCGATTCCAGCAAGTGAGCGTGCGAAGCGCTGCACCTCGGGCTCGTCAAAACGCATGGCCGCCGCGAGCGCCAGCGTGGTCCCCGTCAGCAGCTCCCTCGTCCCCGACAGCGCACCGAGCCCTCTCCGGAAACGGATGTCGGATCCTTCCCGCTCGAAGAGCACGCGTCGACGGCGCTCGGGATAGCTGTACAAGCCCTCGAACAGCACCTTGGCGTCGTCCACCTCGAGCCGGTAGGCGTACCGCACGCCGTCGATGACCATCTCCACCTGGTACGTCGACGGTGAGTACGGCCCGTTGCCGAACTTGAACGGGTCGCGGGGGATGAACTGATCCCAGGCTCGCAACGATCGGGCTACGGCCATCGAGAGCCAGGCGAGCGACTCGATGACGTTCGACTTGCCCGAAGCGTTCGGTCCATAGACGCCGGCCACCGCCAGCACGCGCTCGGCGAGCAGGTCGAACTTCCGGACCGAGGGCCTGTCCTCGTCGACGGCGACCATGGACAGCTCGACGGGCTCGAGGATCGACCGGTGGTTGGAGACCTCGAATCTGAGGAGCACGGGCCTAGATTAGCAGTTCAGCTGCGCGTTCAGACGCCTATTCGTCAGATTCCTACGTAATCACCTCTAAACGTGTACCCATACTGCGAGGTTGGTGCCTCATGAGCGCCCGACCTGGCCCAGCGACAGGAGACGACAAGTCCGACTGGCGTACCCGCCTGCGCCGCGAAGAGTGAGACCTGCCAGGCTGAAGCTGGTGGACAGGGTGACGACCGTCGGGTTGCTCTTCGAGGTGCCATCTTCGATGCGGACGGTCGACGCGTCGTCGTGACGACGATCTCGCCCTCCAGCTCGACGCGGCGCTCGGCGATCGGCCCGCACCTCTGCTGCGCCCGCTTCCCGTCGACCTCGAGGAGTTGGCCGGCATCCTCGAGGGCGACCCGGCCCATGGCGGCGGGCGGGTCGACGTTCGCACCGGGGAGGTCTGGCCGCAGGCGGCGATCGACTACGCCCGCGAGGTGGGCGAGGAGGATCCCGGCGACGAGGACCCCGACCGCTGGCTCCCTGTGTCGTGCGAGGGCTCCCGAGCCGCCTACGGCGACATGGAGGACTTCATCGAAGCGCTCTCCGACGAGGATCGGGCCGATCGGCTGTCGATCGCCATCTCGGGTCGGGGGGCCTTCCGCCGCTTCAAGGATGTCCTCGAGCGCTGGCCCGGCGAGCTCGAGGCCTGGTACGCGTTCTCCGACGAGCGCCAGCGGGGCCGCGCCCGAGCCTGGCTCGCCGCTGCGGGGTACTCGCCTCGCGTGCCGGGGCGTCCCACCGCCCCATGACCCGCCCGGTGCGGGCTCTGCGATGGATGCCGTGGCGCTCGTAGCATGCCGGGATGGCCTCTGCATCCCCTCGGCGGGTACCCGGCGATCTCGGAGAGGTCTTCAATCGGCGCCGGGTCCGCTCCCTCGCCGGTCCTCGGAGCTTCGAGCGCGGGGAGGACTACGCACGGAGCGGCACGGTCACGAAGCTGCGCGTCACCGCGACGTCCGCCGAGGCGACCGTCCGGGGATCGGCGCCCTACAACGTGCACCTCGGGGTCGAGGACGGCGAGCCGGTGTTCTTCTGCACCTGCCCGGTCGGCGCTGACGGGAGCTTCTGCAAGCACGCCGTGGCGCTCGCCCTCGTCGCCACCGAGCCCCGCTCCACCCGCCAGCAGCCCGACGTCGAGGCGGACGTCGACGTGCGTACCTACCTCGAGGGCCTCGGCAACGAGCGGCTCGTGGACCTCGTGCTCGAGCTCGCCGCGGCCGACGAGCTGGCGCTCGCTCGGCTCCGTCTCGACGCGGCGAAGGCGGTCGCAGGTCCTCCCCCGCTTCGGGCCTTCCTCGACGCGATCGACAACGCCTTCGAGACCGACGACTACGTCTCCTACCGGGAGGCCTACGACTACGCCGAGCGCATCCGCGAGGTGATCGGCGCCGTGCGGGGCCTGCTCGACGACGGCGACGCCGAGGCGGTGATCGAGCTGTGTGAGCACGCGCTCGAACGAGCCGAGGACGCGGTCGGCTCGGTCGACGACTCGAACGGCTGCCTCGGTGAGATCGCCGCCGAGCTCCAAGAACTCCACCTCGCCGCGTGCAAGAAGGCGCGCCCCGACCCTGTCGCGCTCGCCCATCGGCTGTTCGACTGGGAGTGCGACGCGGGCGACCTCGACGTGTTCTCCGGTGCCGCACGCACCTACGCGAAGGTGCTCGGCAAGACGGGCCTCGCCACCTACCGCCAACTCGCCGAGGCCGCCTTCGAACGCCTCCCCGCCCTCGAACCCGGAGACAAGCGCTCCTACGACGGCAACAGGTTCCGCATCACCCACATGATGGAGGCCCTCGCCGAGACCTCTGGCGACGTCGACGCGGTCGTCGCCGTGCTTGCCAAGGACCAGTCCTCGCCCTACGACTTCGTCCGCATCGCCGAACACCTCCGGGCTGCGGGTCGTTTCGCCGACGCGCTGAGCTGGGCCGAGCAGGGCCTCGAGCACTTCGGGCCATCGGCCGACCACCGCCTCCTCGAGGTGGCCGCCGACGAGTACCACCGAGCCGGCCAGGGAGAACAGGCGGTCGAGCTCGCCTGGAGGGCCTTCGAGGAGCGCCCCTCGCCCAGCACCTACGAGCGGCTCTGCGCGCAGGGGACGCTGGCCGGCACGTGGGACACCTGGCGTCCCCGCGCGGTGAAGCGCCTCCGCGACGAGGTCGCGGGCCGGATGACGGCCGTCCGAGCGAAGGGCGGGTCGGGCACTGGGCCGGCGCGATGGGGGCTCGCCCCGGACGCCTCGGATCTCGTGCAGGTCTTCCTCTTCGACGGCGACGTCGACCAGGCATGGACGGAGGCGAAGGCCGGGGGATGCTCCTGGCGCCTGTGGCTCGAGCTTGCGCGTCGTCGTGAGGCGGCCCACCCCCTCGACGCCATCCCGATCTTCGAGGACGAGGTGGAACGCCTCATCGCCGCCAAGAACAACGACGCCTACCGCCAGGCGGTCGAGACGATGGCCCACGTTCAAAAGCTGATGCGCGCTACCGCCCAGCCTGACGCATTCGAGCCGTACGCGGCGGGGGTCAGGGCGCGCCACAAGCCCAAACGCAACCTCATGAAGCTCCTCGACGCACGAAGTTGGTGAACGACGAAACCACGACGGCTAGCTGCGCTCGAAACCAGCGTCGGACACGCCAAGTGCACCAGGCGACGGCATTCGCTCTTCACGCCGGATACGAGCCGCAGGTCATCATTCACCGGTTGGCACCCACGATGGCCATCAGGACTTCGACGCACGGTGAACTCCACCGAACGAGGCAATGCCGCTTACCCCGTGGCCCCGAGCAGGAACCACAGCCCAGGATCGCCCCCTGCTCGCGGTCTGGCTTCCTTGTCAGGAAACACCCAGGTAAGAGCCCGAGCAGGTCCCCGCTGTGCAATCATCGATACCGTGCACGCGACGACCTTGTCAACCGACAACAGACAAGTGCGCCCGTCCGTAGTCACTCGTATTCGAACCGGCCGACGTGCGGACACGCCTCAGGATGCTGACATCACGATCATCTATGGAACCACCGTGGTAGTTGACGCAATTGCTGAGTTGGGCGATGTTGCCGAGTTGGACGGCACGGGTGTCGCTGGCGCCACAGGCTGCGAGGGCGCGGTGGCTGGGGCCGACGGGAGGGAGTTGACGACGTTCGACTGCAGGTACACCTCCCACCCGACGACGGTGCCAACGGGAGCGTCATAGCCCGATCCTGGGCCAACGATCGTGTAGGACTCACCGAGCAGGGCGCTCGTCTTGGGATCGAAGATCAGCTCGTGGCGCAGACCCTTGTTCACGTAGGCGACGCCGACCCCGCTCCGGCCGGAATGGTCGGCGACCGTCCCGAGTGCTTCCACGCCGGGCAGCCCGGCAGCGACCTGGTACAACGCCGAACGTAGGGCTGGCGAAGCATCGGTCTCCCTCAACATGTCGGCCACCTGGGTGAAGTCCTCGGCTGGACCAGGAGGACCACCTTCGATCTTGCGCGACGAGATCTCGGCCGCGAGGGCAGAGGGATTGGTGGGCAGTTCGGAGAGGTCGGTCGGACCATCGACCAAGCCACCGGGACCAAAGGACATATCGGTCGGAGGATGCTGGATGGGTGGACTGCCGGCGGCTTCCCAGTTGGCGCGGTCCTGTCCAGAAAGAAAGACCGGGTCCCCGAAGGTTTCGAGAATGCGCCCTGAGCCGTTCGCGGCGATCCAGATCTGGCGGTTCTCGGGGAGCAGCACC